>NZ_LKGW01000046.1:0-161424 GCF_001467335.1 Pseudomonas sp. ICMP 10191
TTCAATGGCAAGGTATCCGGCTCGGCCATGGTCATGCAGTAGCGTTTCAGATCCAGCGCTTTCATCCATGCAGAGCGGCTTGCCGGATTCGAACGCAGGTGTTCGCATGTTCGCCACGTCCATTGCAGCGGAGAAAAGGCGATGCGCAGCAGGTTGTTTCGCGGATAGAGCAGGAAGGGTTTGCCATCGTCGGCACACAGACAATACGGCTCAGGTTGCCAGTGGCGGCTGACACCACGTACTCATGCAACGTTTCGGCAGTCTCGTCATAGACATACACGTAGCCGTCATACAGCTGGCGAAGGGTATAGCTGCGTGTTTTCAGTTTCGGCATCGCTGCCCAGCGGCTGCCCTTGAGTAGCGGTTTCAGCTTCTGGGGCGCGGTATCGTAGCGGGAGCGATCCAGCGCATAGCGCACGGGCACGATGGCGACGTCAGGTCCGCGGAAGGGACACAGGCTGGTGGCCGTGGCGGGAGTTTTGGCGAACGTTGCAGCACGTCGTTGAGTATGGGTGCCGGATTTATCGGTCATGCGTTGCATCCCTGTCTATACGAACTTTTCTGACGGTATTCATCGAGTACGGTTACGCGGAGCTCCGGGGGCAAGCGCTGTTGCTCGGTGTATTGAGCACACCAGGATTGGTAGTGGCCCTGTGGCGAGCTCGTAAAGCCAAGACCCCAGTCGTGGCAGATGTCGGCCCATGTCGCCAGTGCGTACTCGCTGACCAGACCCCATTCAATTGCGCTGTCCACAGCACGCTTCAGCCATATTTCGATTTGATCGTCGCTCTGGTCCAGAAAGGCCAGCGAATCCTGCTTTTTGACCCATTCATAAAGGCGCTCCTCGAAGAGCCATCGATAGCAGCTTTCGAAGGCTTGCAACTGACGTTCGCTTACCAGAGAAAAAGGCGCCCGAGAGACTTTTTGCGCACGTTCGTTAACAAATGTCGTGATCGCTGGATCGAGGTTTTGTTGCCAGCTGCGCAGGGGGGACTGAACCCAGAGTTGATCGATGGGGCCTAGCGTCGAGTTCAAATGTTCAGGGTCATAGCTCGATAGCCAGTAGTGCATCACCAGCGGATCTGCGAAGCGCAGCAGGCTTGAATGACCGAGATAATCAAAGGGATTCAGGAAACGCTGCAAATGTTCAGAGACGATTTTCAAGGGCGCATTGCTGAAAAAAATGCAGGCGTCGATACGCTGTTCAGGATGTCGACGCCACTGCGCAATGAGTTCGGAGGGATGAGCCGTGCGCACAAGTACCGGGCCTAAATCCATGATCTCCGCCCACCGTGTGCCGAGATAAAGCGGAGCGATCTCGATAGGCTCGTCGCACTGGTATAGCTGCTTTACGGCGTCAGGTCTCAGCAATCCGTCAATCAACAGATAATTGGCTTGATTCATTTTTTTCTTTCTTCGGTTGCTTGCGAGCATTGGCTACAAAGTGGGCTGCGTATCATTGCCTGTCGCTGTGCGGAGATCAGCATGTCACCTGATTCGCCAGCTTCTGGTCGCTCTGCATTACCTGGAAGTAGAGGGGTGGCTCCAGAGCCGTTTCCGGGGCTGCCCCCCGAATTGAGCTTTATCTGAGGCCCGGTCGCGGTCACACCACTGGCATCGATCTTGATAAAGGAGCCGCCTGCATTGAGCGTGATTTCCAGCCCCGCTTCGATGATCAGTTTGTTACCGGCTTTGAGATGGATTTCCTGTCCGGCGTGGGCCAGTAATCCATCACCCACTCTGATATGCCGGGTTCCGCCAACCGTGACGTGATCGCTCGCTTTTACCTCGGTCAGCCGGTCGCCATCCACAGTCTGATGTTCCTCGGCCTTGAGCTCGCTGTAGCTGTTGCCTTCGATCCGCTCATGCCGATGATGACCGACCCGGATTTTCTGCTCATGCTCAATGTTCTGCTCCCAGTCGCGCTGGGCATGAATGTAGATCTGCTCCTGGCCTGCACGGTCTTCAATACGCAGTTCGTTGGAACCATTGCCTCCGGGGCTGCTCAGGGTCTTGAATACACTGCGCGTCTGATGTGCTGGCAGGTCGTAGGGCGGGACGTGCTCTGCGTGGTACAGGCAGCCGCTGACCAATGGACGGTCAGGGTCGCCGTCAAGGAACGTCACCAGTACTTCCATACCGATCCGCGGGATAACCATGCTGCCGTAGTGATGACCGGCCCAACCGGACGAAACCCGTATCCAGCAGCTGCTGTGATCATTGGCCTGACCCTCGCGATCCCAATGAAACTGCACTTTGACCCGACCGTGCCGGTCGCAGTGTATTTCCTGATCTTTCGGGCCGGTGACCACAGCGGTCTGGCTGCCGAATATTCTTGGCTTGGGATGATGCCGGGGAGGGCGATACGAGGCTTGCCACGGTGTAGCGAGAAAGGTATTGCGATATCCCTGATGAAAGTCCCCCTTGTTCTGTAATGCATGGGCAGACTCCTCAAGCCCCTGCGGCTGGCGGCCCTCATGACGGACTTCGGTCAACAGCCAGAGGTCGTTCCATTCCTCGTTGGGGTGCTCGCGCAAAGGTAGAAAATGGCCGCTGACCAAGGTGGGTTGATCACTTTGGCCATCGCCCAGTCTGTAATCCTGGCGATGGCGCTCAAGTGCGCGGCTCGCCAGATGCGCTCCTCGATCCCGATGAATGAAGCCGCCCGGGTATTCGTAGTGCTCCAGCTCCGGCCGGGCGTCGTCATATGCCGCGCCTTCCATTTTCAGAAGTGGTTTTTCAAAGTGATAATCGCGATGAGTAACGCTGTTTGTGCGTATTTCCAGGCGCAACCTGAAGCGCTTGATGACCGACTTAGCCGGTACCAGGCCACTGTCCGGCTTATAGATAACCGGGTTTAGTTTCGGAAATACGGTCTGGTCATCACCAAATACCAGTTGATGTGCTGTGTGGCTGTGTTTGAAGTGGTAGTGCAGGCCTTCCTCTTCGCAAAGCCGCTGGATGAAGTGCAGGTCGGACTCGCCATACTGCACGCAGTATTCGCGCTCCGCGTAAGTCGTACCGAGCTGGAAGCTGTAGGCATCGCCCATCAGGTGATGTTCTTTCAATACCTGCTCAATAATCTCCTTTACTGTTCGATTCTGAAAAATACGCTGATTGGTACGATGCCTGAGCCTTGCCAGATTCGGTCGCAAGGTGACTGAGTAGTGCGTAAGACGCCTGCCGGAATCGCCTTGGGAAACCTGATCGATCACTCCATGAATGCCGTTGCCCCTTGATGTGTACTGCAGAAATGCGGGGCAATTCAGCAGGCTTTCGAGATTCAGCGATGCGCGCTCGCTGACCAGCTCAAGCTTGAAACAGAAGGGCTGATTGATAGCTTCATGGCCGGTAAATGAAAGGATTTGAAAATCATGCTCAGGGCCGTCGATGATCAGGCTGAAATAAGGTCGATCAGTGGGGTTAAGCGTCATATGGACCACCGTGCCTAGCCGGTTTATGAAAACCCCGACGATCCTGTCGAACCGCCGGGGCAGCGTAGTTATGCCGACTTAGGACTTCTCCAGTCATCAGACCCGGTAGTAGTGGCCTTTACGTGGTCCCAGGTTATTTTGCGATAGCTGAATTGAACGTCCTCCAGATGTCCAAAGTGCGAGTTCTTCGGATCCTGGCAGTTGTGCATGTAGGACCTGATGTTGACGATGACCGCATCCTCCAGGGTGGTGGTGTAATAGTGTTCCTGCTTGCCATCGATAGACGTCCGGTACCACTTGATTTCGACTTTGCTTAGTGTTGAGCCTGAGCAAAGAGCCTCCAGAAGCAATGGCGAGGTCTTGTCGAAAATTTTCGTGACACACGCAGGACCATGAATGCGTTGGCCAGTAGGCTGCCCTGACTGAGGATCACAGGGTGTAATAATGTTATGGCTGAATGCCTGGATTATTGCTTCATCTTCATGGCCTTCCTGATAGACGTTGCCGACAGAGTCTGTTGTGAAAGCTCCTGCTGTCAGTATTTTCTGATTGGCGTCTATGACAGTCATATAGGCGGGTGTAGGCATTAACGTACTTCCTTACAGTCGGTGGCGCCTCACAAGCAAATCGGCTTGGAGGTCGAAGCATCGCTATAACAAGTTACGTGCCAGGTATCTCTTAAGTCAGTATTGTCAGCTGGTTTGGCCGTTTGAACGGATATGAGGGTGCTGCTCGTTGTGAGTTTTTTCGAGTAATTTGTGCAAGTTTTTGCGCGCTATTTTCATTTTTTTGCGCAGCTTTCCAGGACTCTATCCAAAAATATCCATATTTTATATTTGGCCTTGTTGTATGGGAGGTCATGGATTTTTTCAGTGCTGTTGGCAAGATGGCTGGCCGTTTAGTGGCCTCTCGTGGTTAAGTTTTAAGCAAAATACATCTGTGGATTCTGATGGGCACGCAACAGCGTATTTGGTCAATAGATAGTTAGGTTGTTAAATATTTTGGTACATAAATTATATGCTTTCCTACATATTTTCTTCGTTTGTTTGTAAGAATTTTCCGAAAGTTTAATATTTTCCAAGTGTCGCCTTGCTTGCTGGTTTTCATGGCGATAAGGTCTGTCTGGCTTTATGAGTGGTTGGAAAAATCGTCAACAATGAAATGCGCGCCGTGTGGGAATATGGGCAGTGGCCAATAAAGACAAACTCTCTATTCGATATCTGGATCTGGGCCGGCATCCTGTCGCAATGGGTGATTATGCAGGCGAAGACATCCGTTTTTCTACGGCGTTTGAAGCCTTGGAGCGTGAGTTGGGCGGTGCACAGGCCATTTTCGGGGAAGTGAATGTAGACTGGCTGCGGATCAGAGAGGGCTGCGAACATATTCTTTCAAACCAGTCTAAAGACTTGCGCGTCGCCAGCTGGCTGGCGTGGGCTCTATATGAATGCGAGTCTGTTAGCGGATTATCTGCGGGGCTGGGATTGATTCATTATTTGTGCAAAGAGCATTGGCTGCTATTTCATCCCCAAAAATTACGAACACGTTCAGCGGCCATGCAATGGCTCTTGCTAAAACTCGACAATGCGCTGGGAGAAGATATTTCCATTACTCACCAGCTTCTTGAATTCCAGCAACTGCTCAGACAGCTTGATGGCCTGGATGAGATATTTAATCTGTATCTGGGAAGTGATGCTCCGTTGCTGCTGCCGTTGAGAAGACGGCTCGCCTGTATGATTCAGCGCGCTGAGCAAGTTGAGAAAGAGCCTGTCAAGGTGGTGGAGCGTGTCAAGCAGGCTGCGGTCCAGTTATTTTCAAGTGACTCTTACATCGACAACGAGAAAGACGCCCAGCGGACGTTAAGTGTGCAAGAGCACTCGGTACGCAGCCTTTGTAGATGGTGGCTTAAGCAAAAAACTACAGACCCGCGAGCGTTCCGCCTGGGTCGCTCGCAGACCTGGTATGCAGTGGACAGTCTTCCTGAAAGAAACAGTGAAAAAATAACCCCGTTAAGGAGGTTGCCCGTTGACAAATTGAGCAATTACCAAGAGCGATTCGAACAGGGTCTTTACGCAGACCTTATTGTAGATGTTGAGGCAAGTCTTGCAGGGTCGCCTTTTTGGTTTGATGGTCAGCGAATGGTCTGGAACTGTCTGAAAGCCCTGGGGGGCGAAGCGGCAATGCGCGAAGTAGAAGCTCAGTTTGCTCTGCTTTTAAAGCGCATTCCAGACCTTATTGAACTTCGCTTTCACGACGGTGTGCCGTTTGCAGACACGGAGACATTACAGTGGATCGCCGCTTATATCCTGCCTACCGAGGTCCATGTCGGAAATGCATCTGGCAGCGAAAGTCAGCATGACACTTCAGAACGAAATTCGCTGTACCACGACGCACTGCCGGTTTTGCAGACAAAAGGGCTTAAAGCCGCTGTGCAATTAGTGAATGATCACTTGAACGGTATGGAAGGCGGGCGAGAGCGATTTTTCTGCAAGCTGTACATCGCACGTCTCTGTATCGATGCAAAAAAATACGAGTTGGCGAAGGTTCAACTTGAGTATCTTGATCAGGAGCTTCAATCGGCAAGCCTCCCGGCATGGGAACCCACGATATTCCTCGAGGTGTCTCGGTTGTTATATAGCTGTTATGAGCGAATGGCGCTGAACGACAAGGCCGCGGCGCGCAAAGAAGTGATTTACCAGAGGTTATGTCATCACGACCTTGAAAGATTTATTGATGGCTAACGTACAGTTTAATAAATTGAGGGGAAATGGAATGGCCAGAGAAGGCTCTGTAGCGCCCAAAGAGCGGATCAACGTGACGTTCAAGCCTGCTGTTGGTGGTGCGCAGGAAGAAATAGAACTGCCACTTAAGTTGCTGGTTCTTGGCGATTTCATACAGCGCGCGGACGAGCGAAAGCTTGAGGACCGTAAATCAATCAGTATCGACAAGAACAATTTCGATGATGTGTTGGCGAAGCAGGAGCTTGAGCTGGTACTGAATGTACCTGACCGCTTGCAGGCTGACAGCGGGGCTGACGAGCTGACTGTCAGCATCAAGGTCTCTTCAATGAAAGACTTCAACCCTGCCAGTCTCGTCGAACAGATTCCTGAGCTTAAAAAGTTGATGGAGCTGCGCAACGCCCTCATGGCGCTCAAGGGGCCGTTGGGGAACATGCCTTCTTTTCGTAAGGCCATCGAGCAGGTCATTACGGATGAAACATCGCGTAAGACCGTGCTGGATGAGCTTGGCCTGGATGTCGCCGCGCAACAGTAACATCGGACCCATTGTCAGGAATTAAGATATGAACACAAAAGCCATACCGCAGCGCGATGCAAGTGAACTTCACCTTGGAATTCTCGACCAGATTATTGCGCATACCCGATTAGAGCCTTGTGACGACGCCTATGGTATTGCCAAACGAGGGGTGGCTGCATTTATTGAAGAACTGCTGAAACCGCGTAATAACAACGAGCCGGTCAAGAAAGCGCTGGTTGATCGAATGATTACCGAGATTGACGTCAAGCTGAGTCGCCAGATGGACGAGATCATCCATCATGCAGAGTTTCAGGCGTTGGAAGCATCATGGCGCGGGCTACAGTTACTGATTGATAGAACCGATTTTCGCGAAAATATAAAAATCGAGTTGTTAAGTATTTCCAAGCAAGATCTTCTGGACGATTTTGAAGACTCACCTGAAGTGGTGCAGTCGGGACTCTACAAACATGTGTATACCGCTGAATATGGTCAGTTCGGCGGTAATCCCGTGGGCGCGATCATTGCCAATTATTTCTTCTCGCCAAGCGCTCCCGATGTGAAGACCATGCAGTACGTTTCAAGCGTTGCCTGCATGGCGCATGCACCTTTTATTGCGGCTGCAGGCCCGAATTTCTTCGGGCTTGAGCAGTTCACCGGTCTGCCCGATCTAAAGGATCTGAAAGATCACTTCGAAGGGCCGCAGTTCGCCAAATGGCAAAGCTTTCGGCAGCGGGAAGACGCCCGTTATTTCGCACTGACAGTACCGCGTTTTCTTTTACGCAGCCCCTACGAGCCTAAGGAAAATCCGGTGAAGACGTTTGCCTATGAGGAAAACGTCTCGAACGACCACGAGCACTATCTGTGGGGCAATACGGCCTATGCATTTGCTACCAAGCTGACAGACAGCTTCGCCAGATTTCGGTGGTGCCCCAACATCATTGGTCCTTTGAGCGGCGGTGCTGTTGATGACCTGCCTTTGCACCACTTCCACAGCATGGGTGAAATCGAGACCAAGATTCCGACTGAGGTACTGGTGTCTGACCGCCGTGAATACGAGCTGGCGGAAGAGGGCTTTATCGCATTGACCATGCGCAAGGGCAGTGACAATGCGGCGTTCTTTTCTGCCAGCTCAGTACAGAAGCCCAAGTTTTTTGGCAACAATCCAGAGGGGAAAATAGCCGAGCTTAATTACAAGCTAGGCACTCAACTGCCCTACATGATGATCGTCAATCGCCTCGCGCACTACCTCAAGGTGCTGCAGAGAGAGCAGATAGGTTCCTGGAAAGAACGAGCGGACCTGGAGAGTCAGCTTAACAAATGGATACGTCAGTACGTTGCCGATCAGGAGAATCCGAGTTCAGAGGTGCGTGGCAGACGACCGCTGCGCGCGGCACAGGTCATTGTCAGTGATGTTGAAGGTGATCCCGGCTGGTACCGGGTCAGTCTAAATGTTCGTCCTCATTTTAAATACATGGGTGCTGACTTTACGCTGTCGCTGGTCGGCAAAATGGATAAAGAGTAGATCATCGATTGATGATGAATCCAAAAGGTAGCCTCTTTCAACGCCTGGCAGGTGACACCTTGAAACAACAGTCTTTTGACAGGGAAGAGCAGTTAATGATGTTGATATCGGCTCATCTGACCAAGATGCTGGGTACGCGAGCCGGTAGCGTAAAGATGTTGCCTGATTATGGTTTGCCTGACTTGAACAATAGAGGTCTCAGCCTTGACGATACGCTGAGGTACTCTCGCATGATCATCGAAAAGATGATTCGTACATATGAACCACGATTATTCGATGTTCACGTAACGGTGGAAAAACACGAGAGTTGTCTGCTGAGGCGAACATTCTCGATCGGTGCGGCTCTGGACATTGCAGGGGTAAAGAAGTCTGTTCGATTTTCTGCACTGCTCGGTGGCGACGGTAAAATAAGCATTGTTTGAGTAAGTTTTTCCCCTCGCGAAGCGGTGCGCCGATTATCTATCGGTTTTACACCCAGATTTTTCATTATCGATTTACGACCGGCCAGGTAGAAAGAACGGTGTCATTTAACCACTATTATCAAGAAGAATTGACGGCTCTTCGAGAGTCTGGACGTCGGTTTTCCGAGCGTAATCCGGCGTTGGCTCCTTTTTTAGGGCAGGCGGGCCAGGACCCGGACGTAGAACGTTTACTTGAGGGAGTTGCTTTCCTGACGGGCCGTTTGCGTCAAAAACTGGATGAAGACTTACCTGAGCTGACCCACTCCCTCATGCAGTTGTTATGGCCCAATTACCTTCGACCTCTGCCCTCGGTGAGCATGCTTCAGTTTGACGCTCTGGACGGCTCCGGCCCGGGTTTCGTGGTCGAGCGAGCAACACCTGTAGAAAGCGAACCAGTGAATGACCAGGTGTGCTATTTCCGTACCTGCTTTGCCACTCAGGTATTGCCGTTGAAACTGACTCACCTCTATTGTTCGTCAAGCGGGGGCGGGACAACGCTGAAGCTGTGTCTGGCGATGAATGGAGACAGCCATTTAGGCGAGGTAAAGTTCAGTCAGTTGCGTTTGCATCTGGCGGGTGAGCGTCGCATCAGCCAAGCCATTTACTTCGCGATGATGCAGAAGCTCAAGGGCATCACATTATTGCCTCTTGATGCGATGGGCGATCCGTTACTGACCTCCTCAGGCAAAGCGATCGAACTGATCATTCCTGTGGAACACGTGAAACCTGTAGGCTTCGCTGAAGAGGAGTCGTTGATTCCCTACCCACTAAATACCTTTCGGGGCTATCGCTACCTGCAAGAGTATTTCTTTTTTCCTGAGAAGTTTCTTTTTGTCGATGTTCTCGGTTTAGATGTCATTCACTCATTGACTGACGATTTGCTGAAGCGCGCGTGCGGGCTACAGCTTGTTTTTGATGTGCAAGGGAAGGACATGCAACCCCTTCGCCCTACCGTCGAAAACATCAAGCTTTACTGCACGCCGGTCGTGAACCTGTTCAAACAGGATGCCTTGCCCATTCTTGCGGATGCCCGGCAGGACGAATATCTGCTCATTCCTGCGCATTACGCACACGGCGGTTGTGGTGTGTACTCGGTCGATAAGGTTGTTGGCTGGCAGCCTGGAGGGCTGGGCTATCAGAATTACGTACCCTTTGAATCGTTTGAACACGACGCTGCGGTCGATGTGGATAGTAACTCGCCTTACTACAGCGTGAGGCATCGTACTTCCATACAGCACAAAGGGCTCGATACATTTTTAAGCTTCGGTCTTCGAGCTGGGCGAACTGACGAGACAATGTCCATTGAGATGACATGCACTAACGGTGACCTCCCGTGGCAAATCAAGGCAGGAGGCCTCTGTAAACCATGTGAGGGCACCCCTGACTTTTTGCGCTTCAGAAATATATCGCCTGCCACAAAAACATTTGCGCCACCCATGGACGGGGATTTTTTCTGGCGTGTGATCAGCAACATGTCGCTCAACTACCTGTCGCTCGAAAATATCGAAGCACTGAAAGTGATTCTCGAAACGTACGATTTGCCTCGGTATTACGATTCGCAGGCAGAGAAAGTCAGCAAGCATCTCTTGGGCGGGTTGAAGTCCATTCGTCACCAACATATCGACTGCCTGCATGACGGGCTGCCTGTAAGGGGAGTCAGGACGGAGTTAACCGTCGAACCTGACGGCTTTGCAGGAGAGGGCAGTTTGTTCTTGTTCGCCTCCGTCCTAAACGAATTCTTTGCGCTCTACGCGAGCCTGAATTCCTTTCACGAACTGCATGTAAAGAGCACACAAGGTGGAGGATACGAATGGGCACCGCGCATGGGCATGCAACCGCTGCTTTAGCCAGGCTGAGTCAGGACATACGGCGGTACTCTGTTTATCAGGCGATACCGCTGATTCTCAATACTTTACGTGAAATTCATCCCGGTACGGATGAGCGCCGCGTTCATGATTTTCTCGAGTTGCGGGCAAATCCGGGTCTTGGATTTCCTGGCAGTGATATTGAATGCATGGAGCTTTTTTACGAGCAGGGTCAGTTGCACGTACGACTTGATCTCAATGTGATGAGCTTGGTCGGCTCCGGCTCACCGTTACCCGCTTTTTATGCTGAACAAGCCTTGGGTGAGCGGGATAAGCCTAATGTGACTCGCGATTTTCTGGATATCTTTAATCGTCGATTGCAGATGTTAATGCTCCCCGTATGGCGCAAGTATCGCTATCACGCCATGTTTACCCGTGGCGCGACAGATTCGTTTTCCGAACAGCTGTTCGCACTGATCGGCCTGCACGGGCAGCGCATTCGCGAAACTCCCGAATTGAACTGGAAACGGCTATTGCCCTACCTAGGACTTTTGAGCCTGCGCGCTCATTCGGCCGCCTTGATCGAGTCTGTGCTTCGTTATTACTTCAAGCACGCACAGTTGTTTATCGAACAGTGTGTTGAGCGAACCGTCGAGATCAGCTGCTCTCAGCTTAATTGCCTTGGAAAAACCAATCACCGATTGGGGCGCACTGCGGTGCTGGGTAGCCGGGTGCCTGACCGGAGTGGCAAGTTCCGCGTCCATGTGAAACAGCTCGACCGGGAACGTTTCCACGAATTTTTACCCGTCGGTTCTGGCTACCGTCCGTTGGGCGCCCTTGTGCGATTCACGTTACGCGACCCGCTGGACTACGACGTCTGTCTTGAGCTGTGCCATGAAGACATCAGAGAACTGCGCATTGGCCAGTCGAACACCTGTCACCTGGGCTGGACCACCTGGCTCGGGCGCGAGCATGCGCAGGGTCTGGTCACGCTCAACAGACCGATACATTAAGGACGACTCATGATCGATGTAGATTTGCAGCAACTCGTCAATGCCCTCGATGCGCCTACACGCGGAGAACTGGAGGCAAGCGCCGAACGCTGCGTTTCGAGAGGCAGTAGTAAAATCCTGGTCGAAGACCTGTTGCTTGCCCTGCTGGAACGACCTGATGGAATGCTATCCCGTGCGCTCGTAGACGCTGAGGTTGGGGCCGACGAACTTGGAGGCTTTCTTCATCCGCCAATCGAACACAGTGCGACCCGGAGCCCGGCATTTTCTGCCGAACTTGTTCAATGGCTTCAGGACGCGCTGTTGATTGCCAATCTGGATCTGGGCCAAAGCCTGATTGATCAGGCTGCGTTGATTCTTGCCTTGCTGCGTAATCCCTTGCGCTATGCCGACCGTCCATACCAGCCATTATTGGCGAAGATCAACATTGAGCGCTTTCGTGATTACGCCCTTGCCGAACAAGTGCCGGACGTAACAAAACCGTCAGTGAGGCAATGTGACTCGCTGCTCGAACGCTTCACTCATAATCTGACGCAGCAGGCCAGGGATGGGTTGCTTGATCCCGTGCTGTGCCGTGATGACTGTCTGCGTCAGATGATCGATATCCTGTCTCGTCGACGCAAGAACAACCCCATAGTGGTGGGCGAGGCGGGTGTCGGCAAGACTGCGGTTGTCGAAGGGCTGGCGCTTAAGATCGTTCACGGTGAAGTCCCCGATCTATTGGAGAACGTTGAATTACTGTCTCTGGATATGGGGCTGCTCCAGGCGGGTGCCAGTATCAAGGGCGAGTTTGAACGTCGCTTGAAGGGCGTGATTGACGAGGTCAAATCCTCGTCCAGGCCAGTTATTCTTTTCATCGATGAAGCCCACACACTCATCGGCGACGGTGCGCAGGCGCGTGGTTCGGACGCGGCCAATCTGTTGAAGCCGGCGTTGGCACGCGGAGAATTGAGGACCATTGCAGCGACGACGTGGGCCGAGTACAGACAATATTTTGAAAAGGATCCGGCGCTCGCACGTCGCTTTCAACCAGTCCGGGTGCTGGAGCCGACAGTCGAGCAGGCCATCACCATTCTGCGCGGGCTTGCTCCGCTATATGAACGTACTCACGGTGTGCATCTGCGCGATGATGCCGTAGTTGCGGCCGCCAGGCTTTCGGCGCGCTATCTCACCGGGCGCCAGCTGCCGGACAAGGCAATCGATCTGCTTGATACAGCTTGCGCTCGCGCACGAATCGGTCTGATCGCCGTACCTGAGCGTCTAGAACATCTACGAAGCGAGATGGCACGTCAGCAGAGGCATTTCGAGGCAATACGGCGTGATGCCAATGCCGGGATGTCGGTTGATGACAAGGCAGTGGATACGCTGACTTCCGATCTGTCATTGATGCGGAGCGAGGCTGCAGCACTGGAGTTCAGATGGACTGATCAACGGGCAGCCGTCGAGCGTCTGCTGGAACTGCGCAAGCAACTGGCTGAACTAACAGCACTGTCGGCTGATGCGGGTGAGAGTGAGTCCATACGTTCGCTTGAGTCCGAGTTGACCCAGGTTCGACGGACCCTGATCGATATTCAGATGAGCGACCGTCTCGTGAGCTTTGAGGTATGCCCCAGGCTGATAGCTGAAGTAGTGGGTGGCTGGACCGGTATTCCCGTATCGCGCCTTGCTCAGGAGCACAGCCCGGCAATCAACAGCTTTTCCTCAGAACTGCGCATGCGCATCCGTGGTCAGGAGCAGGCGATGCTGACCATTGAAAAGGCTGTCCGTGCATCGGCTGCGGGGTTGAATGCACCCGGCGCCCCGACAGGTGTATTTCTTCTGGTTGGACCCAGCGGAGTGGGCAAGACGGAAACAGCCATTGCTCTGGCTGATCTGTTGTATGGCGGCGAACGTTTTCTCACGACTATCAACATGTCCGAATTTCAGGAGAAGCATACCGTTTCCCGATTGATCGGTGCCCCTCCGGGCTACATCGGTTATGGCGAAGGGGGTATGTTGACCGATGCCGTTCGATGCAAGCCCTATTCGATCATTCTCCTTGATGAGGTGGAGAAGGCTGATCCGGATGTACTTAATCTGTTCTATCAGATTTTCGATAAAGGCACGGCCAACGATGGAGAGGGCCGGGAAATCGATTTCCGTAACACACTCATTCTGATGACCTCCAACCTGGGTGCCGATCTGATCCACGCAAGTTGCCACGAAGGCAGACGACCTGATGTCACAGAGCTGAAAACCCGGCTGAAACCGATACTGAGCGCGCATTTCAAACCGGCATTGCTGGCCAGAATGCGGGTTGTGCCTTATTACCCGATCATGGGGGCTGCGCTGCGTGAACTGGTCGAGCTAAAGCTGATTCGTCTTGGCGAGAGACTTGAATCCCGTGGTCTGACCTTCAGTTATTCGCATGATCTGGTTTGTCATCTGCTTGAACAGTGTACGCAAGACGGCAGCGGCGCCCGGCTGATCGATCAGTTACTGGAGTCCAGTCTGACCCCCTTGATAGCAGACCGTTTACTCGACGCCATGAGCCGTGGTGACAGGGTCGTCAGGGTTCACGCAACACTCGACAGCTCAGGTGGTGTTGTCTGTGAGTTCGAATAAGGTGGCCTCGTCCTTTCATTTGCTACACGACCCATCAGGCTATGCCCAAACATTGGTTTCGCAGTACTCGGCTCTCTCCCGGTCAGCCGATAGCCAGTCGCTGCAGCATGATTTTGCACTCTCTGCTGCGGAGCTCAGCGACTGTCAGGCAAGCCAGTTGTTTCTACTCGATGCGCGTCACAAACACCTCTGCCTTGTTACTGAAGTCGTTGACAGTGTCATTCAGCCTGATCAGAAAACGACTTCATTTAAAGACTACCGGGACGAGCCTTTACTGCAGTTCTCTCTGCTTCAGAACCGGGTTGTCAGCGTGCCGGAAATCAGCAGCAGTCTTCACGGGACCAGCTTCCTACCGGTAGGGGCGCAAGAGTGGACGTCACTGCTGTGCGTCCCGCTGCACAATCATGAGCGGATAGCCGTCGGGGTCTTGATATGTGCGAGCAGGCGCTCCGAAGAATTGGAATGCTACGCAGAATCGCTAGGCGCGCTGGGAACGTTCGTGATTTCCCGATTATCTGTTCTGCAGTCATCACCCAGGTCTGTGTGCGCGAAGCTTAATCCGCGCAGGTGCATCTCACCGGAAGGGCGTTTTGGACTCATAGGGCGTAGCGCAGCCCTGGAAAGAACCACCCATCTTCTGAGCAAGATTCTCGACAGCACCTGCACAGTGTTGCTTACGGGTGAGACCGGGACAGGCAAGGAGATAGCGTCTCGTGCCATTCACGAGCACGGACCTCGTCGCTCCAAGGCGCTCGTTGTACAGAATTGCGCTGCCTTTCCAGAAGCTCTTTTGGAAAGCGAACTCTTTGGTTATCGCAAAGGCGCGTTTACCGGCGCTGACCGTGATCGGCGTGGCCTGTTTGACGAAGCTGATGGCGGTACGCTGGTACTAGACGAAATTGGCGATATGCCGCTGCAATTACAAGCAAAGCTTTTGCGGGTGTTGCAGGAGGGCGAGATTCGCCCGCTGGGCGGCAATGAAGTTCGCAACGTGGATGTGCGAATCATCGCTGCTACTCATCGTCATCTACCGACACTGGTCGCCGAAGGGCGCTTTCGAGAAGACCTCTATTACCGTTTGGCGCAGTTCCCCATAGAACTTCCTCCGCTACGTCATCGCGTGGAAGACATCGAAATACTGGCCCGGCATTTCTCCGACAAGGCTTGCCAGAACTCACAACGAGAGTCTGTGCAGTGGTCGGAAACCGCATTGAGTGCGTTATCGGGATATGCCTTTCCTGGAAACGTTCGAGAGCTGAAGGGGTTCGTCGAGCGAGCAGTGTTGTTATGCGAAGACGGGGAGTTGCGACCGGAACACTTTCCCATGGCCGCCGATTCGACAAGCCATCCGGTTGGTTTTTCACTGCGTGAACGCATCGAACAGTTCGAGCGTGGCGTTCTGCTTGAGAGTCTGCGCGACACCGGCGGTAACCGGAGCCTTGCAGCGCGTACGTTAGGGGTGTCGCGGCGCACACTGCTTTATCGGCTGGCACATCTGAAGATCGGCGCTGCTCATGGACGGCGTACCTAGCCATTCAATAATCACATTTAGTTAATTTCCTGTCTGGAGACGTTCCAATGAACTTTCATTGTTGGCGCATTGTGCCTATCACATTCGTTGCGCTGATTTGCCTCGGGGGGTGCAAAGGTCATTTCAAGTTCAGTGATGATCAATACCGCGCGTTGGGCAGTCCAGAACCCACCGGCCGCCTGGATGTATTACGGCAGGATTCGATTTCTCAAAAACAGATGTCAACGCCGCATGCCTTTTCGATTGCTGCCCTGCGTCAGGATTTTCAGGAATGATCTCCGTGAGCGCTTGCGTTGCCCGAGGCTTCCAAAAGGTACTGATAGTACTCCTGGTTTTGATCTCAGGTTGCTCCGCACTATCGCCGTACTCAACGCAAACACGTCTGGATATCAGACTGAGTGCCGATGACCGACTGAATCCCGATGTGAATGGCAGACCGTCTCCGGTTGTTTTCAAGTTGCTTGAACTTCGACGTCCCGTCACGTTTGAGAGTATGGATTTTCTCTCGCTTTATAAACGTACCGGGCAGGCGTTGGGAAATGATCTGGTGGCCAGCGAAGAGTTTGAGCTTCGTCCCGGCGACAGTATTGAGTTGAAGCTGAAGCTGGATGACAGCAGTCGTTATATCGCTGTGCTCGCGGCTTATCGGCACTTGTCCGAAGCCCGCTGGCGTCAGGTGATTCAGATCGCCCCTAACCAGCAGAACAGTGCCGTTTTCATGTTGAGTGATTCCGGTATTCAACTGGAAGACAGCCCAACTGACACAGGAAGTCCGTTATGAATCAGCACAAGGTTATCTGGCAGGAAGGCATGCTGCTTCGCCCGCAGCACTTTCAGCATCATGATCGTTACTACGACCACCAGTTGCGGCTTCGTACTCAGTTGGCAGGCGCTTACAACTGGGGCTTTACAGCCTTGGAAATCGATCCGCAATTTCTGGGGGCGGGGCAAATCGTCATTGCCCAGGCCTCGGGCATTCTGCCGGATGGCAGTGTCTTTGATATACGGGGCCATGAAACTCCTTTGGCGCTGGACATTCCTCCCACTACTTCAAACGTCTCGGTGTATCTGGCACTGCCGATCGTGGCGGGCAACTGCATTGAGTCTCGCAGTCACGAACAGCCGGATGTGGTAGCACGGTTTACAAGCTATTCAGCGAGCATCCGCGATTCAAACGCGGGTGAAGACCGTTTCACGCCTGTGTTGTGCGCGCGTCCAGAGTTCCGATTGTTAATGGGCGAGCCCCAGGGAGAGCATACCTACAGCATGCTCAAGGTCTGCCACGTTCTGATCTGCAGTCCTGACAAGTCGCTTTCGCTGGACCTCGAATTTTCACCTGCCTTCATCAGCGCCAGTGGCTCCCGCTATGTGATGTCGTGCCTGAGGGAAGTGGCGGGTCTGCTGAATCACCGTGGGGACGTGATTGCCGAGCGTATCGGTGTTTGCGGTCAGACCCGTGGCGCAGAGGCGAGCGATTTGATGATGTTGCAACTGGTCAATCGAAATGCATTGGTTTTTCAACACTATCTCAATATTCGAAGCGTCCATCCTGAGGAGCTATACCGTGCACTGCTATCGCTGTTGGGTGAGTTATCGACATTTGGCGATGAGAGCAGACGTCCTGGACTGGAAGGTACTTATCAGCACAGTGACCAGGGCGGCACATTCAGAGGCGTAATGTCTGCGATTCGACAGATGCTGTCGATGGTTCTCGAGCAGCAGGCCCAGGAGCTCGAGTTACAGCCCCGGCAGTATGGTGTTCTGGTTTCGCCTCGGGTGGATCGTGAGCTACTGGGGGACGCGTCATTCATCATTGCTGCCCGCGCAGATTGCGATGCCGAAGAACTGCGTCTGCGACTGCCTTCGCATCTTAAAGTCGGCTCGGTAGAACGTATTCGCGAGCTGGTGAGCCTGCATTTGCCAGGTTTACGCATAAGACCACTGCCTGTGGCGCCTCGGCAAATACCTTTTCATGCTGCCAAGAGCTATTTCATTCTCGATGTCGATGACCGGGAACAGACCGGGATCGATCAGTCAGGAGGATTCGCTTTCCATGTATCAGGTGAGTTTCCCGGGCTTGAACTGCAGTTCTGGGCGATCAGAAATTGAACAGGGTGGCGGATATGCAAAGCGGCCTCGAAGATCATTTTGCCTTAGAACGGGACAATACCGGGTCAGGGAATGGCTATTTCACCGACACCCACAATTCGGATCTTTTCGAAGGTCTGCAGGAGCAGTTGCTGTACAGCACTCGGCGAGTATCTGAAAGACAGGTCCGTAGCCACGTCAATCCACTGGTTTCTGCAGCAGGTGAATTGCTGGCTCAGGTGGCGAAGCTGGGTACAGCAAAAGACGTTGGGGATATCCATCTTCTGAACGTACAGCTTTCCGACCAGGTGAAACTGTTCGAAGCCAGGGCACGGCGGAACGCGATAGCAAACGAGCACCTGCTGGCTGCCCGCTATGTGCTGTGTACGGTAGTGGATGAGGCTGTGCTGAACACGGTTTGGGGTAGCCAGAGTGACTGGTCGAAGATCAGTCTGCTCAGCCGTTTTCATAGGGAAACCTTCGGCGGCGAAAAATTCTTTCAACTGCTTGAAAAACTCTCCGCAAACGCTTTCAGGCATCTCTCGATGCTCGAGTTGATGTACCTGTGCCTCGCACTCGGTTTTGAGGGGAAATACCGCTCTCATCGTCGCAACGGCAACGAGCTGGAAGATATCCGGCATAACCTTTATCTGCAGATAAAACACGTAAGAGGCGATGTTTCGCGAACGCTTTCACCTCACTGGCAGGGCGCACGCTCCGACGCTGCTGACCGGCTGCGCATTATGCCTGCGTGGCTGATTGTGTTGTTCACCGCTATAAGCCTGACCGCGCTGTATTGCGGATTTGCCTGGGTCCTCGGCGAGCAGCGTGAGGCGGTACTCAAGCCTTATCAGTCAGCGGATGCGGTAGTCATCGAGCGGCGGTCTTGAAATGAAAGATGCAGTGAAAACCTTGTTTAAAAAACTCATGACGCTATTGGGCAGCACCTGGTTCTGGTCGCTGCTGTTGATACTGACGCTGGCCGCCTGTATCTGGATGTTCGGTCCCCTGCTGGCGATGGCCGATAACAGGTTCTGGGAGAGTCCTGTTGTGCGTCTGGCAACTATCAGCGTGTTATTGCTGATCTGGGGCCTCGGGGTTGTATTTTCCAACTGGCGCAGCGGCTGGCAAAAAAGGCATGCGCAGGACAGCCACGAAGGTCAAGAGCTTCTGCGTAAGGCTGTTGCTGTGGAGAAAGAGCGCCTGGAGCTTGTGGGCCGGTTCAAGCATGCCTTGCGCGTGCTCAAGGATTCGGACCTGTATGGGGTATTAGGCGCTCGGGACCGAAATGAGCTGCCGTGGTATGCGGTGATCGGCCCGCAGGGTAGTGGCAAGACCAGTCTGCTGGATTTTTCCGGGCTCGATTTTCCCTTGGACAGGCGCGGGCGCAGGCTGACGCACGATATGCGCAGCACCAGCAGTTGTGGCTGGTATTTCACTGAGCAGGCAGTTCTGCTGGACACTTCCGGGCGCTATCTCCAACAGCCCCTGCCCGAGGTCGACGGCAGCGCATGGAGCACGTTATTGGAGTTGTTGCGAAACCGCCACCGCGCGCATCCACTCAGCGGGGTGCTGGTGACACTGCCGGTCGACACTTTGTTTGACGAGCAAGACAAGCGCCTGGAAAAAATCGCCGAAGACGTGCGTGCCCGCCTGGACGACGTATTTCATCAGTTGCATGTCGATGTGCCGGTTTATCTGGTACTCACCAAGGCTGACTCGATAGCGGGCTTCGACGCCTTTTTCGATCAACTCTCCCGGGAAGAAAGTGAACAGGTCCTGGGCACTACGTTTCGGCAGGGCGAGCAAGGCAGTAATATCGATGTCCTCGGCAAGGCGTTCGATGCCTTGCTGCAGCGCCTTGGCAGTCAGGTTATTACCCGCATTCATCAGGAGCGGGACAGCCGACGCCGAGGAGAGATGCTTGAGTTTCCCAACCAGCTTGGAGGCATCGCATATCGACTGAGCGTCTTTGTCGAGCTGGCATTTTCCGGGAATCGCTATCAGCGGGCCAGCCAGTTTCGTGGATTTTATCTGACCCGAGCGCCGCAAGTTGTTCAGAACGATCAGCCATCCGATGGGGAAAGCGATACCGGCTCACCGACCTGCTATAGCGGAAAGGCGCGATTTATTCATGATCTGTTAAGACATGTGATTTTCCCTGAGGCTGATCTTGCGGTTCTCGATAAAACAGCACGCCGAAAGATTCAGTGGCGCCAGCGGGGTATGTGTTGCGCGGCGCTGTTGTGCCTGTCTGTGTTCGGCGTGCTGTGGGCGACCGGTTTCAATGCCAATCACGACAGGCTGGAAAGGCTGCGGGTTCTGGGCGAGCAGTGGGCGCAACAACGATCATCGCTAGGCGCCGAGGACGATCTGCTGACGGTCCTTGATAGCTTGAACACGCTTTATCTGGCAGCCCGAGTATTTCCGGATGGCGATGAGGTCGTTTTGTATGAACGCAGTGGCCTTTATCAGGGCAAACCTGCCAACGACGTTCTGATGCACACCTATCATGCCGAATTGCAGAGGCAGTTGCTGCCACGCGTGGCCCACATGATCGAGGCGCGCATAATGGCTAGCCTGGGGGATCGCGAGCAGTTGCTGGACAGCTTGCGTGCTTACCTGATGCTGGTCAAGGACGAGCACCGGGAACCCTCTGCACTGAAAACGTGGGTAGCGACCGACTGGTCAGTCCGTTATGTTGGTCATGAGCAGGCTCAGAACGAACTGGCTCAGCATTTCGAGCGTTTGCTTGCACAAACCTTCGCCTATCCGGTAAACGACGCGCTGGTGGCACAGGCCCGACAGGTACTTCGCAACGAGTCCTTTGCCAGCATTGTTTATCGAGTGCTGCGTGAAAGGGCACGCACACTCCAGGACTACAGTCTGGCTCACCATGTCGGCCCTCAGGCAGGTTTGTTGGCGGGTACTGAGTACCGAATCCCCGGACTCTACACCCGCCACGGTTATGAGCAATATTTCGTCACTCGTGGCACGGGTCTGGTGACCGAACTCATGCATGACAATTGGGTTCTGGGTGAGGGTGCGCAGCTCAATGCACAACAGCTGCGGGTGCTGATGGTCGAACTGGAAAAGCTGTATTTCCGGGATTATGCCGATTATTGGGCCGAGGCAATCGGACGGGTTTCGCTGCAACCCTTCGAGGGGCCAGGTGCGGCTGCGGTGCAGATGGCCGGGCTGACGGCAGCCCATTCGCCGTTGTTGCAATTACTGATCGAAGTACGTGAAAATACGCTTTTTCCGGTCCTTGCAGACAGTCTCGACGCGATGAAGGCTGAAGCTGATCAAGCGGTATCGCGACCATCGCCACTCACTCAGGTGGCTGCGATTGGCGATAAGATTCAGCAGACGGTGACCGTCAGTCTGCCCGGGACGGCAAAGAAATCGTTGCAGCGCCGCTTTGATCCCTTACACCGTTTACTGGACGGCGATAATGGTCCGACTCCCGAACTGATTGCCGCATTGAGCGCGATCAATGAATTGCAGATGCAAATGGCTGCTTTGGGACGCTCCGGTCAGCCCGATCTTGCTGCCTACGAGATGGCAAAGGGACGAATGTCCGGACAGCGGGATGCACTGAGCAACCTGCGCAACGCGGCGACCGGCCTGGCGCAGCCTCTGGGCGGGTTGTTCCATACGCTCGCGGAGGATACCTGGAGCTTCGTGCTGTATCAGTCTCATCAATACCTCAATCAGCGCTACAAGGCCGAGCTTTACAGTTTCTACGAGCAGTCTCTCGACAAGCGCTATCCGTTTTATGCACACAGCAGCAGTGATGTGGCGCTTAATGATTTTCGCGAATTTTTCGGCTCGCAGGGGATAGCTGATCGCTTCTTTGATAATTACCTGAAGCCCTTCGTCAATGGCGATCCGGGGAGATACAAACTGCGCAGCATTGACGGCTACAGCCTGCCCATGAGCCGTGCCTATCTGGATCAGATGGCGGGTGTGCATCGAATCCGCAAAAGTTTCTTCGCCCATCGCACCCAAGAACCGCAGGTGCAGTTTACCCTCGAACCCTATACGCTCGATCCAGGTGTTCGCCGCGCAGAGTTCCGGCTGGGCGAGCAGTCACTGGAGTATCGACATGGCCCCATCGTGCCGACCTTGTTCAAATGGCCTGCTGATGCTGAAGAAGGGCGTACGAGTCTGGTGATGGAAGGGATGGTTGGAAGGCCACTGGGGATTGAGAAGAGCAACGGTCCTTGGTCGCTGTTCCGCCTTCTGGATCTGATGCAGACCGAGCCTTTGAAAGGGCGCGATGTTCTGCTGCTCAAGGCCGACGTGGGCGGGATGCGCGCCAACTATCTGTTGTCGAGCCAGCGGGCACCCAATCCGTTTGATATGAGTGCGCTGCGCGATTTTCGTATGCCTGCGCAGCTGTGATGCCATTGAATGGACTTGAACGCTGATTAATTGAAAGGACCTCGCATGCTCAATCTGGATTGGCTCAGCAACCACATGCACCACAGCGACACGATGGCGCTGTGGCTCCATCGGCAGTTCGATTACGAGTTTGCATCGCAATCACTCGCTGACTGGCAACTGGACTTTTCTCAAGGACAGGCAAATGGTAATTGGAAGTGCCTGATTGCCATGGAGGATGGTGAGTTGCTGGGCGGTGCATCGCTGGCCAGCGACGATCTGGCCGAGCGTCCGGATCTTGGGCCTTGGCTGGCGTGTGTTCTGGTAAAACCGGAAGTGCGAGGCAGGGGCGTTGCAGGACAGTTGATCGACGGTATTTGCAGTCATGCAAGGTCTGTCGGTATCACCACGTTGTATCTGCATACCCATGATCAGCACAGGTTCTACGGCAAGCGCGGTTGGCGGATGTTGGAGCGTATTGAGGCGTGGGGCAAGGAGCACTATCTGATGTCGCGGGATCTCTAGAGATCCTGTGTTGTATCGGTATTTGGAGCGCTTATCGGCACGGGGATGAGTCTTGCGTTCAGGGTGACGCGGAGCGTCACGAACTGCATTCCCACGCGGAGCGTGGGGACGATAATCATTGCTCGAAACTCCGTTTTCTTGCCGAAGAAATACTCAGCGTTAGCCCTGTTTGTCAGTCAACCAACTGCACCAGACTCGGCTCCATCCCATCTGAATTCATTTCAAGTATTGCCAGCGTCACCGGGAGTTTGAAACGCCGCCGTCCGGCGCCGCCAGGGTTCAGATACAGCGTGTCGCCGCGCCAGTCTATGAGGGGTTTGTGTGAATGGCCGGTCACGACCAGTTTCACGCTGTCATCCAATAACGCTGGAACGTCGGCGATGTCGTGTACCAGCAGGACTTGCCAGCCGTCGATGTCGAAGCGCAAGTGATCGGCAATGGGGGTTGCCCAGTCTGCATCCATGTCGTTGTTGCCGCGCACAATGTGTAGTGGGGCGATGGCGGTCAGTTGCTCGACGATGTCCTGGCTGCCGATGTCACCGGCATGGATGATCTGTGCGCAGCCCTGTAGCGCAGCGATGGCTTCAGGACGGAGCAGTCCGTGGGTGTCGGAAATCACACCAACTTTCATACGGGGGCCTCGGGTCTGGGGCAGGGTAGAAGCGCAGTGTAACGCGTTGCGCTTCTACGGCCAGTTACAGGATGCGCGTTATTGGCCGCACCCAAGCGCCAATACCAGCCGCTCCAGCCCGATGCCAAACCCGGCACCCTCTCGATAGGCGCCGCCGCCAACTACTTGCTGCTGCGCGCCCAGGCGTGAACACCGTACCTCGAAGCCGTTGCCTTCCAGGTAGTAGCTCAGGCCCCGTTTCACGGCGGTATTGAGTTCATAGTCCAGGCCCAGCGAATCCAGAAAACCGGTGCAGATGGCCTGGCTGCGCAGCAATGCCTGCTGCGGTGAAGGGCTGAGGATTTCCAGCCCCAGCTGGGTGAATTCGCGATAGCGTCCGGCTTGTGGCCGCTCGTAGCGATAACAGCGTGCCACGTAGAAAAACAGTGCTTCACGTCGCCCCTCAAGCAGCGCTTCGCTGCGTTCCTGAAACAGCGCTGTGGCTTCGGGTATCAGGCAACAGGCGCGTCCGGCCTTGTCCTCGAAGGCCCACATCTGGCCGATAATTTCGCTGCCGCCGGCTTTTTCGATAAAGGTGTCCTGGCCCCATAAGGCCGGCACTATCGCTTCCTCAGCTCCGGCTTCGATGAAGATAGCTCCGGAAACGGTTTTCTGTGTCACGCAGGGTTGAGGCTTCTGTTCCGGTCACGATGCGGGTTCCGCGTAGCATGGTCATGAGGGATGATCTCCAGTTTTTTCAGGCAATAAAAAAGGCGCCGTGGGCGCCTTGGTCGGTTTCACTGATGAGTCAGAATGTGGATCTATATCTGGCCAATCGATGAGCACAAGCAACCGCAGCACCTTGAAGCGGGCTGTGGTGGTGATGTCGGTTGCTTTGGGGAAATTGATTCATGGCTGATCCTTGCATGCTTTAACGCATCGCTCAAGTCGCGGTGTTGACGGACACGGTTTATCTGAGCCGCGCCATGCTCAAGGCATCGACGAACAGGCCATCGCGCACCGCGTAGTTGCGCAGCCGGCCCTCTGTTTCGAAACCGAATTTGCGATACAGACCCTGGGCCGCTTCGTTGTCGACATACACGGTAAGCTCCACCCGGTGCAGGTTCATCCAGTTGTCTGCGATGTCCAGTGCGGTTGCCAGCAACTTCGAGCCGACGCCTTTGCTCTGCCAGGCCGATGCGACGCCCATGCCGATAGCGCCGACATGGCTTTGCCGACTGCGCGAATACTGCTCCAGGCCAATGCTGCCAATCACCTCGTTGCCATGGAGCGCGACCAGCTTCACGTGTCGCTCGGTACTGGCAGCCAGGCGTTTGCGCCAGACTTCAATGGACTGATAAGGCATTTGCAGCACCTGACGGCACACCGCAGGCTCGTTATAAAGTGCAGTGACACCTTCGAGGTGAATGTCGGCCATGCGCTGGATGAGGATTTGCGGGGCAGGGGCGTGCACGTTGATTCGTTCCTTGAATTGCGTTTGGTGGTGAGGCTAAAAGAGCGTTCTTACGGCGTAGCTGTCGCCGTGTCATACCGGTCAGACAATATATTCGGGTTTGCCCATCGCTTGCCATTCTGCAAAACGGGCATCTATGACTGGGGACAGTTTGTCGTAATTGGCCCAGGTGTCTTCAACGCTGTAGAAGCACTTTGGCAGCGGATCATGCTGGCCGCAATGGGTAAAATTGAGATCGGCGCCACCGCGACTCAAAAAGTAATGCATTTAAAACAACCGAATTGAATGAGTGCCAGCGACACCGCCATTCTGTTCGCACTCATCAAACAAGGAATGACCCTGCCAATGACGGAGCAAAAAATTTACGGTGTTGAAGGCGAAAGCGAGGACTTTCGTGTCGCGGTTGCCAGTGCGCAGCGCACCTTCAGATTCTTCTGGCGCGAGATGTCCTGGGAGCGTCGCCGAATTGTGAAAGCGCTGGACCTGGCTGCGGTAAAGGTGTCCTTCACGACTGACTCAGCCGATCCCGACAGCCCATCGGTTGAGAACATGTGGGTCACGGATATCGATTTCGACGGCCTGACCCTCTCGGGCATTCTCATGAATGAGCCTGTGTGGGTGAGTTCGATCAATGTCGGGGACCCTGTGTCGGTTTCCCTGGAGCGCTTGAATGACTGGGTCTATGTGTTTGGCGGTCGCGTATTCGGCGGTTTCACTATCGATACCCTGCGGTCCGGCATGTCTGCGGCCGAGCGCATCGAGCATGACCAGACGTGGGGGTTGGACTTTGGTGAGGCGGGGACCGTTATGCTTGTTCCGGCAGCAGAGGGCAAGTCACCGGTCTGCTTCTCTCGCGCACTGGACAGTGCAGCGGATAAACGTGCCTTGAACGAGCTGGGGCGGCTTGAGCATCCGATGGGACTGAACGCACAGGGTGCCGTGGAAGAGGGCCTTCGGGGTGATCCGGGTCTGGCCACTGACTACGACGACTCGGGCTGGCAAATGATCCATCGCGAAACCCTCGCCGGTAATTGCAATTTCGTCGCTACGCTTCTGTACATGGGGGCAGATTCTGCGGCGACCAACAGCAACGGCCATGACGTACTGACGCTTGCGCGTATTGCAGGATGGCCGAGAACCATCGAGCTGTTGGAGGGGGATCGGTCGAACCTTGAAAAGCACGTACAGCGTCGCGGTTTTCCAGCCTGGCCCATTGGGCTGACGATGTCGGTCATCGGGGTGGTCGGCCTTTATTTTGCTGCCTTGAGTCAGTCGACAGGTTCTCTGATTGTCAGAAACGATAGCCTTCTCAGCACTGGGCTTTTCATTGCCCTTGTCTGGTTCCTTGGCCAGGGTCTTATTCTCTGTACAGGTCCCTGGTATTTTCGACTCCGGGAGCGCACGCCGATATGGGGCAAGGCCAGAGCGCTGGATTTGCTGGCAATGCTTATCGGAGTATTGCTCGCTTTCTTCCTGCACGATCACTTGGGCAATTACCTGCATCCCCTTTAAAACGTCCCGCGCCAAAACAGGCTATTGCTTCCACTTCTTCATAAGTGTACCGTTGTGTTCACTTATGAAGAGGGTCGCACCATGTTAGCCACTTCGCTCGTTCAGCTGTCACAGGAGCCCATCAAGCCAGGTATCGGCGCGCGTATTTTCAACGGCAAGCAGGAACTGCTGTCGGGTCGATTCGCTGGGGAGATCCGGGAGCTGCTGGAGCAGCGAGGGGTGTTGGTGTTCCCGCAGATTCATTTCTCCGATGCAGAGCAAATTGCCTTTACCCGCACGCTGGGTACGTTCTGTCCTGAACCCGGCGATGGGCAGAACATCACCAGGATCAGCCTGGATGTGAAAGAGAACCCGGCAGGCGCGGAGTTTCTAAAGGGCTCGCTCTACTGGCACATCGACGGTACGAGCAGTGATTCACCCATTCTGGCATCGTTGCTGTCTTGCAAGGTGCCCGCCACGTGGGGAGGCAACACGGGGTTCTGTAACACTTACGCGGCGTACGAGGGGTTATCCAGCGCTGATAAACATCGTTACGAAAGCTTACGAGTAATTCACGCGCCATGGGCATCGTTACTCTATTACAATCCAGAGCCTGGCCTTGCGATGCTCGAGGCCATGCAGGCTATCGGCGAGAAGGAGTTGCCGCTGGTCTGGAAGCACCGATCCGGGCGCAAGTCGCTGATTCTGGGCTGCACTGCGCAGCAGGTCGTTGGCGTCGGCCTGGCGCAAAGTGCGCGGATTCTGGTCGGCCTTCGCGAATGGGCCACGTCCGAGGCGTTCAGTTACAGCCATGTATGGCAGGTCGGTGACCTGGTGATATGGGACAACACCGGCACCATGCATCGGGCGGAAGCCTATGACCCTGAGTGCGGGCGAATGATGCACCGTACCAAGTTGCAGGGCGAAGAGCCCTTCGCCTGATGCGCCGACCGCGAGAGCAGGGCGCCGCCCTGGCTTTTATACTGAGTAGCTCATTGTGAGCCACATCGTTTTGCCGGAATTGGAGAAACGAGAATGTGCAGACCTAAAGAACCCATTGCGGGTATTTTTCTGTTGTTGGTCCTGGCCGCAGGTGGTTGGGTGGCTCAGGAGCCGTTTCCTCATTTCGGGATTGATCTGCCTGCTGAAGCCTTGCTGGACGGCGATCACCCGGTCACACCTGTGCCGCCCCGATATCGCCTGCAACTCGACGAAGGCCAGTTCAGCAGCGCCTTGTTAGAGTCCGTGCCCCTGTATGCGCTGGCAGAGCAGCCTGTCAGCCCGTGAGTCGACAGTGCTGCTTCAGTGCGCAGGCCCGGGTCAACTGCCTTCGTTGATGTTGGCGAAGAAAATGCACCCGATCAAGCGGGCGAACAGGGTCAGGGTTTCCGACAGATCGGGGTCGTCAAACAGCGTCGGGCTGGAGTCCAGCGCGCACAACGCGCCATACAGTTGTCCGTCGGGAAGGTAGATTGGCACTCCGGCATAGCTCTCGATGGCGTAGCGTTTCACCACCGGCAGGTTCGCGTACCGGCCGTTCGTGCTTATCTGTGGCACGAACAGCGCTTCGGGGTTGACGCAAAACTCGTTGCAGAGCGTGGTTTCGAGTTTGAACACGTCGCCGTCGTCGATACCCAGGTCTGTCGGGTCATAGACAGAGCAGGCGATCCAGTCGGCATCGGTAAACTTGGCAATACCGGCGAAGCGCATGCCTGTCAGGCGGGTAACAAGTCGCAGTACATTGGTCGTGGCCTCGATCTCGGCAATTGCAGAGCGCTCCTCGATGGTCAATAAGCTGCTTTTTGAGGCGATCAATTCCAGACTCATGCACTTCTCCAGAATACCCAAATGTGCGTAAAGGCCCATGCTAACTGACTCGGATGGAAATGCCATCGGGGTGAACCACGCCCCAAGGGATTTATTTTCAAGCGAAATATTGACGCCAGTTTTAAAGTTTTAATCCGCGCTGCCGACATTTGTGAATTGTATAGATAGATGGCAAGGACAGGCCTCTTGCATTCCACTGATGACCAACAAAAGAGCGACTCCCTGTGATAAATACTCTGAGCAATATTTCGGTAAGGTCCAAGCTCGTGCTCGGGTTTGCTTTGGTCATCGTACTGACGGTGCTGATTGCGCTGACAGGCTGGACAGGCATTACTTCACTGAGTGAACGAAGCGAGCGGATTTCCGATATCGGCAAGCTGGGGGCGCTCACGCGAGATGTCCGCATAGCCCGATTGGCCTATTCGGTCAATTATGACGCCGAGCGCGCCAGCAACTGGCTGAAAGCACTCGAAAGTCTCGAAAATCATGTGAAGTACGCGCAGCAGGTGTTCGACTCGCCGTTGAATACACCGCTGGTCAATACTGCCGCAGATGCCTTGAAGGATTACCGCATCCACTACGACAACCTCATGCAGGCAACCGCTGCCCGTGAGGCGACCCGTTCGGTATTTGGCCAGTACGCCGATGCAGGCGCTGACGATTTGCAAAAACTGAACGCTATTGCCCGATCCGATGATGGTACTCCCGCGCAGCGCGATGCCATCGTGCAGGCGATGACGCTGTTCCAGAAAATGCGCTTCGACTTGCGTGGCTACACCTATTCGCTGAAATCGGAAAACCGTGCTCCAGCGGAAACATCGATGAACACGGTTATCGAGTTTGTCAGAAATCTGCAAGGTTTCGAGGGTCAGTCGGCGACCATCAAGCACCTTGTGGACTCTATGCTGAGCTACCAGAACACCTTGAATCAGTTCACCGCGGCGCAGGCCAGGATTGAGCAGGCTCAGGCAGGTATCACTAAAGACATCGGCATCCTGTTTGAATGCGCTGACAAACTGTCCGAGAATCAGGTCAACCTGAGAGTGGAAGATGTGAGCCAGGCCAAGATGCTGCTCTCTGTCTGGCTGATTGCAGCGTTGATCATGAGCGCCCTGGCAGCATGGGTTATTACCAACCTTATCGTAGGCCCGCTGCGTGAAACACTGAAACTGGCCGAACGTGTTGCTGACGGTGATCTGACGAACAACCAACTGGTCACCCGCAAGGATGAATTGGGTCAGTTGCAGGGCAGTATGATGCGCATGACCGGCAACCTGCGGGAGCTGATTGGTGGCCTGCGCGATGGCGTGACACAAATCGCCAGTGCCGCCGAGCAGTTGTCGGCCGTCACCGAGCAGACCAGCGCCGGCGTCAACAGTCAGAAGAACGAAACCGATCAGGTCGCCACTGCGATGCACGAAATGTCTGCGACCGTTCAGGAAGTCGCACGCAACGCAGAGCAGGCGTCACATGCTGCGGTCAACGCCTCGAAAGAAGCTCGCGAAGGCGACGGCGTAGTTTCCAAGGCTGTAGCGCAGATCGAGAAGCTCGCGACTGAAGTTACTCACTCCAAGTCCGCGATGGACGAGCTCAAGAACGAAAGCAACAAGATTGGTGGCGTACTCGATGTCATCAAGGCCGTTGCCGAGCAGACCAATCTGCTGGCCCTCAACGCTGCCATCGAAGCGGCGCGTGCGGGCGAAGCAGGCCGGGGTTTCGCGGTGGTGGCTGACGAAGTGAGAAGTCTGGCCCAGCGCACGCAGACGTCGACCGAAGAGATCGCGGCATTGATCAGCGGCCTGCATACCCGCACGGCGCAGGTAGCAACCATCCTCGACAACAGCCAGGCGCTGACTGCAAACAGTGTCGAGCTGACGCGCAACGCGGGTGTTTCCATCAATAACATGACTCAGGCGATCTCGACGATCGAGACGATGAACCATCAGATCGCCGCAGCCGCCGAAGAGCAGAGCGCCGTTGCCGAAGAGATCAATCGCAGTGTTCTGAATGTGCGAGACATCTCCGAGCAGACGGCTTCTGCGAGTGAAGAGACCGCTGCATCGAGCGTAGAGCTCGCTCGTCTGGGAGTGCATCTGCAAAGCCTGGTCAGTCGATTCCGGGTCTGACGTTCATTCCCGGTAAACCCCGGCGCGCACCATAAAGGCTGCGCGCCGGAGTCGACCCGGTGACCCTCCGGCGGTAACTTCTTACCGTCCCCAGAGCCCCGTCGCATACTCCACAAAACTTCTCAGCTTGGGCAATCGATAACGGTCCTGCACATACAGCAGGGTCGTCGGTCGTCTGGGCAAATGGTAGTCGGGGAACAGTGCAATCAGCCGGCCCTCCTGCAGGTCTCGCTGCACCAGCGCATCCGGAAGCATCACTACCCCCAGGCCTGCCCGAGCCGCCTGATAAAGAGCGGCGGAAGTGTTGGCAACCATCGAACCGCTCACGTCCACCAGCACTTCGCCTTCGGCGCCGGTCATACGCCACTGCGTACCGGCCGTGCGCCATTCGTCTCCCGCCGGATAGGCGAACGCCAGGCAGTTATGCCCGCGAAGTTCCGCTGGATGGATCGGCGTGCCGTTGCGGGCCAGATAGTCCGGCGCGGCGCAGATGGTCAAGGTGTAGTCCTGCAAGGCGCGCGCGATCAGTGGCGAAGATTCCGGAATGTTGCCCAGGCGAATGGCGACGTCAAATCCATTGTCGATCATGTCCAGACGCTGATTGGTCAGCACCAGATCGAGCTTGACCTCGGGAAAGCGCCGCGAGAATTCGACGAGCGCAGGTGCCAGCACCTCCGAGCCGAATGTCAGCGGCGCGGTGATGCGCAGTGTACCCGTGGGATCCCCCTGGGCCTGCTCGGCCAGTTGCTCGGACTGGGCCACCAACCCCAGTACTTCCAGACAACGCTCGTAATACGCGGTACCGAATTCTGTCAGACGCTGGCGACGTGTGGTGCGCTGCAACAGGCTGACGCCCAGGCGCTCCTCCAGTGCGCGCAGGTGATTGCCCACCATGGTGGTGGAAATCGAACACGCTTGCGCAGCCGCCGTCAGGCTGCCTGCCTCGACCACTTTCACGTACACCCGCATTGCCAGAAACAAATCCATTATCAATCTCAGCTTTAAAATGATTGAAGTATTTCGCTGTTTATCCATTTGAGGTGGTTAACGATACTGCAAAAACCGAAACATACCCAAGGAGCTTCACCTCATGACCGCCACCTGCCTGATGAGCACTTACCAACCTCTGGCCCTGAGTTTCACCCATGGTCTGGGCACACGTCTGTGGGACCGGAGTGGGCGCGAATACCTCGACGCCGTGGCGGGCGTGGCAGTGACCAATGTGGGGCACTCGCATCCGCTGCTGGTCGAGGCGATTCGTGATCAGGCGGGGCTGCTGTTGCACACGTCCAATCTGTACACCGTCGACTGGCAGCAGCGCCTGGCGCAGAAACTGACGGCCCTGTCGGGGCTGGACGCAGTGTTTTTCAACAATTCGGGTGCCGAGGCCAACGAGACTGCGCTCAAGCTGGCGCGCCTGCATGGCTGGCACAAGTACATCGAACGGCCTCTGGTCGTGGTCATGGAAAACGCCTTTCACGGCCGCACTCTGGGCACATTGTCGGCCAGTGACGGGCCGGCTGTGCGTCTGGGTTTCAGCACCTTGCCGGGCGATTACATCAAGGTGCCATTTGGCGATCTGGCGGCGTTCGACAAGATTTGCGCGACCTATGGGCACCGGATCTGCGCCGTGCTGGTCGAGCCGATCCAGGGCGAGGGCGGCGCGCAGATGGCCCCGGCCGGGTATCTCAAGGCCTTGAGGGAGCGGTGCACGCGGCGTGACTGGCTGTTGATGCTCGACGAAATCCAGACCGGCATGGGCCGTACCGGCAAGTGGTTTGCCTTTCAGCATGAGGGCATCGTTCCAGACGTCATGACCCTGGCCAAGGGGCTCGGCAACGGCATACCGATCGGTGCCTGCCTGGCGCGGGGCAGGGCGGCGCAACTGTTCACGCCCGGCAGCCACGGCAGTACCTTCGGCGGCAATCCGCTGGCCTGCCGGGTCGGCTGCACGGTGATCGATATCATCGAACAACAGGCGCTGGTGGAAAACGCCGCACTGCAAGGCCGGCAGTTGCTGGACGGGCTGCGCAATGCGCTAGGAGCTCACTCGAACGTGCTGGACGTTCGTGGCCAGGGTTTGATGATCGGTATCGAATTGCGCCAGGCCATACCTGAACTGACACGCATCGCAGCCGAGGAACATGGCCTGCTGATCAATGTCACTCGGGGCAAAATCGTTCGCCTGTTGCCGCCCTTGGTGCTGGACGCCGCTGAAGTGGCGCAGATCGTCCAACGCCTGACGGCAAGCCTGGACCGCGCCTGTGATCGGTCGTTTGCACGCTCTGCCTGACGCAACGGATTAAGGAAAAGGATTACATCGGGCTGTACCAGGATGACCCATATGCGGTAGAACAGACCAGCATCGTGTCGGTCTGTACGCGATGGCTACCCAATGGATTTGAAAGGAGCCCACCATGTTAATCCGGTCCCTGACCCTCGCCACCCTGCTTGTCGCTGCCGGTACAGCGCTTGCTGCCGACAGCGACGGCCCTTTGGCACAGGAGCGCGGCAAGTCGCGTCCCTTGATCATCATCGCACCCAGCCAGGCTGATCCGGCGCTGGGTCACCTCAAGGACGCGCTGAAGGAACCTGCCAATCATAAAGATTTCACGGAGCGCAATATGGTGCTGTTCACGGTGGTGAATACTATCGGCGAACGTGACGGCAAAAGCATGGACCCGCAGTCGACCATGGCCTTGATTCGTGAATTGAAGCTGGGCGCAGGCGTCGGTACCAAGGTCATTCTGGTGGGCAAGGACGGCGAGAAAAAGATCGATAAAACTATCGGGAAGTCAGAATCCATAGACCTCAAAGAGATCTTTGCCACCATCGACCAGATGCCGATGCGCGAGCAGGAAGCCGTGGCGCCTGCTCCAGAGCCGCCAGCCAAGCCCGCGCCTGTCGAAAAACCGGGCAAACCGGTCAAGGGCGGGGCGCCCGGCAAGACGCTGGACGACTGAGTGAACGGCGTAGCGCGCGGCAATCGCGCGCTGCGCCTGACGCGCTGCTCAGGTCATTCGCCGCGAATGTACTGCTCGAGCTGCTTGATAAGACTCGCCTGTTCTGCAATGGCTTCCTTCACCAGGTCACCGATGGACAGCAGGCCCAGCAACTGCCCGCCTTCAACGACTGGCAGGTGGCGCAGATGGCTGTCGGTCATGATGCTCATGCACGCCTCGACGCTGCGCTGCGAGTCGACAGTAATCACTTTGCTGCTCATGATGTCCCTCACTGGTGTACCCACCGACGAGCGCCCCTTGAGGACCACCTTGCGCGCGTAGTCGCGCTCACTGATGACGCCCACCACTTCGTTGCCCTCGACCACCGGCAGCGCACCGATGTTCTTTTCAGCCATTAACCTGAGTGCGTCGAGCACCATCTGATCCGGGCCAATGGTATGCACTTGCTGGTTCTGCAGGTCTTTCAATTTCAGTAGCTGGGCGACAGTTTTCATGGGGCTCTCCGCGATCGGGACCTGGCTGGCTGTAGTGCATTGCCGGAACCACTACAGAATCATCCAGCGCGCAGCATCGAGCAAGCAGTAAATAAAGATCACGGGAATAGGAGGAATCAATTATCCACGCCCTCAATGTGCCGCTAATTCGCCTGCCAGACGCGCCTTTAGCTTCATAGCCAAGTAGAATCAATTGTTTCACCGGGCGGTCGAGGTAACAGCGTTGGATGTACAGCAGGGCTTTATCCTGAGTCGGCACTGGCAAGACACGCCCGCCGGGACCGAGGTCGACTTCTGGTTGGCCACCGATCAGGGGCCGCGCCATATCCGTCTGCCTTGCCAGCCTTCTGTCGCCTTTATTCCTGCCGAGCAGGGTGAGCGCGCCCGATCGTTATTGCGCACCGAACGTGGCGTAGAGCTGCGCCCGCTGGAACTCTGTGATTTCCGTCATCGCCCGGTGCTGGGTGTGTATTGTCAGCAGCACCGCCAGTTGATGAACATCGAAAAGCTGCTGCGCAGAGGCAACGTGGACGTCTACGAAGCGGACATTCGCCCGCCCGAGCGCTACCTGATGGAGCGCTTTATCACTGCGCCTGTGCAGTTTGGCGGCACGCTGGATGCCGATGGCGTGCTTTGTGACGCGCAGATCAGGCCATCGCCCGATTACCGTCCCAACCTGAAACTGGTATCACTGGATATCGAAACCACGGCACGCGGCGAGCTGTATTCGATTGCACTGGAGGGCTGTGGGCAACGCCAGGTCTACATGCTGGGGCCGGCCAATGGTGGCGACGAGCCGCTGGATTTTCAGCTCGCCTATTGCGATACCCGCGCGCAGTTGCTGGAACGTCTCAACGACTGGCTGGCGCTGCACGACCCTGACGCGATTATCGGCTGGAACGTCATCCAGTTCGATTTGCGCGTGCTGCATGAGCATGCCCAGCGCCTGCAAGTGCCGTTAAGGCTCGGACGTGGCGGTGAAGCGATGGGCTGGCGTGAGCATGGCAGTCGCAACAACCATTTTTTTGCCGAGGTGAGCGGGCGGCTGATTATCGACGGCATCGAGGCATTGCGCTCGGCGACCTGGAGTTTTCCGTCATTCAGCCTTGAATACGTCGCGCAGACCCTGCTGGGCGAAGGCAAGGCCATCGACACGCCTTATCAGCGCATGGACGAAATCAACCGCATGTTCGCCGAGGACAAGCCGGCGCTGGCGCGTTACAACATCAAGGACTGCGAACTGGTCACGCGCATCTTTGCCAAGACGCAACTGCTGACCTTTCTGCTTGAGCGCGCCACGGTCACCGGTCTGCCTGCCGACCGCAGCGGCGGTTCGGTTGCCGCTTTCTGCCATTTGTATATCCCGCTGATGCATCGTCAGGGTTTCGTTGCGCCCAACTTGGGCGAGCGCCTGCCGGAGGCCAGCCCTGGCGGTTTTGTCATGGATTCCCAGCCAGGGCTGTACGAGTCGGTGCTGGTGCTGGACTACAAAAGCCTTTACCCGTCGATCATTCGTACCTTTCTGATTGATCCGGTGGGCTTGATCGAAGGCCTGCGGCATCCGGCGGACAGCGAGTCGGTGCCAGGCTTTCGCGGTGCGCGCTTTTCACGCACACGTCACAGCCTGCCAGCCATCGTCGAGCGAGTGTGGCAGGGGCGGGAAGCCGCCAAGCGCGAGCAGAACGCGCCCTTGTCCCAGGCGCTGAAAATCATCATGAATGCCTTCTACGGTGTGTTGGGTTCGAGCGGCTGCCGCTTTTTCGATCCGCGCCTGGCTTCATCGATCACCCTGCGCGGGCATGAAATCATGCTCAAGACCCGCGACCTCATTCAGGCGCAGGGCTACACCGTGATCTATGGCGATACCGACTCGACCTTTGTCTGGCTGGGCCGCCCTCACGGACAGGAAGAGGCGGCAAGCATCGGCAAGGCGCTGGTGCAGCAGGTCAACCAGTGGTGGCGCGAGCACTTGCACGCCGAGTACGGTTTGCACAGCGCCCTTGAGCTGCAATACGAAACGCATTTTCGGCGCTTCCTGATGCCCACCGTGCGCGGTGCGGAGGAGGGCAGCAAGAAGCGCTATGCCGGTCTGGTGACCCGCGCTGACGGGTCCGAAGAGATGGTCTACAAGGGCCTCGAAACCGTACGCACCGACTGGTCGCCACTGGCTCAGCAGTTTCAGCAGGAACTGTACCTGCGGATCTTCAAGCGTCAGCCGTATCAGGATTACGTGCGTGACTATGTGCAGCGCACCCTGTCAGGCGAGCTGGATGACCTGTTGATCTACCGCAAGCGCCTGCGTCGCAAGCTCGATGACTACCAGCGTAATGTGCCGCCCCATGTACGCGCCGCGCGGCTGGCCGACGAATACAACGACCAGCAGGGGCGACCGCGTCAGTATCAAAGTGGCGGCTGGATCAGCTACGTAATGACCACCGCCGGGCCGGAGCCGCTGGAAATTCGCCACGCCCCGATCGACTACGATCACTACGTGACTCGTCAGTTGCAACCGCTGGCAGATGCCATCCTGCCGTTCGTTAACGACGATTTCAGCACCCTGATCGGTGGGCAGTTGGGGCTGTTTTAACGCGAAACCAGCTGCTCGGCGAGCCACGGTAATACCTGCTCGCAGGACGCCTGGATTTTCATTTCAAGCAATTCGTCGGCCCGGGTCTTGCCATGGTTGATGGCGATGACCGGCTTGCCCTGTTCGGCCATCGCCTTGCACAGGCGGAATGCCGACCAGGCCATCAGTGACGTGCCGACCACCAGCAGACCTTCAGCCTCTTCGACACTCTGCATTGCTTTGGCAGCGGTCTGCGCGGCGACGTTTTCACCGAAGAACACGACGTCCGGCTTTAGCCTGTCGCCTTCACAGTGCGGGCAGAGAGGCACCTTGAAGCTGGACTCGAAAGCCGGGTCGAGCAGGGTGTCGCCGTCCGGCGCCTGTGTCGCGTGGACGCCGATCAGATAAGGGTTTTGCTCCAGCATCTGCTCTTGAATGGTTGCCCGGTCGCTGCGCTGCTGGCAATCCAGGCACAGCACCCGGTGCAGGCTGCCGTGCAGTTCGATGACGTCCCGGCTTCCGGCCTGCGTGTGCAGTGCATCGACATTCTGGGTGATCAGTCCTGTGATAGCGTTTTCAGCCTGCAGAGCAGCCAGACCTCGATGCGCGGCATTGGCCTGTGCCGCGCGGATCCGCGGCCAGCCGAGCATCGCGCGTGCCCAGTAGCGCTGGCGCGCTGCGGGGTTGCCGAGAAATTCCTGATACATCATCGGCTGCTTGCCGCGCCGCACGCCGTCCTTGTCGCGGTAGTCCGGTATGCCGGATGCGGTGCTGATGCCTGCGCCGGTTACCACCAGAAACGGTTTGTCGGCCATCGCCTGGCATAGCGTGTCGAGCAGATGTCGAGTTGGGCTGTCGAGCATGTTTGAACCTCGGGTGGCTCTTGCGACTGGTCACCTTATCATCTGGCGCGCAGGCCACGTCGCGGCTGCCACAGCTGTGAGCCGCCGACGCAGAGGTTGGTTCAATCGCTGGTTTCTGGAAGAAGGCCCGGCAGCGGAACGCTACGCCGAGTGCTCCGCGTGGGCATGGCTTTGCGGACGCTCTGCGTCCGATCCTGAGGATGCCTTTGCCTCTCGCTCTCAATCCTTCAGCGCAATTTTCTTGCCGCGTCTGGCGGCGATGTCGCTGGCCTGGCCGTCACGCTGCTTGCCGGTGCGAGCCTGGGTGATGAGGGCCGGAATCAGCGGGCCTTCCGGCAGGTTTTTCCAGAAGCGCGAAGGGAAGTGGCCTTCCATGACCTTGGGGTTCAGGCGCGCAGGGTTGAAGATGTGGCTGTAGTAGGTCAGCCACAGTTCACCATGCGGGTCTTCCACCTGCCGGGCCATGGTCTGCCAGGCAGGCGGGCAGCGTCGTTCATGAATCAATTGCTGGCCGTCGTAATACACGCCGTCCTGAGGCGTGGCGATCATCCAGCGGTGCTGACCCATGCGGCCGATGAAATGCTCGCTGGCACTGAGCAGAATATCGTGGGCCGGTTCGTGCCAGGCCACGTACTGCGGGCGCATCAGGGCTTCGTCGTCAGCCACGGACGGCAGCGCGACAAATCGCAGGAACGCATGCAGATGATGGGCCTCGCGCCTTACCGATTTCAGGCGACGATGCAATTCACTGCCGAGCTTGTCGCCGGCCATCATCGCTGTGCGGTCGCCGTGAGTCACGCGCCACAGCACTTCGTACAGCAGGCTCCAGCGCTGATCGCCCCGGTAACGCGACGCGCTTTCCAGCAACTGCACCAGCTCCAGAGGAACCCTTGCCTGAAAAGGCCCGGCCTCCCTGGGATACTCTTCTTCGCTGCCGAACAGGTCGGCGGCATCCGGCGACTTCCAGCTGACCTGGCTGGGATCGATTTCATGGCTCAACAGCCAGCGAGCCTGTTGCCGCCAGGTATCGAACAGGTCGTCGCAGTCGAGGCAGATCATCCCCACAGCCCCATTTGCTGAGGCTGAGGCCGGTCGCGCAACTGGTGATGCAGGAACTCGCTGGTGGTTTCCGCATGCGGCGGATGGTAATCACTGGTAATGATGAACGGCTTGGCCTTGGCCAGTATGCAGCGCATGCGGGTGAGGTCTTCATAGCGGATGCGACGCTGTCTGCGCAGCTCGACCAGCCGCTGCGTAGTGCGAATGCCAATACCCGGCACCCTGGCGATCAGTGCCGGGTCGGCCTGGTTCAGGTCCAACGGGAAAACCTGCCGGTTGCCCAGAGCCCAGGCCAGCTTGGGGTCAATGTCCAGCGCCAGATCACCGGGACCGTCGAGCAGCTCACCGGCAGTGAAGCCATATCCGCGCAGCAGAAAATCAGCCTGATACAGGCGATGCTCGCGCATCAGCGGCGGTGCCGCCAGGGGAACGCTGTTGGGGCTGTTGGGTATCGGGCTGAACGCAGAGTAGTAGACCCGGCGCAGCTTGAAGTTGCTGTACAACGACTGCGCGCTGTGCAGGATGGTGCTGTCGTCGGTGGCATCGGCACCGACAATCATCTGCGTGCTCTGCCCGGCAGGCGCAAAGCGCGGCGAGCGAGGCTCGTTGCGCACCGTCTGCTCGCCGGTGTAGATCGTCTGCATGGCTTGCTTGATCGAGGCGACGTCTTTTTCCGGGGCGAGGGTCTGCAGGCTCAGGTCGGTCGGCAGTTCGATGTTGACGCTGAGGCGGTCGGCATAGCGGCCGGCCTTTTCGATCAGCGCCGGATCGGCGTCAGGGATGGTTTTGAGGTGGATGTAGCCGCGAAACTCATGTACCTCGCGCAACAGCCGGGCAACTTCGACCAGTTGCTCCATGGTGTAGTCCGCAGAGCGAATGATCCCGGAACTCAAAAACAGCCCGCTCACGCAATTGCGGCGATAGAAGTCCAGCGTCAGGGTGACCACTTCTTCGGGACTGAAGCGCGCACGTGGCACATCGCTGGAGCGGCGGTTGACGCAGTACTGGCAGTCGTAAAGACAGAAGTTGGTCAGCAGGATTTTCAGCAGCGACACGCAACGCCCATCTGGCGTGTAGCTGTGGCAGATGCCCATGCCATTGGTAGAGCCGAGCCCGGACTTGTCCTGCGAGCTGCGCTTGGGTGCTCCACTGCTGGCGCACGACGCATCGTACTTGGCGGCGTCTGCCAGAATGCTGAGCTTGTCGATAAGCTGCATGAAGTGCCCCTTGACTGTTTGTATATACAGTATAGGGGCGAGCGCAGTGTCACAAGTACCGCACGGCGGAGTTCTGCGAGGCGATTCCGGATCGGATTCACGCAGGCTTTGATCTGCATGAGTGGAAAGCAAGGTGCCAGCATGAATGTTATTTAATAACACATACGTGTTTGGTATGTAATACTGTAACAAATAGTTGCAGGTTACTTTTACTTGAAAAATTCTTCTGACGCTTCGACAGCAAGCGCTTCGATAGCAGGCTCCGTGATGGCCCAGTCGGCCTGGAAGCGGGTCCTGTTTTCCCTGGCGATACTGATATTGCTCTGGCTGGCGATTGGCTGGTCGGTGGCAGTTCCATGAGTGCGGCCATCGCTCTGGAAAACCTCACGGTGGCGTACGAGCGCCGCCCTGCAGTGCACCACATCAGCGGGCGCTTCGAAGCCGGTAGTCTGACGGCTATTGTCGGGCCCAACGGCGCGGGTAAATCGACGCTGATCAAAGCCATCGCCGGCACCATGAAGCCTGCTCAGGGACGCGTCGATCGGGGGCGTCTGGCAACCCGCACGATTGGCTATCTGCCGCAGGCTGCGGAAATCGATCGCAGCTTTCCGTTGAGCGTCGCCGATACGGTGTCGATGGGCGCCTGGCACAGCATCGGCCCGTTTCGCAGTCTGACTCGCAATCATGCGCGTCTGACCGGCGAGGCGCTGATGACCGTCGGCCTCGAGGGGTTTGAAGGGCGTAGCGTGGGCTCGCTGTCGTCGGGTCAGTTTCAGCGGGTGCTGTTCGCCCGACTGTTGTTGCAGGACGCCTCGGTGATCCTCCTGGATGAACCGTTCACCGCCATCGACGCGCGCACCACGCGTGATCTATTACAGCTGGTTCGCGCCTGGCACGGTCAGGGGCGTACGGTGATTGCCGTACTGCACGATATCGAACAGGTTCGTCAGCACTTTCCGCAAACCTTGCTGATGGCTCGCGAAGCCATCGCCTGGGGCGAGACAGCCCAGGTGCTCAGCGTTGCCAACCTGCGCAAGGCGCGCAACATGGCCGAGTACTGGAGCCCGGATGCCTTGCTGTGTGATGCCGAGGACGACGACGCATGATGCTTTATAGCCTGGTGGTCGAGCCTTTTATCGAATTCGGTTTCATGCGCCGTGCACTGGTGGCGTGTCTGGCACTGGGCATCGGCTCGGGGCCGGTCGGCGTGCTGTTGATGTTGCGGCGCATGAGCCTGGTGGGCGATGCGATGAGCCATGCTGTGCTGCCGGGCGCAGCGGTGGGCTTTATGGTCGCCGGGCTGTCGTTGCCGGCAATGGGCTTCGGCGGCCTGATCGCCGGGCTGGCAGTGGCTTTGCTGTCCGGTCTGGTGAGTCGACTGACCTCGCTACGCGAAGACGCCAGCTTTGCCAGCTTCTATCTGACCTCGCTGGCCGCCGGGGTGCTGATTGTCTCGCTGCACGGTTCCAGCGTTGATCTGCTGCATGTGCTGTTCGGCACCATTCTGGCCATCGATGACACCGCTATTTACATGGTCGGCAGCATTGCCTCCTTCACCCTGATTCTGCTGGCAATCATCTATCGCCCACTGGTACTGGAGTGCTTCGATCCGGGCTTTCTGCGTGCGGTCGGCGGGCGCGGCTCGCTGTACCACGTTCTGTTTCTGCTGCTGGTGGTGCTCAACCTGGTCGCAGGCTTTCAGGCGCTGGGCACCTTGATGGCCGTGGGCATGATGATGCTGCCGGCAACCGCGGCACGTTTCTGGACCCACTCGCTGAGTGGCCTGATGGTGATTTCGACGCTGCTGGCGACCTTGTCCGGGCTGATCGGGCTGATCGTTTCCTACCACCTTGGCGTCGCCTCGGGGCCGGCCATCGTGCTGACGGCCAGTGCGTTCTACGGCATCTCCCTGTTGTTCGGACGCACGGGCATCGTGCGTCGGCTGTTCCCCAAACCTCACCTGGCTCACTGAAAAAGGTACGTCATGAAACGATTGATGATGTTGAGTTCCCTGGCTGCACTGGCGCTGTCGGCATTCGCCAGCCTGGCCCAGGCCAAACCGCTGGAGGCCGTTGCCTCGTTCACAGTCATTGCCGACATGGTCAGTACGGTCGGCGGTGACCGTGTGCACGTCAAATCGCTGATCGGTCCGAACGGCGATCCACACGTTTACGAGCCCACACCGAGTGACGCCCAGGCGCTGAAAAATGCCGATCTTGTATTTGTCAGCGGCCTGCATCTTGAGGGCTGGATGGATCGTCTCATCAAGGCTTCAGGTTACAAGGGGCAGCCGGTGGTACTGTCCGAGGGCATCAAGACCCGCAGCATGGATGAGGACGGCAAGCGCATTGTCGACCCGCATGCCTGGAACAGCGCGGCCAATGGCGTGATTTATGTACGCAACATCATCGCAGCGCTGAAGAAAGCCGATCCGGAAGGGGCCAGCGTGTATCAGGCCAATGGTGATCGCTACATCGTCGAGTTGCAGCAGCTGGATAGCTATGCACGTGATCAGATCCGTTCGATTCCGGCTGCCAGACGCAAGATCCTCACCTCTCATGACGCGTTCGGCTACTTCGGCGATGCCTACGGGGTGAACTTCCTGTCGCCGCTGGGCTTGTCTACCGAATCTGAGGCGTCGGCCGCCGATGTTTCGAAACTGATCCGTCAGATCAAGACCGAACATGTCAGTGCCTACTTCTTCGAAAACTCCAGTGACCCGCGTCTGGTCAAGCAGATAGCCGAAGCCAGTGGCGCTCAACCAGGGGGTGAACTGTACGTGGAATCCCTGTCGCCAGCCGACGGCCCGGCGTCAACCTACGCGAAGATGTTCCGTTACAACGTCGATACCCTGACTGCGGCAATGAAGCGCAATCAGTGAGCCTGAACTGCCCGGCGCCCTGATTGCAGGCGCCGGGCAGCTCAACGCTTCAGTCGTTGAGGAATTTGAACACAGTGGTCTGGGTGTACGCCTTGCCAGGATCCAGTCGGGTGCTGGGGAATTTCGGCTGGTTGGGCGCATCGGGGTAATGCTGCGTTTCCAGAGTAAAGGCGCCCCAGTGCGGGTAGACCTTGCCAGCCTTGCCGTGAATGCTGCCATCCAGGAAGTTACCGGTGTACAGCTGCACGCCGGGCTCTGTGGTGAACAGCTGCAGTCGGCGGCCTGATTGCGGGTCGCTGACCTCGGCGGCCAGTTTTTTCACGTCACCCTTGGTGTCGAGCACCCAGTTGAAATCAAACCCGCCTTGCTTGGGTTCGGCGTATTTCAACTGTTGATGATCATCCTTGATGTGTTTGCCGAACGCGGTGGGCTTGAGGAAGTCCATGGGCGTGCCGGCGACAGCAGGCAGTTCTCCGGTCGGGATCAGCTTGTCGTTGACCGGGGTGTAGTGCGAGGCGTGAAGAGTGGCGACCTGTTTGAGCACATCACCACTGCCAGCGCCGGCCAGATTGAAATAACTATGGTTGGTCAGGTTCAGCACCGTCGGTTTGTCGGTGGTAGCGCGGTAGTCGATCTTCAGCTCGTTTTTTTCATTCAGGCTGTAGGTCACTTCAGTCAGCAGGGCTCCTGGAAAACCCATCTCGCCGTCCGGCGACAGGTAGGTCAGCTTCACGCCAACCGAATCACCGGTCCTGGTTTCTTCTGCCTTCCACAAGCGCTTGTCAAAACCCTGCGTGCCGCCGTGCAGCGCGTTGGTCTTGTCGTTGAGCGGGACCTGATAGGTTTTGCCATCCAGACTGAATTTGCCGCCTGCCAGGCGGTTGCCGAAGCGGCCGATGGTCGCGCCGAAATAAACCGTACCGTTGTTCTGATAGCCCTGAACATCGTCGAAACCCAGGACGATGTCTTCGACCTTTCCGGCCTTGTCAGGTACCAGCAGCGATTGCAGCGTCGCGCCGTAGGTGATGATGCTGGCCTGCACGCCGTGACTGTTGCGCAGGGTGTATTTTTCGACGGCAGAGCCGTCGGGCAGTTGGCCGAACGCACTGTGTTCGCTGGAGAGTGCGGCGGCCTGTGCGGTCAGGGTGCTGATCATCAAGGACAGTCCAAGGGTGCTGAGGAGCGCATGTTTTTTCATCTGATCTGCCTGCTTTTATTGTTATTGGTAAGACTATTTGATCGGATTCAAGCCGATGCATGGATGTATAGCGTATAAAATGGAGCTTGAAAAATAAATTGTAATACTATTTAGTAGTGCCATCGTCGCTGAAGGCTTGTGACTCACCTTAGCCGATCTGCCGGTTTTTTTTGCCATGCAGCCTGAGATCCGTGCAACGGGTCAGCGCAGGCAGAGGTTGGACAAGACAGCGACACAAACATCCAAAAGTGCCTTTACAACAATAACAAAGGACATTTTTCATGAACTGGCTGCCCGTTTCCGAGCACCGTTTCAAGCTGGCCGAAGGCTCCTTCTGGGATGCCGAGGAGCAGGCTTTGTACTGGGTCGACATTTCCGGGTTCCTGGCGTGTCGGCTGGTCGCCGGGCAGATCCGCCAATGGCGCATGCCGGAGCCGGTTTCTGCATTTATTCCGACCGAGCAGGGTGATGCACTGGTGACACTGGCCAGCGGCGTTTATCGCCTGGACCTGGACTCCGACAAGACTTCTTTAGTGCCGTTCTGCGTGGCAGACCCCACACCTGGCAATCGCGCCAACGAGGCGCGGTGCGATGCGCGCGGCCACCTTTGGCTTGGCAGCATGCAGAACAACATCGATGCCGAGGGCGGCGACGTGCCTCTGGTGCGTCGTTCAGGCGGGTTGTTCCGCGTTGCACCTGATGCTCGCGTGACCCGTTTGCTGGACGGGCAGGGCATCGTCAACACCCTGTTGTGGAATGACGAGGGTAGCGTGCTGTACAGCGCCGATACGCTGGACGACGTCATTTATCACTATCCGGTGCTCGCAGACGGTGCTTTGGGGCCACGCAAGGTATGGGCTGCAAAACATGATCGAGGCTCACCCGACGGCTCGGCGATGGATGCCGAAGGGTATGTCTGGAATGCGCGCTGGGGTGGCAATTGCCTGATCCGTTTTGCCCCGGATGGCAGTGTTGACCGGGTTGTGGAGCTGCCGGTCAGCCATCCCACCAGTTGTGTATTCGGCGGTCCTGACCTGGAAACGTTGTACGTCACCAGTGCCGCACCTGCCGATGCACAGGGTCGTTTCGATGGCGCGCTGCTGATGGCGCAGATCGGCGTCAAGGGCACGCCGTGTCAGCGTTTCGCCGGTTGATAAGCGTATCGCGCCGCCGTCTTTTTTGACGGCAGCGTGATGGTAGATGCAAGGGTGACATTCGGTTACATAGCGGTCACCCGTTATATGGTATGACTATTTGACCGGTTTCGGACGCATTCGCGTTCTCGACCGCCACCTCGCTGAACGTTGTAGCTATTCAATAAAAATAAGGAGCTAGCTATGTTGAGTCGTCACGGGATTCGTTCCCTGTGCTGTGTCGCCGTCACTACCGCCATTCTGGGCATGAGTGGCATCACCTCCGCTGCCGAAGAAGTCAAAATCGGCTTTTTGGTCAAGCAGGCTGAAGAACCGTGGTTCCAGGCCGAATGGGCGGGTGCCGAAAAAGCTGGCAAGGAGCATGGCTTTACCGTCATCAAGATTGCCGTGCCAGATGGTGAAAAGACCCTGACCGCTATCGATAACCTCGCCGCCAACGGTGCCAAGGGCTTCGTGATCTGCCCGCCTGACGTGTCGCTCGGCCCTGCGATTGTGGCCAAGGCCAAAGCGCTGGGATTGAAAGTCATGGCCGTGGATGATCGCTTTGTCGACGCCAAGGGTAACTTCATGGAGGACGTGCCTTACCTGGGCATGGCTGCCTTTGAAGTAGGCCAGAAGCAGGGCGTCGAAATGGCCAAGGAAGCGAAAAGTCGCAAGTGGGACGAGGATGGCTGGAAAGGCACCTACGCGATCATCAACACTTATAACGAGCTGGATACCGGCAAGAAACGCACGGATGGTTCGGTGAAGTCACTTGAGGAAGCCGGCCTGCCGAAGGACCATATTGTCTTCACCGCACAGAAAACCCTCGATGTGCCAGGCAGCATGGACGCCACCAACTCGGCGCTGCCAAAACTTCCAGGCGATGCCAAAAGGCTGATCATCGGCGGTATGAACGACAACACCGTATTGGGTGGGGTACGTGCGACTTCTACCAATGGCTTTGAAGCGGATAACGTGATCGGGATCGGTATCAACGGCACCGATGCGATCGACGAACTTAAGAAGAAAAAAAGCGGCTTCTTTGGCTCTATGTTGCCGAACCCTGGCAAAGAGGGTTACGACACCGCGTTGCATGTTTACGAGTGGGCCACCAAGGGCACCGAACCACCCAAGTACACCGCTCTGGACGACGTGACACTGATCAAGCGCACCAACTTCCAGGAAATACTGACCGAGCGTGGTCTGTGGAAGTGAGCTGAACGAGGGGCCTGATGTTCAGGCCCCTCACACGTGCGAGGAGATTGGTTCATGCAACAGGCTATCGAGCAATACGCCGCAGGCGGTGCCTTGCGCTTCAACGGCATCGGCAAGGTCTTCCCCGGCGTCAAGGCGCTTTCGGACATCAGTTTCGAAGCGCGCCCCGGCAGCGTCCATGCATTGATGGGTGAAAACGGTGCCGGTAAATCCACGCTGCTGAAAATTCTCGGCGGCTCTTATCAGCCCAACAGCGGTGCCTTGCAGATCGGCGAGCAGAGCTATCAGTTCAAGTCCACCGCCGAGAGCATCGCGGCTGGCGTGGCGGTGATTCACCAGGAGCTGCATCTGGTGCCGGAAATGACCGTTGCCGAGAACCTGCTGCTCGGGCACATGCCCAATCGCTTCGGTCTGATCAATCGCGGTGCGATGTACCGCCGGGCCAGCGAGCTGCTCAAGGGCCTGGCTGACGAGATAGACCCACGCACACGTCTGGGCGATCTTTCGCTGGGGCAGCGGCAATTGGTCGAGATCGCCAAGGCCATGTCGCGCAATGCCCACGTCATTGCCTTCGACGAGCCCACCAGCAGCCTGTCGGCGCGCGAGATCGACCGACTGATGGCGATCATCGTGCGCCTGCGCGACGAGGGCCGAGTGATTCTTTACGTGTCGCATCGCATGGAAGAAATCTTCCGTGTCTGTGATGCGGTGACGGTGTTCAAGGACGGCCGTTTTGTAAAAACCTTCGAACAGATGGCTGATCTTGATCACGACCGACTGGTGACCTGTATGGTCGGGCGCGATATCCAGAACATCTACAACTACCGTCCGCGTCAGCACCAGGGGCCAAGTCTGCGCGTCACCGGCCTGCTGGGGCCGGGCCTGCATGAGCCGGTCACCTTTGCCGTGCAGAAGGGCGAAGTATTGGGCTTTTTCGGCCTGGTCGGCGCCGGGCGTACCGAGCTGTTCCGGCTGCTCTCGGGGCTTACCCGCAGCTCTGCAGGCAGCCTGCAACTGGACGGCAAACCGCTGACACTCAAGTCACCGCGTGATGCCATCGAGGCCGGAATTCTGCTCTGCCCGGAGGACCGCAAGAAAGAAGGCATCGTGCCGCTGTCCAGCGTCGCGGAGAACATCAACATCGGTGCGCGCCCCCGGCACGTGAACCTCGGTTGCCTGATTCAGGGCAGTTGGGAGCGTGACAACGCACGCAGCCAGATCAAGTCGATGAACGTCAAGACGCCATCGCCCGAGCAGCAGATCATGTACCTCTCTGGCGGCAATCAACAGAAAGCGATTCTTGGTCGCTGGCTGTCGATGCCCATGAAAGTCCTGCTGCTGGACGAGCCGACTCGCGGGATCGACGTCGGGGCCAAGTCCGAGATTTACGAGATCATCCACAACCTGGCCGCAGACGGTATCGCGGTGATTGTGGTCTCCAGCGATCTGATGGAAGTGATGGGCATTTCAGACCGCATTCTGGTGATGAGCGAAGGCGCAATCACCGGTGAACTCAATCGCGACGAGGCTGACGAGTCGCGACTTCTGCAATTGGCTCTGCCTCGCACGCGCGGCTGACAATCGGTCCCTGACCATGAACAATAAAAAAGAGGTGCGTATGTCTACCGAATCCAGCCTGCAGGCTCCCCGTCAGGGCATGAACCTGCGTCGTTTCGCCGATGACTGGGTGATGCTCCTGGCTGCCGTGGGAATCTTCATTTTGTGTGCCGTGTTCATCGACAACTTCATGTCGCCGCTCAACATGCGGGGTCTGGGCCTGGCGATTTCCACAGTGGGCATCGCTGCCTGCACCATGCTCTTCTGCCTGGCGTCCGGGCACTTCGACCTTTCGGTCGGCTCGGTGCTGGCCTGTTCCGGGGTGATCGCCAGTATCGTCATCCGCGACACCGACAGTGTGTTTCTGGGCGTCTCGGCAGCTCTGGCGCTCGGACTGGTGGTGGGCCTGATCAACGGCATCGTGATTGCCAAGCTGCGCATCAACGCCCTGATCACGACCCTGGCAACGATGCAGATCGTGCGCGGCCTGGCGTACATTTTCTCCAACGGCAAGGCTGTCGGCGTTTCCAACGAGGATTTCTTCATCTTTGGTAATGGCCAGGTGTACGGCGTGCCGGTACCGATTCTGATCACCATCGCCTGCTTCATATTCTTCGGCTGGCTGCTCAATTACACCACTTACGGGCGCAACACCATGGCCATCGGCGGCAATCAGGAAGCTGCGCTGCTGGCGGGTGTACACGTAGACCGTACCAAGATCATCATCTTCGCCGTCCACGGTCTGGTGGGGGCACTGGCAGGCGTGGTGCTGGCCTCGCGCATGACCTCGGGTCAGCCGATGATCGGACAGGGCTTCGAGCTGACGATCATTTCTGCCTGCGTACTGGGCGGGGTTTCGCTGAGCGGCGGCATCGGCATGATCCGGCATGTGATCGCCGGGGTGCTGATTCTGGCGATTATCGAAAATGCGATGAACCTCAAGAACATCGACACCTTCTACCAGTACGTGATTCGCGGCACGATCCTGTTGCTGGCGGTGATCATCGACCGGATGAAGCGTCGCTAAATTGCCCGGGCGCTGGTTCTGATGAATCAGCGTCCCTTTCATGCCGGATTCAGTCCCGTACTGCGTTTCATCAACCGCCCAAAGTGTAACTACCGCGGTAGTTGAAATAGCAAACCGCCCGTGCGTGCGGTCTGAATCCATTCTTTCCGCGTTTCAGCGAGAATGCGGCGCCAGCGCCGAGCTGCCCAGCCGGGTCAGTCCGTAAAGCGCTGCACCGACCGCCAGCATGATGCCTGCTCGCAGCCAGGTTTCCGGACCTTGCTGAGTGAGCAGCAACAGGCACGAAAGAATGCCCAGCAGCGGAATAACCCAGTGGACCTGAAAGTGCCCGGCTTCTACCTTGTCGCGCTTGAGTACCAGCACGGCGATGTTCACGCTGAGAAATACGAAGAGCAGTAACAGCACGACTGTTTCGGCGAGGATGGTCAGGGTGCTGGTGAAGGACAGGGCAATGGCCACCAGCGTGGTCGCCAGAATTGCCAGCCCCGGCGTGCGGCGCTTGGGCAGCACCGAACCCATCACTGCAGGTAACAGTCCTTCGCGGGCCATGCCGAAGGTCAGTCGGCTGGCCATGATCATGGTCAGCAGCGCGCCGTTGGCCACCGCAATCAGCGCAATGACCGCAAACCAGGGCGCAGGTATGCCGAGCCCCGAGGCACTCACTACGTCCATCAGTGGTGCTTGGGAATCCTTGAGTTGCTCGACCGGCAGGACCATCGCTGCGCCCACGCCAACCAGCATGTACACCGCGCCGGCAGCCAGCAGTGCACCGAACAGGGCGCGTGGATAGACCTTGCGCACATCCTTGATCTCTTCGGCAAGATTGGCCGAAGTTTCAAACCCCACGAACGAATAGAACGCCAGCAATGAGGCACCGAGAATCGCTGTGGCGGGGGATGCGCTGTTCAGTTCAAACACGCGTTGCGGCACGCCTTGCCCTTGACTGACGAACCACACTGCCGCAGCGATGACCATCAGCAAGCCGCTCAGCTCGATGACTGTCATGACCAGATTGGCTGAAAGCGATTCCTTGATACCGCGTGCGTTGAGCAGGCCGACGATGATCAGAAATGCTACACAGACCCACTGCGCAGGCCAGTCGAGCAGCGCCTGAAAGTAGTCGCCGGCAAACGCCACGGCCAGCCCGGCAGCGCTGGTAACGCCAGCCGCGACCATGGAGAAGCCGACCAGAAACGAGAGCAGCGGCTTGCCGAAGGCTTTTTCGGCGTACACCGCAGCACCGCCCGCACGCGGGTATTTGGTCACCAGTTCGGCGTAGGACGCTGCGGTCAGCAAGGCAAAGCACAGGGCAATCAGCAAGGGCGCCCAGATGGCTCCGCCGACGCGTCCGGCTATCGTGCCTGCCAATGCATAGACGCCAGCACCCAGCACGTCGCCGAGGATGAACAGGGTCAACATGGGAGCGGTGATCGCCCGGCGCAGTGATGAGGTGTCGGGAGTGGCCATGGTAGAAAATTCCTTTTCATTGACGCTACACAAGGCTAAAGGCCAAAGAGGGTAAGCGTTGGTCTGTTCATTGGCTCGTTCGAGCGTAGACCGTCAGCGACGCTGCTTTCTACAATACGCAAGCAAGCGTCATTCAGGATCTGGCAGCGACAGCAGTCGTTACAGGCATGAAAAAGTGATCCTGATAACGGAGGTAAATTCAAACCGATGGACATCAAGCCTGACCGGCGGCGGTTTCAGTTCCACAGCGCGCAATAAAGTGGAGCATTCGGTTTGCAGGCTGTCTCAACCTTGCACTTGAGCCGATCGACAGAGGATACGAAGGTGGGACATGACAGCCAGCAACAGTTCCGTTTGGTCTGGAAGACACTGCAAACGTTAAGGGCGGAGGTGCGTAACCTGCAGCTCAGTGAACTGGAGCGTGTTGAGCGTTTAAGGGGGCAGCAGACGGTAGACACCCGCGAAGCTATCCAGCAATCGTTCGTCGGGCTTGAACAGGCAATCGATGATATCGAGGCCACGCTGGCGACCATTGGCGAGGCGACCGGAGAGATCGGCAAGCTTTGATCGTCCCGCAGAGCGCCTGACTCCAGAGCCGTCTGATGGCGGCCCTGGAGTCGTTTGCGCAGAGGAAACTCAGATTTTCGGGCCAGTCCAGCGGGGTGCGTTTCTCAAATCTTCACGCTGCTGTTGATCCGGTGATTTATGCGTCTCGCCGTATTCCACATGCAACTCGCCATCCAGGCGGTTGCTCGATGAACCGTCCTCTTGTGGCGTCTCGTCGAAATGCTTCCATTCGGCACTCTGGAAACGAAACAGGCTGTCGTCTTCCGGTGCTTCGCGCTCCCTGTAGTGATGGATCGAATAGTGGGCATACTCGACCTTGTCACCCCAGTCAGCCTGCAACAGGCCGTCAGCCGCCAGGTCGCGATACCAGTCATTTTCCTTTTCGGAGGCTTTCTGCTTTTTATTGTGGTCCACGAAGTAGCCGATGACTCCGCCTACCACCGCAACCACCACCCCGACCAGAAAGAAAGGTCCGGCCAAGGCTGTGGCCGCTGCGCCTCCTGCACCCACCAGTGCGGCGGTGCCCAGCACGCCGGCTGAGGCGCCGAACGCGCCGCCCGCAATTTGCAGACCGCCTGCGGCCTGAGCCAGTTTGTCACCGGATTTGACACCGTCCCTGATGGTAAACGCTCCCAGCACGATGTCGGCGAAACCGCCGGCCAGATCTGTCGCCGGGCCGAGAACCTTGACCACCGAACCGGCAATCTTGCTGGCCATCCCCGGCTTCAACTTGGTCTCGCTGTCCAGTCGCTGAGAGATGCCTTGCATTGCGGTGCGTTCGCTTTCAGCGCTACCGGTCAGGTCACCGATAACGGCCATCCGCGTGTCATCAGGGATGTCCAGTGCATTGCGGATCTCGTCGAGCCGTGCCGCAGAAAGACCGCTGGGGCTGACTTCAACCTTCGGCGGTTTCATGTCCTGCTTGCCCCAGATTTCCGGCACGGTTTTGTCCAGCCCGAGTAAATCAACCAGGCCGCCTTTGCCCATCAGGTCACCCACCTTGTCGGCCAGGCGCACAAAATGGCTGGCGCCACCGGCAAAGCTGAGGAAGTCCTTGGCGATGGCCAGGCGCTGGAGCGGTGTCTCGCCGAGCTTGCCGCCATTCCCGACCATTTGATAAATGGCCGAGAACAAAGACACGCCAGCCGCGACGGAGCCCATGACACCCTTGCTGTTCAGCGTGTTGAAAATCTCGCCCAGCTTGCCGCGATCGGCGACCGGAATATAAGGCTTGGACAGGGCAGTCTTTATGTCGGCCTCACTGACTTTGCCATTTTTCTGATAAGCATCGCCCACTTCCTTCAGCGCCTTGGCGATATCAGCAGGTTTGGCGTTGCCCACGACGCCTTCCTCGATGAATTTCTCGAACGTCGGCTGCAGGAAGCGCGGCATGTCCACCAAAAAGCCCTTGAGTTCTGCCTTGAGCAGGCCGAACAGATCCTTGGTGGCGAGGGCGTTGTTTTCGTCACTGATTTTCGAAGGGTCGGCCACCAGGTCATTGAGGTCGCTGGTCAATCCGTCGGCCTGGATGGACTGCGCTGCCTTGCTGGCGGCTTCGGGATCGACCAGTGCCAGTGAGGACAACGTGTCGCTCAGGTCCTTTTGCGCTTCCTGGCCGAGCCCCTGTTTCTGCAAGTCCTTGAGGTAAAGTACGTAGTCGGGGCTCGCGGTGAGGTCCAGCAGTTTTTGCTTGATCTCGTCCTTGTTGGGCACCTTGTTCACGGCATCGGTCAGCTTGCTCTGGTAGTCCTGCTGCACCGTAGGGTCGGAGAACAGCGTAGTCAGTTGCTCCTGCAGCTTGCCACCGTCAATGATGTCGTGCATGTCCGCCGAGCTCAGCTGAGTCTGCTTGCTGTCGAACTCTCGCCATGTGCCGCCGAATGCACCTTGTGCCTCCTCGTAGCCGGTCAGGCCGCGGCCATTGTCGTAGGCGGCCTGCGCTTCGATGGCCCGGACCAGCTTGGCGCGCGGATCGTCCTTGGGGATATCACCGTTTTTTACGCCTTCGCGGTATTGGTCGAGGAGCTCCTTGGTCGCCAGCTCACCCACATTCAGTTCTTCGGATTTTTCGTCATCCTTGTCAGCCTTCACACCGGTTTTCTGACCCATGAGGTCAACTTCGGACGCACCGGGCAGGTTATGTCGACTGCGGGTTTCACTGATATTGCCGGTGCCCAGCTCATTCCATTTCTGCACCACGTCGTCATACAGCTGGGGGCTGGCGTCCTTGGAGACGATGAACTTGCCGTCGTCGTTCTCGAAGCGGATCAGCCCGGAACCCAGCTCGTCTGGCGAACCGATGGTGATGTCCTGGTTTTTCAGAAAATCGTTGGGGCCTGCCAACGTGTAGCCTTCTTCGCGGCTGCTGTTGATCTTGTCCCAAGCGTCCTTTAGCGTGGTGACCTTGTCGAACAGATCGGGTGTCAGTGCCTGGGTCACGACAATCACTTCGCCGCTCTGATTCTTGTAGCTGATCTGGCTGCCTTCCTGGCCGGGTATCCAGTTGAATTCGGTGATGTCGTTAAGGCCCGGTAAAGACGTGTTGCCGTCGGCGAGGAGTTGTCCTTCATTGACCGCCTTTTCCAGCGCTGCGCGTTTTTCGGGGTCTGAAACGACGCTTTGCAGTCCCGTCAAAAACTTGAACAGGCCGGGATTGTCATCACGGGCGACCACCACTTTTTCGCCGTTGTGTTCATAGCGAATGGTGCCAGGGCCGGCCTCGTTCAGCGGGCCGACGGTGGTGCCGAACACGGGCGGCCAGACTTCATTGTCGCCCGCGCGGCGATAACCTTCCGACTCGCTTTTGCTCAGCCCCGTCAGCGAGTTGTAGGCATCCTTGGCGGCAGCATACAGATCGGGGTTATCGCGCTCGGACACCACAACTTTGTTGCCATCGCGGTCAACATAGCGCATCACCCCCGGTCCGACCTCGTCGACCGGACCGACTTCTGCGAAATCGCCCAGTTTTGCGGGGATTTTTTCATCCGCGCCGGCCGCCCGATAGCCCTCCTGCTGGCTGCTGTTTATGCCGGAAAGGGATTTGAAGTCCGATGCAACCTGCTTGAACAGTTCCGGGTTGTCCTGTTGCGACACCATGATCTTGCTGCCGTCGGCGGCCTCATAGCGAATCAGGCCCGGCCCCATTTCATCCGGTGCCCCGATGCGCAGGTAGCCACCCAGGTTCGATGGCGCCTCGGCACCCGCCGCAGCCGGCTTGTAGCCCTGCGTCACGCTGGTCTTGAAGCCGGCGAGCCTGGGCTGATCCGCTACCACTTGCTGGTAGAGCGCCGGGCTGGTGGACCGGTAGACCAGTACGTGATCACCTTTCTCTGTCACATAGCGAATCGTATCGGCGGCGACAGTGCCCGGCTTTTCTATGGACGCATAATCGCCCAGCGCAGGCGCTTTCTCGGTCGCGCTTGCCGGACGATAGGTGCTGCTGCGGTTGCTCGATTGCAGCACCTGATTGAAGCGGATGTTCGCGTTACCGCTGGGGGCAGGGCTGGGGGCGGGTGTCGGGCTGACCGTTGACGTCGACATGGCGGGTAACTCCTGGTGTGGACAGTAGATGCGATTGGCCGTTGAACAAGATGTACTTCAGCCGCTCGCTAAAATCGCCATGTGTTGCGCAGCAGCCTTGCATGTGTTGCGCAGCAGCCTTGACAGTCAGGCAATACACATTGGCGACCCTGAAGTTTCAAACACATTGCACAGGGCATGGTTAAAACGAGTGCACACTTCTATAGTTTGAACGGGTTCTCGTTTTACGAATGTCCGGTCAGTGAACTTACTGAGCAGACACTAACACTTGGCGGGCGATAAGGAAGATCAATGCCTGCGTTTTCACAACGTTTCACACGCCTGCCGAGTATCAGCTCGTACGTCTGGAGGCCAAGCAGCACAGTATCTGTGGCGTGGCTGATACCTGAAAACTTAATCTCTCCAGAAATAAGACAGTAATAAATATCATTTTGATATCATTGTTGGTTAATTGTTTTAACGGGTTGTGAAAACGCAATTTCACAACTTTTCACAGCATCTGATAATTCGCCTTGCGTAGTATTGATCTGGCGGAACAGTGAACGCATTGCTTGCTGGGAGCATCAAGTAACAATCCCGGGTTCACTGTTCGGTGATGGCATATTGCTCTGCCTCTCGGCAGTTGAAACTTCCCCCTCGAAGCAAGGAGAAACAACATGAGTGAGACTGCACCAGTAAGCTCCGGCAATTCGGACGCGGCAATCGAAAAGATGTCCGCTACCTTTGACATGGCTATCGAGAAATCAGCCAAGATCACTGAAATCTCCACTGCCAAGAAGGCAGAGCTGGACGCTACCAAGCAACGTCCTCAGAACTGATGTCGTGGTGTGGGCGGCGGCGCTGCCGCCCGCACTCGCTTCCTGCACGATTTGCACCACGTCTTTCGATCGACAGCTTTACCCGGCTCTGACGTGCCGTTTCCGGTAGATCACACGGTGGTAACTCGATCATGACAGCCCTGATTTCATTGAGCGCAACGCCAGACGCTGCCGAACAGGATAATGGCGTGGCATTGCTCGAAATTCTCCACGGCTTGCACCAGGGCGTTGCTCTGGCGCTCGACAAGCCGCTCTATACAATCGGCAGTGCCGCCACGGCCGACCTTGTGCTGGGCGATGCCGGTATCGCTGCGCAGCATGCGCGCCTGCGGTTTTCCGAAGAACTCGTTGCCATTGAAGCGATAGGCGGCGACGTAACCGCAATGGATGCGCTTGGCAAAAGTCTGCTTATCCCCGAGGGGCATGGGCAGCGACTCGGGTTGCCCGTCGAACTGACGCTTGGACAAAGCCGTCTGCGCTTGCGCAGTACTCGACCTGCAAAAGCCTCGTCCGTTGAGCCGCGTAAACTGCACGCATTCAAGGTGCCGGTGTTGGGCGCGCTGTTGCTGCTGGTGACATGCGCCACTGCATTTGCGTTTCGTGCGCCGCCAGAGGCTGTGTCGCATAGCGGTGCCGTCGGTATGCCTGCAGCGCCTGCCAATGTATCTGCGCCGACGCTGGCCGAAGCCCGGACCTGGCTGGATCAAGCACTGCGCGACGCCAGGCTTGGTCAATTGCGCGTCCACGAGCAGGATGGTCAGCTGAGTGTGGCAGGCAGCTATCCCGCCGATCTTAAAAGCAACTGGTTAAAGGTTCAGCGCGATTTCGACAGCCGCTTTGGTCAGCGCATCGTCCTGACCCCCCATGTTCAGGTGAGCGCGGCGGTTGCGACACCACGTGTGCGCCTGCAAGCCGTCTGGTTCGGACGCAATCCATATGTCATCGACGAGCATGGCAAGCGCGTCTACCCCGGCGCGATACTGGCGGACGACTGGACGCTGGAAAGTATCGAAGGTGATCAGGTACGTCTGGTGCGTGGTCAGGAACGGTTTGCCTTCACATTATGAAAGTCGACCTGCGACCCATCACCCCGACTTCTCCGGAGTCCTTGCCAGCTGTCGAGCGTGTCGCGCCGACGCAGCCCAGACAAGGCACGCGATTCGAAGCGCTGCTGGATCAACGCGAGCGCAAGGTCCGTCGCTCACTGCGTGGCGAGCTTGAACAGACCGAGCAGGCCGCTGGTGTCGCCGCGCCATTGTTTGGCCCGGCGCGCTCGCTGCAAGTATTGCACTACGTGCTTGATGAAGTGCTGCCCGCGCTGGATGCAGAACCTGAAATCCGCGAGTTGGCTGAAGAGGTGATTCGAGAGGAAATCGAATTGCGTCTCTTGCTTGAACAGCAGCGCGCCGAGGTGCAGCCATGAGTGCAGCCCAGGACCGCGAATGTGTCGAGTTGTTGACCGGGCTCGGTAATCTGTACCGCCGCAGCGGTCAACCGCAGCGGGCACTGGTGATGTTGCTGATTGCCATCCAGCTGGCGCCGACCGACACCGCGCTATTGCACGGTCTGGCTCTGGCATTCACTGACAGTGGAGATGCTGACAGGGCCCTCGCTGCACTGGACCGTCTGGTCGAGCAGCAGGGCGAAAGTCCGTCCCTGCTTTTGTTGCGTAGCCGGGCACTATGGAAGGCCGGTCGCAGGGACGAAGCACGTCAGTGTTTCAGACGTTATCTGGATGCCCGGAGGGCCGCGCAATGACCCTCATGAACCGCCTCAACCGACTGGCCGAAATTGCCTCGAAACGCACCGATGTGATCATCGTAGCGTTCATGCTCATGGCCATCGCAATGATGATAATACCGCTGCCCACCTACCTGGTGGACGCGCTGATTGCTCTGAACATTGCGCTCAGCCTGTTGATTCTGATCGTCGCGTTTTACATCAATCATTCGGTGGAATTTTCGGCATTGCCACCGCTGATCCTGCTCAGCACCCTGTTTCGTCTTTCGCTGTCGATCACCACGACACGTCTGATCCTGCTGGATGGCAATGCCGGTCATATCGTCAAGGCGTTCGGCGACTTTGTGATCGCAGGTCAGGTCGTGGTCGGGCTGGTGGTGTTTCTGATCATTACCGTGGCGCAATTCGTGGTCATCACCAAAGGCGCCGAGCGGGTCGCCGAAGTCGCTGCACGGTTTACCCTCGATGCAATGCCGGGCAAGCAGATGAGCATCGACAACGATCTGCGCAACGGTGACATCGATCAGGCCGAAGCCAGGCGCCGTCGTTCGCGCCTGGAGCGGGAAAGCCAGATGTTCGGGGCCATGGACGGTGCCATGAAATTCGTCAAGGGCGATGCCATTGCCGGGCTCGTGATCCTGTTCGTCAATCTGCTGGGCGGCATGATGATCGGCATGGTTCAGCGGGGTATGCCATTCGCCGAGGCGGCGCATACTTATTCGCTGCTGACCGTCGGCGATGGTCTGATCGCGCAGATCCCGGCGTTGTTGATTTCGGTGGCTGCAGGCACCGTGGTCACGCGGGTCAACAGCGATGGCGAAGAGCGCGACCTGGGCACCGAAATCGTCAGGCAATTGGGGGCTAGCCATCGGGCGCTGGGGCTGACCGCATTGATTCTGCTTGGCGTCGGGCTGCTGCCCGGATTTCCCATGCCGGTATTCGTAGTGCTGGCGGCACTGCTTGGCGGCAGCGCATTTTTCCTCTGGCGTCGTCAGCATCGGGCCAGCCTTCCCACTGCACAGCTCGAGCAACCTGAGCAACTGTCGGCGACTGAACCCGAGCCGGTCGTCGTGCAGGAGGATGCCGAGCGTCCCCGCGACACCCAGGTACTGTTGAGTATCGGGGCAGGGTTGGCCGAGGCGGCACCCCTGCAGCCGCTGCGCCAGCGCATCGAAGCCATGTGTCACGACATTCGCACGGATCTGGGAGTCGAGGTGCCGGTGCCGGACGTCTATCTGGATCGCTCAATGGCGGCAGATCGCTTTCAGGTCGAGCTGGAGGACGTACCGGTCTGCGAAGGTGAATTCAGTGCCACGTCGCTGCTGCTACAGGATGATCCGCTGCATGCACAACTTATCTCCGTGGAGCCCTTCGAAGCCCCTTCGCCGATCAGTTCGCGTCCCGGTCGTTGGGTAGATCGCGAGCATGCCGATCAGTTGCAGGAGGCGGGCATCGGCTTTCTGTTCGCCGACGAAATCCTGCGCGCCACGCTGGAGCGCACCTTGCGTCGCTATGCTGCAGATTTCCTGGGTATTCAGGAAACCCGCGTGATGCTGGAGCAGCTTGAAGGCAAGTACGCAGAACTGGTCAAGGAGGCGTTACGCATCCTGCCGCTGCAACGTATTGCCGAAGTATTGCGGTTGCTGGTTGCCGAAGGTGTGTCAATACGCAACCGCCGTGGATTGCTGGAGGCGATGGTGGAGTGGGGCGGTCGCGAAGCCGATGCCGGGCGTCTGACTGAACATCTGCGCGCAGCGCTGGCGCGTCAGGTCAGCCACCAGTATGCCGATCGCAACCGGGTGATCAGCGCATTTGTGCTGGCCCCTGCCCTCGAAGAAAAATTGCGTACCGCGTTGGGCCGCCAGGACAGAAATCGTGACGCGCTGCCCGATGACATTGGACGGACCGTGCTTGGACAATTGCGGCGCCTGTGCGCTGTGCTGCCCGAAGATGAGTCGACGGTATTGCTGGTACACCCCGAGCTGCGTCGCGGCCTGCGCCGCATCATCCTGCGTGGCGAGCTGCAGTTGCCTGTGCTGTCGTATCGCGAGCTGGCCAGCGAATACAACCTTCAAGCGGTCGGCACTGTCAGCCTGACCGATATCACTGCGCGCCCGGCCCCCAAGGCTGACGCGGCCACCTCTCTGGCGACTGCCTCATGATCCGTTCCGCTTCTGTAATTCGTCTGTTGTTTCTGGCGCTCAGTGCCTTGCTCATCGCTGGCGGTGCGAACGCCGAAACCATCGCCAAAGGCGCCAAGGGCACCGTTGATCTGGCGATTGGCGAAGGCCGGGTTCTGCATTTCTCGGCACCGGTGGACTCGGTCATGGTCGCAGAGCCAGGCATTGCCGACCTGCAGGTGGTATCGCCCGGTGTGATTTACGTGTTCGGCAAAACAGCCGGGCAGACCAGCCTGATCGCGCTGGACAGCGAGGGTCGGGAAACCGCGACCCTGAGCCTCGCCGTGAGCAGCGGCACGGCAGCGGTGAGCCGCCCGCTTAAGGCGCTGCACCCGCAGAGTCAGGCGCGCATCAATGCCAGCGGCAGCCGTGTGATCGCCAGCGGCGCCGTCCAGGATGTCGGTGAAGCGACCGACCTGAATGCCTTGCTGAGCACCGAGGGCCAGAACTTTCAGTCGACGGTCAACAGCGCCACTTACGCAGGCTCGGCACAGGTCAACATCCGTGTACGTTTCGCTGAAGTTTCACGCTCCGAACTGCTGCGCTATGGGGTGAACTGGAATGCGCTGTTCAATAACGGCACCTTTTCGTTTGGCCTGCTGACCGGTGGCAGCCTGGCTGCCGATGCCGCAAGCGGCGCGTCAAACGTCATCAGCGCCGGGCTCACCTCGGGTAACGTCAACATCGATGCGATGCTTGAGGCGTTGCAAAACAATGGCGTGCTTGAGGTGCTGGCAGAGCCGAACATCACGGCGATGACCGGGCAGACGGCGAGCTTTCTGGCGGGGGGTGAAGTGGCTGTACCGGTGCCCGTCAACCGTGAGGTGGTCGGTATCGAATACAAGCCTTACGGCGTCTCGCTATTGTTCAGCCCGACGCTGCTGCCCAACGGCCGTATTGCCCTGCAAGTACGTCCTGAAGTCAGCAGCCTGATGAGCACCACCACGCTGGACGTCAATGGCTACCAGGTGCCTTCGTTCCGTGTGCGACGTGCCGACACCCGCGTGGAAGTCGGCAGCGGCCAGACATTCGCCATTGCCGGGCTGTTCCAGCGCGAGAGCAGTCAGGACATGGATAAGGTACCGATGCTTGGCGACATGCCGATTCTTGGCAGTCTGTTTCGCTCCAAACGCTTTCAGCGCAACGAGACCGAACTGGTGATTCTGATCACCCCTTATCTGGTCGAACCGGTCAAGGAGCGTGTGGCCGCCACCCCGTTGGACAAGCAGCGCGCAGCCAGCACCGCAGCGGCCGGACCGCGCAGTGGCGGCGCGTTCGGCTTTTACATGAACTGACAGGAACCGGCCATGAACCTCATTTCAAGCATGCCACGCCTGCCGATTCTGATGACGCTATGCCTGCTGGCAGGCTGCAAGACTCACCTTGACCCGGTCAGCTATTCGCCGGGTTACACGGCGGTGACCCGCGCCGATGGTCGCGTGGAACTGGTGCCGGATGCCTGCATGCAGCCCGCTGCGCAGGACGACATTGGCGTAGGGGAAGATTTTCAGCCGCTGCTGCCGCCGGGCTGCGCCAGCAATCTGATTCTGTTGCAGATGGTCGAGCAGCGCTCGGACGTGGTGCAGGGCCGTAGCACCGGCCCGGTGATGGCAGCCCCGGTGGGGCGGGCCGCGCAGGTGTACATCGATGGCTATGACCGCGAAGAACTGCGCCGCCGTCAGGCGGAGCAGCAGGCCAACACCGACACTCGGGAGGCGCGATGATTTCAGCGAGCGTCGACCAGACCCAATTCGCGTGCCTGTTCGGCACGGTCGGGTATTGCCTTGATACGTCGAGCCTCGGCGATCAGTTTGCTGCGTTCGGCCTTGGGAATGTCGTCGAAGGTCATGCTTTTGAGGTCTTTCTCTTTACCGGCGAGCACCATCACCAGCAATTGATTGCGCTGGTGGCGGGGTTGCGCCAGCGGCGACTGGCTAACGCGGTCAATGGTTTCCAGGGCCTTTTTATTGTCGTCACCCAGCACATAGGCAAGGGCCAGGTTGCAGCGGGTGTCCAGATCGTTCGGTGCCAGACGAAGGCTGGTATTGAAGGCGTTCTGGGACTTGTCGGCCTCACCGCTGAGAATGTAGGCGATGCCCAGTCGGTTCCACGCCTGCGGCTGCTGCAGGGCAGTCGCGGCCTGATTGAGTACGGTGACGGCGCGTTGCAGCTTGCCCTGACGCAACTGCGCGGTGCCCAGGCCCAACAAGGCGTCAGGGTCATCGGCCTTGAGCTCCAGCGCACGTTGATAGGCGCGCTCCGCGCCGCGCGTGTCGTTGCTGGCAAGCAGTGCGGCACCGAGTTTACGCCACGATTCGACGCCGGCTTCAGGCTGTTGCGTGGCGCGCTGGTAGAACGACGCAGCCGTCGTCGAGTCGCCGCGTTTTTCCAGGTCGGCTGCCAGTTGCATGAAGCGCTCGTAACTGGCATCGGTCTTGGGCTGGGTCGTGCACGCCGTCAGGGTCAGGCAGCCGAGCAACAACAACGTGGAGATGGAACGAGGTGGCATGGACAGGGCTCTTGTGAAAGGGGACGGGGCGAGGCAATTCAGCCGTCGACGGCCTTCGCGGGCGAGCGCCAGTTTATAGCCCCGGCGCTGAATTGCGACCGTTTTTTGAGCATGGTTTTTCGCGTCGCTGCGGGCCAGCGTTCGAGGCAGCGCCGCAACCGGCAGGGAGGGCGCCATGCCGTTGTTCAAGGCTGAGTGGCGCATCGCGCTACGGCTGTTGGTGATTCTGCTGTGCTCACTGCCCGGTGCGTTGAACGCGGCGTCGGAGCGCGAACCCGAGTGGTTCGCCGAGCCTTATGCCTATGTGTTGGTCGACCAAGATATTCGCGGTGCACTCACCGAGTTCGCGCAGAACCTCGACCTGATCGTGGTGTTCTCCGACAAGGTGCGCGGCAACGCCCGCGGTACGGTACGCGGCGAAACGGCTGGAGAGTTTCTTGGCCGCCTGTGCGATGCCAATCAGTTGAGCTGGTACTTCGACGGTAACGTTCTGCACATCGCGGGTGCTGATGAGGTCGGTACGCGGGTTTTCGACCTGCAGGGCACCCGGCTGCAAGAGTTGCAGGACTATCTGGCCCGCTTGCAGGTCTCCGGCCAGCCGATGTCCAGTCGCGTCAGCCCGGATAACGACAGTCTGTTCGTGTCCGGACCGCCAGCTTATCTGGCGCAGATTCAGCAGCATGTGGATCGTCAACCTGTCGCCGAGGCCGCACCCGTGGTGCGCGAACGCGGTGTGCGGGTGTTTCGAGGCGGTGTCGTCACTCAAGTCGCCACCGACCGTCAGTAACCCCAAAAGGAGCACTACCCATGTCCGTCAACTCCGTAGATAGCAATGTCGACGTCAATGTTTCCAGTCAGGAATCGCGTTTCAACGCCGCCGTCGAGAACGCCGAACAGGCCTCCAGCGACAGTGAGTTCAACGACGCGCTGATCACTCAGGCCGTCACCATCGGTGGGCAGTTCATCATCATGCCGCGAGCTCAGGAAATGCTGAACGAAGCCCAGTCCGATGACGACTCCGAATAGGGTACGACCATGTCTGTGAATCTAGCTGCGTCACCGGCGGCGGCTGCCTTGCCGTCGCNGCCGCAGGCTTCGCAGAACCTCTTCGAACACATGGCCGAGACGTCCAAAGGGATGCCGCAGGGCGCCAGCCCGCATCAGATCGGCACCAACCTGATGGAGCGGCTGGACGGCTTTATCGACCGCTCTCGGCAGTTCTCCCAGCGTGCCGACGCCTTGACCCAGGGCAGCGCGCCGCAGGCGGCCAGTCAGCCGCCAACAACTGCCGCGAGCGCTGCTCAGACGACCGGCAAAGTCGGTGGGCCGCAGGTCGATCAGATCGTGCAGTCGTTGGGGCGGATGTTCGACTACTCCATCGAAACCCAGATGGTGGTGCGCGGGGCGACCCAGATATCCGGCTCCGCCAACACCCTTCTCAAAGGTCAATGAATCATGTCCAAACGCTGCCGTGTCCTGCGCCTGCTGATCGTGGCCGCGCTTGCCAGCCTGTTGCAGGCCTGCGACATCGATCTCTACACCAACCTTGGCGAGCGAGAAGCCAATGCCATGCTGGCTGTGTTGCTGCGCGACGGCATACCGGCGTCGCGCAAGGTGCAGGACAACGGCCAGCTCAAGGTCATGGTCGACGAAAAGCGCTTCGCCGAGGCCATGGCAGCACTGGACGATGCAGGCTTGCCGGGGCAGAGCTTCTCCAACATGGGCGAGGTGTTCAAGGGCAATGGCCTGGTGTCCTCGCCAGTACAGGAGCGCGCCCAGATGGTCTATGCGCTCAGTGAAGAGTTGTCACACACGGTTTCGCAGATCGACGGCATTCTGTCCGCGCGGGTGCATGTGGTGCTGCCGGACAATGACCTGCTCAAGCGGGTGATTTCACCGTCCTCGGCCTCGGTGCTGGTGCGCTACGACCCGCGCACCGACATCAACGTGCTGATACCGCAGATCAAGACCCTGGTCGCCAATGGTATTTCCGGGCTGGGCTACGACGGTGTGTCGGTGACGGCCATCAAGGCAGCGCTCCCCGACAAGGCCGGCGCGCAGCCGCAACTGGCGAGCTTTTTCGGGCTGTGGATGCTGGAGGATGATGTTCCGGCGGCGCGCTGGCTGTTCGGCAGCCTGTTGCTGATTGCGCTGGTGCTTGCCGGATTGCTGAGTCGTCAGTTCTGGCAACGTCGCCGGGTCGAGGGCACCTATGTCTTGAGCGATGCACCATGAATGCTGCGCTGACCGAGCAGTGGCAGGCACTCGTCGAGCGGCCTTTGACGTTTGTCCGCGAACGCTGGCTGGCCGAATGCCTGCAACGCGATGTCGATCCTGCCACGCTGGCTTCACTGCGCGATTCGTCGCGCTTTGCTACACGCTTCGAGCAGCTGTTGAATGCGCATTTCAAGCTGCAACCACTGCCGCAACTGGAACAGCCAGCGCAGAGTGACCTGGCTGTTCTGTTGTTGACCGACGAAGATTTTGCACGTTTGCCGCGCTTGTGTGGCGCGGTCTGGCATGCCGCCACGCTGAGTCGGGAAATTCGTGGTGACGTGGTCAGCGAGTACCGTCAATTGCTGGGTGACGATGCTTTTTCACTGGCACTCGCTCAGCGCCAACTGGCCGGGGCCGCCAACCTGCTGCGCACACCGGTCGAACTCGTCCAGGCCATCGATCGCGATGGTGCGCGCTGCGTGGCCGCCTGGCTCGAGGCCCAACCCATCGAACTGCAAGCCTGGCTGCGCCTGCGTCTGGACATTGCGCAAAATCAGCCTCAGCCAGGCGATGAACGACAGGTGGCCGTGGTGCGAACCGTTGCCCGCCTGCTGACCGGGAGCGACGACCATGAGTGATCTGCCGACCCGACCCGCTTCACGGATCGTGCGCGCTGCCGAAGCGGCCCGCTGGATCGACGGCTACGCGTTCGTCGAGGCCGCTCATCAGGAGGCGCGGTCGGTTCGCGAAAACAGTGCGCAATGGCTGGAGCAGGCCCGCGCTGAAGGTTTCGAGCGCGCCCGTCAGGACGGCGCCGAGCAGGTCGCGGCGTTGCTGGCAAAGACCAGCGCCGAGGTCGAGCGTTACCTGGCGGGGCTGGAAAGCTCGCTGGCTGAACTGGCGCTGGGGATTGCCCGCCAGGTGCTGGGCGAACTGGATGACCACGAACGCCTGCTGCGCTGCACCGCAGAGGCACTGTCGGCGTTTCGTCAGGATCAGGCGCTGACGCTGTATGTGCCGCGTGCCGACGTCGAAGCGTTGCGTCGACGGCTGGCCCACGAGGCGCCGCCGGCACTGAAGTCGCTGAGTGTCGTCGGTGACGATCAGCTGGCAGCCGGTCAAGCGCGGCTGGGTAGCCCGGCGGGCTCCGTTGAACTCGGGCTGGACGCGCAACTGGACAACCTGCGGCGTGCGCTGTTGCCGTTGGCAGAAGGGGATGCTTCTTGAATGAGGCCCTGATCAGGCTGCTGCCCGGTCTTCAGCGGCGCTTGCAGCTCGCCCAGCCCAGACCGATGCGCGGCACCTTGCGCAGCATTCGCGGCGTGTTGTTGCGCGCCAGTGTGGCCGGGGTACGGATTGGCGAGCTGTGCATGTTGCGCGACCCTGGAAACGGACGAGAGCTGTCGGCCGAAGTGATCGGGTTCGATGAGGATGACGCGATTCTGTCGCCGATCGGCTCCATGGAAGGGTTGTCGACCCGTACCCAGATCATCGCTACCGGCCAGGCGCTGGGCGTGCAGGTCGGCGACGCCTTGCTGGGCCGGGTCATCAGCCCGATGGGCGAGTTTCTCGACGGTCCTGCACCGGTGGTTGCCAGCGGTTTGCAGCGTTACCCCTTGCATGCCGAGCCACCCGCGCCGTTCAGTCGTCAGCGCATCGTCAAGCCACTTTCGCTTGGGGTACGTGCCATCGACAGCCTGTTGACCCTGGCGCAGGGACAACGCATGGGTATTTTTGGCGAGCCAGGGGTGGGCAAGTCCTCACTGCTGGCCAGTATCGTGCGTAACAGCAATGTCGATGTGATTGTCATCGGCCTGATCGGCGAGCGCGGACGTGAAGTGCGTGAACTGTTGGAGGGGCAGCTGGATGCCACGGCGCGGGCGCGCACGGTTGCCGTGGTTGCCACCTCGGATCGGCCTGCCGCCGAGCGGGTCAGGGCGGCCTACGTGGCGACCACCCAGGCTGAATATCATCGTGACCAGGGCCGCAGCGTGCTGCTGCTGATGGACAGCCTGACCCGATTTGCCCGTGCTCAGCGTGAGCTCGGTCTGGCGGTGGGTGAGCCGCCGACCCGGCGCGGTTATCCGCCGTCATTTTTCTCGGCGTTGCCGCGTCTGCTGGAGCGCGCCGGCCCTGGACCATCAGGCAGCATTACGGCGCTGTATACCGTGCTGACCGAAGGTGATGCGAGCATGGACCCGGTGGCTGAGGAAACCCGTTCCATTCTCGACGGCCACATCGTGCTGAGCGCCGATCTGGCACAGCGTGATCATTTTCCGGCAATCGACGTACTGCGCAGTCGAAGCCGCCTGATGGACCACATCGCGACAACAGAACACCGGCAACTGGCATCGCGGATGCGCGAGCTCATCGCCCGGCGCGAGGAGATCGAGCTGTTGATTCAGGTGGGTGAATACGCGGCCGGCAGCGACCCGCTGGCCGATGAGGCGATTGCCCGGCACGCAGACATTGAGGCCTTTCTGCGTCAGCCCGCCACCGAGCATGACAGTCTGGAACTGACCTTGATGCAGATGCGCAAGGTGCTGGCATGAATTGGAACGTTGGTTGCTCACCCCTTGCACATCTCGCTGTGATGACTGATCGCATGCATGTTCTCTTTCGATGCCGAACGGCATTTGCCATGGGAAAGATTTATGAAAACGGCTGACTTGCACAGCTTGCAGGCCCTGCGCGTGCTGCGTGAGCAGCGCGCCACAGCGCGTCTTGCTGCACAACGTGAACGCTGCCGTGAGGCCAACAGCGAGCTCGATCAGGCCCGTGAAGCCTTGCGTCTGCACCGGGAAAAGCTCGTTCGGGAAGCCGAGCAGGCATATGGCCGGTTCAGTGAGGGGCTTTCGGTCAGCGCCTGGCGAGCGACCCAGGAGCGCTTGCAGCAACTGGATGATGAACGTGTGGCGTTGCAGGCCGATGCTGATGCCGTGGCCCTGACGCTTGAGACCGAAGAGCAGGCCCGCGAGCGCCTCAGGCACGTTCACAGGGAGCAGCAACAGAAAACCAAAGCCTGGCAAAGCCTGGTGGAGCAGCGCGTGCGAAGTGATGCACGTCTGGCCGAACAGCGTGACGAAGCCGATCAGCCAGCAGCGCCTGGCAGTGCCGCTGCAACTGCTGTGACATCTGCCCAGATATCAGGAACCGAGCCATGACGATGTATGCCGGCCCGATTGCTGCCGATCCGTCGTGCCGCGAGGTGCTCAAGGCGCGATTGGCGCAGTTCGACAGTGAGGCACTGTACCTGCACAACCGGCTGCACCGCGCCCTGAAGCCTTGGCCGGTGCTGCTGGGCGGGCAAGCGGTGCAGGTGCTTTGGGCCAGCGCGAGTGGCGAGTGCCGGCAGCCGGTGCGTGTGGCCATCGCGCTCGGCGAGCATCGGATCGAACTGATTATCCCGCTGCGGCTGCTTGAGCTCTCGGGGTTGGGCTGGCAGCCCGGTGCAGCAATCGAAACCGACGCTGACGCATTGCTGCTGGAACAGGCCTGGTTGAGATTGATGGAGCCGCTGGAAGGGCTGTTGGGCGAATCTCTGCGCGTAGTGCCATGCACGCCCGACCAACCGCATAAGGGCCTGCAGGTCGCCGTCGAGGTGCGCGCCGGCGATCAGCCGGCTCAGGCGTTGAAAATCCATTTCGACGCCGCCAGCGCCCAGCGGGTGAGCGCGCTGCTTGAGCAGCACTGCGCGGTCACGCGTGACCCGCTGCAAGGCTTGCGTCTGGCGTTGAGCATCGAAGCCGGGCAGGCGCCATTGACTCACGCCGAACTGCGCAGCCTGTTACCGGGCGATGTAGTGATGCTCGACACCCTGGCCGATGCGCAGGTGCTGCTGCGGCTGGGGCGTCACTGCCAGACCGTCGTCAGACGCCAGGGCGACACGCTGGTCTGGCAAGGCGCGTTGCGTCCCGGCAGCCCTGCATTTTCTCCGTATCCCTTTGACAGGAATGACCCGATGAGTGAAATGAGCACCGATGCCGATCTGGATGCCTCGCTGGACGATTTGCCGCTGACCCTGATCTGCCAGTTGGGCAGCATGGAGCTGACCCTTGCGCAGCTGCGCGAAATGGCCCCTGGCAGCGTTCTGCCCTTTACCAGCCAGGCGCATGACGAAGTGGACCTGATGGTCAACGGTCGCCGTATCGGTCGTGGTGAACTGGTGATCATCGGCGACGGTCTGGGCGTGCGCCTGCTTGGCTTCAGCGGCTCATGAACGGTTACCAGCCGAATTTGATCGAGATCATTCTGGTCGTTGCCACCATCGGACTGATTCCCCTGGCCGTGGTGACCCTGACCGGTTTCATGAAAATATCCGTGGTGCTGTTCCTGATCCGCAACGCACTGGGCGTACAGCAGACACCACCGAACCTGGTGCTTTACGGCATCGCGCTGATCCTGTCGGTCTACGTCACCACGCCGCTGATCGGCGACATGTATCGGCAGGTGCAGGGCCGCGATCTGAGTCTGCAGAACGTTCAGCAGCTCGAGGAATTGGGCAGCGCCTTGCGGCCGCCCTTGCAGGCACATCTGTCGAAGTTCGCCAACGAAAGCGAGCGCGGGTTTTTCGTGCAGGCGACCGAAACCATCTGGTCACCCGAGGCACGTGCCGACCTGCGCGATGATGATCTGGTGGTGCTGATCCCGGCATTCGTCAGCTCCGAACTGACTCGGGCCTTTGAAATCGGCTTTTTACTGTACATCCCGTTTCTGGTCGTTGATCTGCTGGTGTCCAACGTCTTGATGGCCATGGGTATGTCGATGGTTTCGCCCACATTGATTTCAATTCCGCTGAAGATATTCCTGTTCGTGGCCCTCAGTGGCTGGTCACGCCTGATGCACGGGCTGATTTTAAGCTACGGGGGCTGAAGTCATGGGCCAGGACGTATTTCTGTCGCTGATGAATCAGGCGCTGATGACTGTGCTGCTGCTGTCCGCACCTGCGCTGATCGTGGCGATTGTGGTGGGGTTGGGCGTGGGACTGCTGCAGGCGCTGACCCAGATTCAGGACCAGACCTTGCCGCAAGTGGTCAAACTGGTAGGCGTGCTGCTGGTCATCGTATTCGTCGGGCCGTTGCTGGCGGGGCAGGTGGCCGAGCTGGGTAATCAGGTGCTGGACAATTTTCCGCTGTGGACGCGTTGAACAGCCATGGGCGCTGATCTGACCAACGCGTTCATCGAAGTTGCCTACCCGGTGATCAGTTCGACATCGCTGGCTGCGTCGCGGGCCATGGGTGTGGTGATCATCACGCCGGCATTCAACCGTTTGGGCCTGACCGGCATGATTCGGGGTTGTGTGGCGGTCGCCATCTCGGTGCCGATGATCCTTCCCGTTTTCTCCGCGTTCACCTCCATGCCCGAGCACAGCGGATTCTTTCTGGCTGGATTGATGATCAAGGAATTGCTGATCGGGTTGCTGATCGGGCTGTTGTTCGGCATCCCGTTCTGGGCCGCCGAAGTGGCAGGTGAGCTGATCGACCTGCAGCGTGGATCGACCATGGAACAACTGGTCGACCCGCTTGGACAGGGGGAGGCGAGCGTGATGGCGACCTTGCTCACCGTTATGCTGATCACGCTGTTTTTCATGTCCGGCGGCTTCATCCTGATGGTGGACGGCTATTACCACAGCTATCAACTCTGGCCGGTGACCGAATTTACACCGCTGTTCAGCAGCGCGGCGTTGACGTCGATTCTGGCGATTCTCGATCAGGTGATGCGCATCGGTGTGTTGATGGTCGCGCCGCTGCTGATCGCCATGCTGATCACGGATCTGATGCTGGCCTATCTGTCACGCATGGCCCCCAGTCTGCATATTTTTGACCTGTCATTACCGGTCAAGAATCTGTTTTTCTCAGTGTTGATGGTGGTCTACATCGGCTTTCTGATCCCGGTGATGATCGATCAACTGGCACAGTTCCGAGGCACCATCGAGGTGCTCAAGGCGCTCGCGGTCGAGGGCGGCTGATGGGCGAATCCAGCGAGGAGAAAAGCCAGCCGGCCACGGACAAGAAGCTGCGCGATGCGCGCAAGAAGGGTCAGGTCGCAAAAAGCCAGGACCTGGTCTCCGGCATGGTCATTCTGTTGTGTACGTTGTGTATTTCGGTGCTGCTGCCCAAGGCGCGTGCGCAGGTCGAGGCCTTGATTGATCTCGCGGCATTGATTTACATCGAGCCCTTCAACGATGTCTGGCCGCGGCTGCTCGATCATGCCGAGCAGATCGTCATCGGCATTACCTTGCCAGTGGTGGCGGTAACGGTCGCGGCGGTGATTCTGACCAACATCGTGACGATGCGTGGGGTGGTGTTTTCGGTGGAGCCCATTCAGCCGGACATCAAACGCATCAACCCTGCCGAGGGATTCAAACGCATTTTTGCGATGCGCAACCTGATTGAGTTTCTCAAGGGGCTGGTCAAGGTGGTACTGCTGGGGCTGGCGTTCTATGTGGTCGGTCGTCAGGCCCTGCAAGCGCTGATGGAGTCGTCGCGCTGTGGTGAGGGCTGCATTGAATCGACGTTTTATCTGGTCCTCAAACCGCTGGTGTTCACCGTGCTGGCGGCGTTTCTGCTGGTTGGTGCAGTGGATGTGCTGATGCAGCGCTGGCTGTTTGGTCGAGAAATGAAAATGAGCCACAGCGAGCAGAAACGCGAACGCAAGGACGTCGACGGCGACCCGATGATCAAACGCGAACGTCAGCGCCAACGGCGCGAAATGCAGGCCCTGGCGACCAAGCTCGGGTTGGCGCGGGCTTCATTGATGATTGGCGATGCTGGCGGCTGGGTGGTGGGCGTGCGTTATGTTCGCGGCGAAACGCCAGTGCCGATAGTGGTCTGTCGCGCCGCACAGCACGAGTCCGCCGCATTGCTGGCCGACGCCGCGCCACTGGGCATTGCTCTGTGGCCCGACGGAAGTCTTGCCGAGTCGATTGCAAAGCGAAGCGTGGCGGGCGACCCGGTGCCGGAAAACACCTTCCAGGCGGTAGCCGATGCATTGGTGGCCCAGCGGCTGATCTGACGTCAGCCACCTCGCACGTGTCTGGCGCGCTGCACGGTGACAGCGCTGTCGCTCCTCACGCCTAGGTGAACATGTTCTGGACATTCTGTGCCCGGCTTGAAACTAAAGGCCAACGCTGACCACCGGGGCAAGCCTTGTGTATTCAGTGCACCATCGGACTGTAGCGGGTTGCCGGTGTGCCGCGCACCACCTTCAGACGGTTGAGGTCGGTGTTGATGCGCCATGCCCAGAAATGCGTACCGTCCTCACGTGCCGTGTCCAGTGCCTGAGCAAGCATCATGCGTACATCCTCAAGCGAGTAGTCATGCGGCTGGTCGAGCATCAGTTGGGCCTTGACCCGCATGATCTCCGGCAAATACCAGCGGTCATGATTTTCTACCGCGCCGATATGAAGCTCATCGAGAATTTCCAGTGCCAGAGGTTCGAGTCTGAGTGCCGCCAGACCTGATGCGTACTCGGTGTGCAGCATCGCATGCAGCGGCGTTTCCACATGGTTGCGCAACTGCTGCAGGGCTTCTCCCAATAGCGGCACACCCGTTGCCGCATCGCCTTCGCGAATCGCCAGAATGCTTTCATAGCAACTGGTCAGCTGGCGCCAGACATGCAGGGGCTGACGTTCGCTGCTCTGCTTGAGCAGCTTGAGGAAATGCCGCGTCTTGTGCAGCGTACCGGCAATCAGCGTCGCCGGGATCGCACTGATCGCCAGGGTGTACCACAAGGTTGCAGGATGACTCAGTGCAATAGCCTGTTGCACATTGGTTTCCAGGGCGACCATCGCCTGGCCGGTATTGCCGATCAGCAACTGAACCTGGGCCCGCAGCGACTGCGCTGCAATACGCTGGTCGAAGTGCATGTCGATAATGTGCGAGGACGGCGAGCGCGGGGCGCCAAGTGCTTCTTCGATGGCCTGACGCGCCGTCTTCATATCGCCCATATAGAACGCGCTGGTGGCGCGCATGCGTCTGCCCAGCAACTGGCAGTCAGCAATGCGGTAATCCTTGCCCAGTGCCAGAAATTGCGAGGCGACCTGCGTACCCTGCAGATGCTTGTTGCTGCAGGTGTGGTCGTTCCACTTGCCCCACAGCGCCCGCAGGCGGTATTCGGAGTCGTCCAGCGCTTCGGCATCTTCACTGACCTGCTGCCAGACTTCGCGCATTTTCTGTCCCGCGCCGTAGGTCAGCATCAGAATGCTGCCGGACATGGTCAGCAGACGCATGCGCTGCCGACGATCCATGTGTGCCTCTTCCACCTGCCGGGGCAGGCCGTGGTTTACCCAGTCCTGATATTCGCGCACCAGCGACAGCCGCAGCCACAATGGCGAACTGCACAGCGTCAGTTCGACCCCCAGCTGGCGGTCGCCCTCGGCCGAGAACGCCCAGGTGAGGGCCGCTCGAATGGTGTCGATCTCTATACCGTAACGCTGGGTCCAGAGCTCCTGGGGCATTTGTTCGAGATCCTGTTTGCCTTGTTCCAGAAGGGTCAGTGCCCATTGAGCGTGAGCGCGGCACAGGCGTGGTACATCATCGAACTGCACCAGTTTTTCGTGGGCGTAGAGACGTGTCGTTTCCAGCAGCCTGAAGCGCTTGCCCTGGCTGTGATCGAAGGCGCCGAGCAGCGATTTTTCCAGCAGGCTTTCGAGCATCGGCAATGTCATCCGCACGTCCGGCAAACCGATGTTGACGATCGCCATGACCCCGTCAATGGTGAATGAACCGTTGAATATCGACAGCTGGCGCAGCAACGCCTGCTCGTGCCCGGTGAGCATTCCGTAGGTCCAGTCCAGCGTGGCACTCAGCGAGCGCTGGCGTGGCAAGGCGGTGCGAAGGCCGGTCATCTGCAGTCGAAAACTGCCGTCCAGCAGGCCGACCAGGTCATGAATACCGAAGGTCCTGGCGCGTGCAGCAGCCAGTTCGATGGCCAGTGGATTACCGTCGAGTTTGCGGCAGATGGCGGCGACCGTTCCGGCGTCACCGTCATTGAAGGCAAACTCGGGGTCCTGCTCTCTGGCACGGGTCACGAAGAGCGCCACCCCGGAATAGCCCATGGCCTGCGCGGCAGTGAGCACTTCGTGCTCATCAGGCACTTGCAGCGGGCCGAGTTCATGCACCCATTCGCCCTGCGCACGCAGCGGTTCGCGACTGGTCACCACGATGCAGCATAGCGGTGCATTGGCCAGCAACGCTTCGACGGCAGCGGCGGTTTCGTCGAGCACATGCTCGCAGTTATCGAGCACCAGCAATTGCGGGCGACCGACCAGCGATGGCGGTATGTCGTGCAGCGGTTGTTCGTTTTCGGCGCTAAGCCCCAGTGCGGAGGCGATTCTGCCCAATATCGGTTGCGTGCCGTTGACCGGCGTCAGGTCGACGAACGCGGTGCTGAGGCCCGATTGCGCGGCCAGACTGTCAGCCAGTGCCTGCGCAACGGTCGTTTTGCCGACGCCGCCCGGACCGCTCAGGGTCAACAGACGCCGGGAGAGTGTCAGTTCCGACAGTTGCTCTATCAGTTCGTCACGCCCAAGCACCTGACGGTTGATTGCCGGCACGCTTACGCTGGCGAGTGTGTCCGCTGGCGCAGGTTCGTGGCGGACCGCCTGCTGCACACTGACCGGCGCGACGAATCGGTAGCCACGGCCCGGCACAGTGACAATGTAATTCTCGTCGGCATCCAGCGCCCTGCGCAGGGCAACGATTTGCGCACGCAGGTTGCATTCTTCGACCACCGCTCTGGGCCATGCCAGTGCCAGCAGTTCGGCTTTCTCCAGCAGTTCGCCTGGCCGAGTGGCAAAAGCGACCAGCAATGCCATTGCGCGGCTGCCCAGTGGCACCGGCTGTGAATCCTTGAGCAGCAAATATTCGCGTGGAAGCAGGGTGAACGGGCCAAAGTGAATGGCCTCGTTGCTGCGCGACGCCTCACCTGTTTCCTGAATGGCCATTTCATTCTGGCCGCTTGCTTCGAAATCCATGCTTAGACCTGTGTCAGAAGTAATAACTGCGCCGCCGCACCGTGCAGGAGCATGAAGGTCCCGATCTGTGTCCGTGTGGTGATGAGTGTTCCATTTATCTGCCAGCGTCCGTTGACCTCCGGCAGATCAGTTGTAACTGAGCGGACACTCCGTGTTACCGGGTGTGCACCAATGCCTGACCGCATGCCTGATTTAACGCGTTGACTGTCCGGAAAGCGGAAAGTCTAGTGACATGAGATGACTGTTATGAGATCGATGCACAAATCGCGCCCACGTTAATTGACATCAGTTAGCCGCCACTCCGTTTACCGTTGGTCGACTTGTAACGATTTTTTGTCAACACGCCATTTGCCCGAACGGTCGTTTAGATGACGGTTGCAGAACTAATGCGACCGGTATGTCCACTTGCAGAGAACCTCATGAATCGAACCGTCAATGCTGCAGAGTTGCATATCGACTTTGACAAGGACCGGGAAAAAGCCTTGTTCAAGTGGCTCATTGCAAGTTTTCTGATGGGCAAGCGAATTCAGTCGGCCATCGCCTGTGAGGCGTACCGGGTCATCATCGAAAAGCATGACCGCGACACGCCACGCAAACTGGGCCAATGCACCCATCGCGAGTTGGTCAGCATGCTCGGCGAAGCGCATTACGTGCGCTATGACGAGTCCACGGCCGATAGACTGCTGGCGCTGTGTGCCGGGCTCAACGCTGACTACGCGGGCACGATCGGCAATCTCCACGAGGCGAGCGAAGACCGCGCAGACTTCGAGAAACGTCTGGCAGCCTTCAACGGCATTGGCCCCAAGACTGTGGAGATATTCATGCGTGAAGCCGGCAAGGTGCTGTATTGAACACCCCGTTATCATTGCGTACAGGCTGTGCGGGCTGGAGTCTGGGGCGCGAGCACTGTGCTGAATTTTCCGCTGCCGGAACTCATTTGCAACGTTATTCGTCACGCTTCAACACCGTTGAAATCAATAGTTCGTTCTACAGGACACACCGTCCGCAGACTTACAGGCGCTGGGCACAGTCGGTGCCTGACGATTTTCGCTTTTCGGTAAAGATCCCCAAACTGATTACTCATGATCAACGGTTGCAGGATACTGAAGTGTTACTGGATGTGTTTCTTTCCCAGTGCAGTGAGCTGGGTGAAAAACTGGGTTGCCTGCTTATTCAACTACCGCCTTCTCTTGACTATATTCCGGATGTCGCAGAACGCTTTTTTAAAGCGCTGCGCAGTCGTTACAGCGGCACACTTGTTCTTGAGCCGCGTCATGAATCCTGGTGCCAGGCCGAGGCACTTCTGGTCGATCAGCGTATTGCACGAGTCGCAGCCGATCCTTCGCCGATCAGCGCGGGCCATGTTCCTGGCGGATGGCCAGGCGCCCGCTACTGGCGGCTGCACGGCTCACCGAAGATTTACCACAGTGCCTACGGCCCTCAACGGCTGGAGTTTCTGGGCCGGCAGGCGCTGGCGTCGGTGGAAGAGGGCGTCGAAACATGGTGCATATTCGATAACACGGCCAGCGGTGCGGCAATCGAAGATGCCCTGTTACTTCAGACGCTGAGCCGCGCACGATAAGTTCGCCTCTTTCCTGCGCCGTATCCGGTCGTCTGGTGTACGGCAAGTTGCGCGGCGATGTCATCCCTTCTTAATGCAAAGTCTTTCTAATCGTAATTGATAGCGGACGCCTGACAGTTATCCAGGCTCCGTGCCTCTGCCTGCAAAGGCCCGTCTCGCACCAGACCAATCCGTAGCGGCGCGCGCTGCCTGCACGAGCGGCGTTGTAACGCCATGGAATGTCGGGTGGCCAATGGAAGGAAATAACAATGACGACTGTTAGCAAGATCAGCACTGAAAAACCCACCGATCCTACCGATGCCAAAGCCTGGGAACAGGCGGTACAGCAATCACGTGAGGTGGGTATCGAGTGGCAACTGCCTGCCGATGACAAACGCTCCGCTCAGCAGATCATCGACGATAGCCCACTGCTGAAAAACCTCGGCGGGCGAGGTGACCGGGGGGAAGCCAGGGAAAACCTGATTGCTCAGGTCGGTGACTACACCAAGGACTCAAGTGCCGCGTTTCGAGCCGTGCAATTGCTCGAACACATTGAAACCTTCGACGCCAACGGTGACCGTCTGGCCGGCAAGGACATTGGTAACAATCGTATCGACGGCTACACCAGCAGCAGCGATGCCCGGCACGGCACGGAGGCCGGTCGTCTGAAGGATTTCGGCAAGGACGGTTTCTCGAGCCTCAAGGGCAAACTGCACGAAATCAGATCGCCAGCCGATGACCCTGCGGTTCGCGAACAGGCTGAGCAGCTCGGGATTCAGTGGGAGCGGCCGAAGGGCGATGAAAGGGACGCCAGAAGTATCGTCGACGGTGACCCTTTGCTCAAAAACCTGGGCAATCAGAGTGACGTCAGGGACATGCTCAAAGAGCAGGTCGGCGACTTCGATACCGACGCAGATGCAGCCTATCGAGCCACTCAGGTGCTGGCCCATATCGAACAGTTCGACAGCAGTGGAGGACGAATTGTCGGCAGTGACGTGGCCAACGGCAGGATCAATGGTTTCACCAAAAGCGGCGAAGCCCGTAACGGCACCGAAGCCGGTCGTCTGCAGGATTTTGGCAAGCACGGTTTCTCCAGCCTCTCGGGTCAATTGAGCAATATTTCGGCGGCTGGCGACAACACCCAGGCCCGCGAACAGGCCGAAAACCTGGGCTTTCTGTGGGAGCTGCCCAAGGACGACACGCGCTCGGCACAAGAGATCATCGACGCCAATCCGTTGCTCAGGGATCTCGGCAATCAGAGCGGCGTCAAGGACATGCTCAAGGAACGCGTCGGAGATTTCGAAAAGGACGCCAATGCTGCCTTTCGCGCGGTCCAAGTGCTCGACCGGGTGACGATGTACAACGAGAAGGGTGAGATTCAGTCTGGGGGCGATGTGTTCAACAGTCGAGTCGACGGCTTCACCAAAGGCGCCGAAGCGAAGCATGACACCGAGGCTGGACGCTTGCAGGACTTCGGCAAACTGGGCTTCGATGCACTGCCGGCGCTGAAAAAGACCGAAGACATCAGCAGTTACAAGGACTTTCTGAAAGCCAGTCCCGATGCTGATGAGGCCTCGAAGCAAATCGCCCGCTACGCGGCAATCCTCGACGAGAACCATGACGCGATCAAGGGCAAGACCGGTTCTGCGGACCTGACCGCCGAGGCGCTGGCGACCTACCGGGACACGCATCCGCAGCTCGGCAAGGAGGTCAGGGAGGCGCTGGACTTCTGGTCGCAACCCGGCGCCTTTGCGCTGCTCGATAATGCCAAAAGCCCGCTCGAGCAAGGCACCGATGGCAAGGCCAGCCGTGGTGACATTCAGGCTTTCCTCAAGAATAGCGCGCCAAAAGACGTCGGTGCCGTGGGCACGCTGCTGGAAGCCGTTGCAGAGGGCAATCTGCTCAACAAGGTCAACACCGACGCGCTCGACAAGGATGTGTTCGAGCATCCGCAGAACTATACCGCAGAGCAGAAGGCCGCAGTCCTGCAGGAACTCAAGGCGGCCCAGAGCCTGATTGTCGAGGGCAGCGGTGCGGGCATGTGGAAGGACGACAAGTCTCAGGTGCAGATTGCCAACAACGTAGGCAGTCATCCCGACCCGCAAAAGCTGCTCGATGACGTCAACGAGCATATCTCGTTGCTCGAAAAGGACCCCGAGGTGGTCACGTTCTACAACGCCAATGCAACCAGCGAATTGAGCAAGGTGCTGGAGGGCAGCGACGCGCTGAAAAGCGCCTTGCAAGGCACTTACGACAATGACATCAAGACCGGCAATGCCCTCGACAAGCTGTGGGACGCCAACACCAAGGACGGCAAGACCGATCAGCAGACGGCTCTGGCCCGGTTCTACAGCTCGGCTCAAAGCGTTCAGGAATCTCTGGGTTTGAGTGATCCGGGTGAAATTCAAAAGGCCGTGCAAAAGTCGGCGCACAATAAGGATTTCGAATCGTTCTACGAGAAAACGCTGGTCTCGGGCGAGCGACTCAACGAGTTGTTGAAGACTGAAAGCTTCGAAGTGGCAACCAGCCAGTTCAGCATGGAAGTGGCGATGTATAACGCTGCGCTGAACCCGGAGTTCACAGGGAAATACGACGACAAGCTGACTGAAAACTACACCGCCATTGCCCAGAACAACGTCTTCAAGGACGCCAGTTTCGAGGATCTGAAGAAGGCTTTTGGCAAGGATGGCGGCGATACACTGGACGAAGCGAAAGTCAGGTCACTGATCGACCAGATCAGTGAAAGCAACCCCGAGTTGCTGACCAATGCCGACGGCAAGCCGGCCACGTCCGACCAGATTCTGGGCGTATTCCGAGGGAATTGGGATCTGTTGCGTCAGGGCACCAAGTCCATTTCCGAACTGGGTTTGTTCAGTGACAACTCTTCGATCAAGGCTGCTTCCGGTGCCGGAGTCCTGCATGGTGTCAGCGGTCTGTTCATGGCCGGCATCACCATCGCCAAGGGGGCAAATGGCGCGGGGGCGCTGACTGATCGGCAGATCGTCGACATCACCACAGGTTCGGTGCAAAGCGCTACCTTGCTGACCGAGGGCGGCGTCAAGAATGTCACCACGATGTTCAAGGACATCAAGGATATGCTCGAGCCGGACATCTACAAGCAAATAACCACTAACCTGTCGAAACTGGAAAACGCTGCCAAAGGGCTGGGTGGCCTGGCCGGAGTGGCCGCAGGGGCCTATGGCATCTTTGACGGTGTGAAATCGATCAGGAGAGGCGAGCTGGTCGCCGGCGGTATGAGCATCACGGCCGGGTCCCTGGGCGCGATGGCCGGTCTGGCATCAGCGGCAGAGGGCGCAGCAGGCGTGCTGCAGTTGACGGGCAGTGTGGTGCGCGCCTTGCCGTTGCTGGCCGGCACTCTGGGACTGGCCGCCGCCGGGGTGGGCGCTGTGGCGCTGCTGATTCCCGGCATGATCGAGGAGGGCAAACAGGAGACCCGTGTCGACCGGTTTTCCGATCACCTCAGGGACTACCTGACCCAGTACGAGATCGATGGAGTCAAGAACGGCACCCTCATGGACGTGCCGGACAGCGAGTGGCCGGGGCCGGAAGAAACCACCATCGCTTCATAATCGGAGTGGTCAGGCCGGAGCGCCCCGGCCTGCTTTCTGACGCCGATCGACGTAGCGAGTCAGGTCTCAAGCAGCTCACTCAAAGCCTGGCTCAGTTGCTCGGCACTGAACGGTTTGGCGACGCATCGCCGGTCGAGCCACGCGTCAGGTATCCCCAGCCGCCCGTACCCCGAGCAAAACATGAAGGGTATGCCGCGATCGGCAATGGCTGCGGCTATCGGGAACGAGTCTCCGCCGATAATGTTGATATCCAGGATGGCCAGGTCGTACTCGCCGTTACGCGCATATTCAATGCCTTCGTTCAGCGTGCTGGCGTGGTAGGCGGTCGCGAAACCCAGGTCATCGAGCATCATCTCCATCAACGTGGCGAGCATGGTCTCGTCTTCTACCAACAGTACTTTGGGGAGCGAGGTCTGGTCTTCCGATTCTGAGCTCATAAGTGGCTTTCCGGTTTGTCTGGCCAGGGAATCAGCATTGACCAGATGATCCCTGTGAGGGCGAGCTGAATGTCGGCCTGGCCTTTGAGTTCTCGCTCGATGTTGCGGCGTATCAAGCGCAGGCCAACTTTTACGGTGGTTGCAACCGCCTGTTTCCTTCCATAGGGTTTTTCAACCGGGAACAGCCAGCCGCTGCTTGATACGAAGTGCAGTCGTTCGAGGCTGAACGCGATTCAGATGTTTTCTGTCGGCCGCAGCGGGAATTTGGGCGGCCAGCGGCCCGGATGGACAGCGCAAGAAAATGCGGGGTTGCCGCGAAAGTGCGGCGTGGAGACCTGGATGACGCGCTCTGCTGATACAAGCCAGAGATGGAAGGAAGTGGGTCACCATAACAGGTGCCCGTTGGACGCGTAGCTTTAACTGACGATGGCGGGGAAATGCCTGCAAGTTGGCAGGTGTGGGCCTTTAAGGCCCTGCCTGCCGTTTTTTAGCGAGTTATCGGCAAATACTGGGTTGCTATAGGCCCGCTTGGGCAATCAGCCCTGGCCATTCAGCTTGCGCTCAAGCTCACGGTTTTTAGCACGAAGCGTTTCGGCATCCTGCTCTTTTTCCTTGATGGAAGTCGGGGTAATGACCTTGTCCACGCCTTCGGTGGCGGGGTTCTCGTGTGCAATGTCCTTGTGCACCACATCGACCGGCTTGCCGGACTGGTCTGTCGTCGGCGCGGACTGTTCAGGCGTGTGGCTGGAAGGCTTGTCGGTATGCGTGCTCATTGCAGTTCCTCGGTGTGTGTCGTTCTGGTTGGAGGAACGAACGACGCGAAGAGTTCGACCTGTTTTCGTGTGGGCAGGGATTGCCCGCGCAACGGCGTGCAAAAAAAAGCCCCGCCAGACAAGGTCTGGCGNTGTGAAAGCCTTAGAGCGCCATGTCACTGGCTGGATTGCTTTTCGCTGGCTGGGCAGCAGGTGCAGGTGTTGGAGTATTACCTGTCTTGTTCACCGGTGGTGGCGGTGTCAGCTGCAGAACTTCGGATGTGTAAGCCCATTCCTCGGCAACACGGTCCGGATTGTTGTTCAGCTTGGTGCCGTAGCTAGGCACGATCTGGTGCAGTTTTGCCTGCCATTCCGGAGTCGCTACCTTGTCCTTGAAGACTTTCTCAAGCACGCCCAGCATGATCGGCGCTGCAGTCGAGGCACCTGGCGAAGCACCCAGCAGGCCGGCAATGCTGCCGTCCTTGGAAGCAACGATTTCGGTACCCAGCTTCAGGACGCCGCCTTTCTCTTCGTCACGCTTGATGATCTGTACGCGCTGACCGGCTTGCATCAGGCGCCAGTCTTCTTTCTTGGCGTTCGGGAAGTACTGCTGCAGGGCAGCGAAGCGATCGTCGTCAGACATCATCACCTGACCAGCGAGGTATTCGATCAGCGGGTACTGTTCGATACCGACGCGAGTCATTGGCCACACGTTATGCGTGGTGGTGCTGGTCAGCAGGTCGAAATAGGAACCGTTTTTCAGGAACTTGGTCGAGAAGGTTGCGAATGGGCCAAACAGGATCACGCGCTTGCCATCCAGAACACGGGTGTCCAGGTGCGGAACCGACATGGGTGGCGCGCCAGTCGACGCGATACCGTAGGCCTTGCCCATATGCTGCATGGCCAGGGTCTGGTTGTCAGTGACAAGCCACGAACCGCCGACCGGGAAGCCGCCGTATTCCTTGGCTTCAGGAATACCGGATTCCTGCAGCAGATGCAGGGCCGCACCGCCGGCACCGATGAACAGGAACTTGGTGTCGGTCTCGGTGACAGTACCGTCTTTCAGGTTCTTGTACTTGACGCGCCAGGTGCCGTCGTCGTTGTGATTGATGTCTTCGACTTCGCTCGACAACTGCAGATTGAAATTCTGCTTGGCTTTCAGATTGGCGACGAACTGGCGGGTGATCTCGCCGAAGTTGACGTCGGTGCCGATCGGGCTCCAGGTCACGGCCAGCTTCTGCGCCGGGTCACGACCTTCCATCATCAACGGGACCCACTTCTTGATCTGCTCGTGGTCTTCGGAGTACTGCATGCCGCTGAACAACGGGCTGGCTTGCAATGCTGCGTAACGCTTGCGCAGGAACTGGATGTTGTTGTCGCCCCACACGAAGCTCATGTGCGGCGTGGAGTTGATGAACGAGCGCGGGTCTTTCAGGACGCCGGTCTTGACCTGCCAGGACCAGAACTGACGGGAGATCTGGAACGCTTCGTTGATCTCGATGGCCTTGGAGATGTCGACGTTGCCGTTCTTGTCTTCAGGGGTGTAGTTCAGTTCGGCGAGAGCCGAGTGACCTGTACCGGCGTTGTTCCAGCCGTTGGAGCTTTCTTCGGCGACGCCGTCGAGACGCTCGACCATTTCCATCGACCAGCTCGGCTCCAGCTCGTTGAGCCAGACGGCGAGGGTGGCACTCATGATGCCGCCGCCGACGAGCAGTACGTCGACTTTCTTGGTTTCAGCCGCCTGCACGGGCATCAGGCCCATGGAAATGGCCAGACCCAGGAGGGCCGTGTTCACTTTTTTAAACATTCTGTCATCCATCTGATAAACGCCATCCGCCGACTACTCCTGGGAAACGGCTCGTCACATGCATTGAAGCCTGCGACAAACACTCGCACCCACAGGGACTAGAGGTGGACATACAAGGCCAATATAATACCGCTCGAGACCTCAATTTATGTCCTGCTGCGCTGACTTCTTATCATCATTGGATTCAGCGTCATGAGTGACATTTGCTCTGTTGGTGCGCTGCGATGCCCGAGGGTCTTGCCCCTGAGCGACTTGCGAAGACACACCTGGTCAGCCTGTTCACGGAGTCTGAGACGCCGCATCGGAGCATAGAGGCACACTCGACGCGCAATTTTATGTACGCGTACTGCGACACACTCTCGGTGGCATACCGGCAAAGACGCGGTATTTTCGCATAATGTGCCCCCCCGTTGCGAGATGCCATCATCAAATTAGCCACGAATGCCTTGATTTAGACACTTCACAGCCTTCCACTGCCTGTCTGTATCGGCTTTTTCGCCCGGGTCTTTAGCCGTCAGGCGGACATGGCCCTCACTCGATCTGAAACTCTCCCCGAAAAGTGCGCTCATGCGGCCGTTGGCATTCATGAGCCAGGCTCATAACGGCGTGTGGATCTGCATGACTAATCAGCGCTTCGACCTCCTGTTAGGGTCCTTATACGGCTGCCATGCCTGTGGTCGCAATGTTCGGATACAGACGTCCGTCAAACAGTTGGAACTTTAGAAGCGCAGACCAGTTAAACACTTATAACGGGTGATAGCGTTTTGGCTTTGATTACCCCCTGAAAATAAAGGCAGCACGTCAGTGAGCAGGAGTACGCCCGGGCCGCTGACCACACCATAACGCCCGGCGCTTTCCAGCAGCGCCGGCTATTACCGAGTGATCCTGATGACCGAACCCAAGAAGCACAAGGAAACTGCTGTCGACAGCAGCGCCGTGCAGCCCTCACGCCGAAACTTTCTGAAGTTCGGTGCCTCCGGCATTGCTGCGGCCACGCTGTCTACCTGGATCCCCTCCGATGGCCTGCTGCAGGCGGCGCCTTTGGCACCTGCGGCCCCCGTGGTCGAAGACAGTGACGCGCCCGCAGCGGGTGAGCAGCGCATCCAGTTGAAGGTCAATGGCCAGGTTCATACCCTGAACGTGCCGGCCAATGCCGTTCTGCTCGATGTGCTGCGTGACCGCCTGCAACTGACCGGCACCAAGAAGGGCTGTGACCACGGCCAGTGCGGCGCCTGCACGCTGCTGGTCAACGGCCTGGCGATCAACTCCTGTCTGTCGATCGCCGTTCAGCATCAGGGCGACAGCATTACCACCATCGAAGGGCTGGCAGAGGACGGCAAGCTGCACCCGGTACAGGAGGCGTTCTGGGAACACGACGCCTATCAGTGTGGTTATTGCACCTCCGGACAGATCATGAGCGCGGTCGCGATTCTCAAGGACCCGAACATTCCGTCCGACGACGCCAGCGTCAGAGAAGCCATGAGCGGCAATATCTGCCGTTGCGGCGCTTACAAGAACATTCTGTCTGCCGTGCAATCCGCGCGCTCGAAAATGGGAGGTGCCGCCTGATGCGAACTTTCGACTACGCTCGTGCCGCTTCGCCCGCGCAGGCTTTCAGCATAGCGTCCGGTGAGGGGCAACGCTTCTATCTGGCTGGTGGCACCACGCTGCTGGATCTGGTCAAGCTCGACGTGATGCAACCGCAGCAGTTGGTGGACATCAATCATCTGGCGTTGAAGCAGGTCGAGTCGCTGCCGGATGGCCGTCTGCGCATCGGCGCGCTGGTCAGCAATACCGACCTGGCGAGCCACCCGCTGGTGCAGCAGCGCTACCCGGTTCTGTCCGAAGCGATCCTTGCCGGTGCGTCGACTCAATTGCGCAACAAGGCGACCACCGCCGGCAATCTCATGCAGCGTGTGCGCTGCCCGTATTTTCGCGATGGTATTTCAGCCTGTAACAAGCGCCAGCCGGGCTCCGGGTGTGCAGCCATCGGCGGGATGAACCGAAGTGTGCACGCAGTGCTGGGCACCAGCGAGCACTGCATTGCCACGCATCCGTCAGACATGTGTGTCGGCATGGCGGCCATCGGCGGGCAGATTACCGTTCAGGGCGCCAATGGCTCGCGGGATATCCCGTTCGCTGACTTTCATTTGCTGCCTGGTGATACGCCAGAGCGCGAACACGCGCTGGCGCCCCATGAGCTCATCACCCATGTGACACTCGACGCCCCGCTGTCAGGCAGCCGCTCGTCTTATCTGAAGCTGCGCGACCGTACTTCGTACCAGTTCGCCCTGGCGTCCAGCGCCGTGATTCTAGTGATGGACGGCAAGCGCATTACCGATGCGCGCATTGCACTGGGCGGCGTGGGCACCAAGCCGTGGCGTGCCCTGGACGCCGAACGTGCGCTGATCGGTCAGCGTGCCGACCTGGATACCTTTGCGCAGGTCGCAGCGGTAGCGATGAAGGGCTCGCGGGGCTATGAACACAACGCCTTCAAGATCCCGCTGGGACAGCAGGTCATCGTCCGCAACCTTCGTGACCTCACGGCCTAGGAATTTCTCATGAGTGAAAACATCATTGGTGTGCCGCAGCGTCGTATCGACGGCGGCAAGAAAGTCAGTGGTCAGGCGCGCTATGCCGCGGACCATCCGATGGGCAAGATGCTTTACGCCTATGGCGTCTACAGCACCATCGCCAACGGGCGCGTGGTGGCGATAAAGGATCAGCAGGCCAAGGCGATGCCTGGCGTGGTCGATATCTTTCACCACGACAACTTCCCCTCGTTGCACCGTACTCCGAACACCAAGCTGAGCTTCGCCAAGATGCTTTCGGCCAGCAAGGCCGACGAGCATCGCCTGCCGTTCGAGGATGACCGGGTCTATTACCCTGGCCAGTTTGTCGCTCTGGTGGTGGCCGAAAGCTTCGAGCAGGCGAGGGCGGCGGCCTATCGCGTGACGGTTGATTATGACGAGCGTCCAGCGGTCAAGGACCTTGACGAAGGTATGCGCGTCAACGGCGCCCGCGATGGTGGCGCAGGGCACAATCGGGGCAACCCGGACAGCGCCTTCGACGGTGCAAAAGTGAAAGTCGATCAGACCTACACCACGCCGGTCGAAGTGCACAACCCGATGGAAATGCACGCCAGCACCGCGTGGTGGCAGGACGGCAAGCTGTTTGTCTATGAAAGCACCCAGGGCGTGGTCAACCACCGCAACCTGCTGGCCAACGTCTTTGACCTTTCCCCCGACCGGGTGGAAGTACGCGCGCCCTTCATAGGCTCGGGCTTTGGCGGCAAGCTGTGGCCGTGGCCGCATTCGGTCGCAGCGTGCGCCGCTGCGAAAGTCACCGGGCGACCGGTGCAGCTAGTGCTGCCGCGTGCGCAGATGTTCACCACGGTGGGGCACCGTCCGGAAACTCGCCAGCGCCTGCGTCTGGCCACCGATGCGAGCGGCAAGCTGGTATCGATTCGTCACGAGTCGTTCAACAACACCTCGATGCTCGATGACTACACCGAAAACTGCGGTGGCGTGACCAAAAGCCTGTATGCCTGCGATAACGTGCTGGTCAGCCACAAGATCAGCCCCATCAACCGCGGCACGCCTACCTCCATGCGCGCGCCGGGCGCGGCCCCGGGCCTGTTCGCACTGGAGTCGGCCATTGATGAAATGGCCCTGGCCAGTGGCATGGACCCTCTGGCATTCCGCAAGCTGAACCTCTCTGACAAGGATCAGAGCGCGGGCCTGCCGTGGTCCAGTAATCACTTGCCTGAAGCCATTGACAAGGCCGCCGAACGGTTTGGCTGGCACGCGCGCAAGGCTGAAGTCGGTTCGATGCGCGAAGGCGATGAAATCATTGGTTACGGCATGGGCGCCTGCAATTGGGAAGCCTATCAGGTGCCTACCGATGCGCGGGTCATTCTGCGTTCCGATGGCACGGCCCTGGCTCAGTGCGGCTTGCAGGACATCGGTACCGGCACTTACACCATCGTCGCGCAGACCGTCAGCCAGTTGACCGGCATTCCCATGGAGCGCGTCGAGGTGGAACTGGGCAGCTCGTCGTTCCCGGCAGGCCCGGTATCCGGCGGCTCTTGGGTCACCGCCAGCGTCATGCCGGCGATCGCCGGTGCCACCCGCGAAGCGTTGCAGAAGCTGCGCCAGTACGCCGTCAGCAAGGATGCAGTGTTCGCCGGACAGGACGCCGAATCGATCAAGGTCGAGAACGGTCAACTGGTCATGGGTGAGCAGCGTGCGAGCTTCGTCGATGTGCTGAACGGTCAGCGCCTGTCGCGTGCCGAGGGCACTTTCCAGAGCGGCATGCCTGAAGCGGGCAAGTACTCGTTCCGCTCGTTCGGTGTGCATTTTGTCGAGGTGCGCTGGGATCCGGGCATTTCCAGCCTGCGCGTCTCGCGGGTGGTCAGTGCCATTGACGTGGGCAAAGTGGTCAACCCGCTGGCAGCACGCAATCAGGTGGAAGGCGCAATTGTGATGGGCATCGGTATGGCCTTGTTCGAGGCCGGTGAATACGATCCGCGCAGCGGCATGCCGGTCAATAACAACTATGCCGAGTACGTGGTGCCGGTGCATGCGGATCAGCCGGACATCGACGTCCTGCTGCTCGATTATCCGGATTACAACCTGGGTGAATTCGGCGCACGTGGTATCGGCGAGATTGGTGTGACCGGGCTGGCGGCGGCAGTGGCCAATGCGGTGTATCACGCGACGGGCAAACGGGTACGCAGCCTGCCGATCAGCAAGGAAAAACTGATGGCAGGGTTGTAGTCATGAAACAGCTTGATTTGCAGGTTGTACAACAGGCGCGCGACTGGCTGGCCGGCGGCAAGGCCGTCTGGCTGTGTACGGTTCTTTCCACATTCGGCTCGGCCCCGCGCGGGCCGGGGGCGATGCTGGTGGCGCTGGGCAGCGGCGAGCATCGCGGCTCTCTGTCAGGTGGCTGCGTGGAAGAGGATTTTCTCGAGCGCGTTGCTGCCAGCCAGTTCGAGCCGGTCAATCAGGTGGTTCGTTACGGCGACGGCGGCTTCGCGCCGACGCGGGCCTTGCCGTGCGGTGGTGTGCTGGATGTGTTGATCGAGTTCATTGCCCCAGGCCCTGAAGCCGATGCTCATCTGGCGGCCATCGAGCAGGCGCTGGCCGGTCGCGAGCTGGTCAGCAGGCAGGTGCAACTGGGCGGCGTGCAGAGGGAGATCGGGCCTGCGACGATGGGCGAGTCACGCGTACAGGTCGACGGTGAGCGGATCAGCATCCGCATGGGTGCGGTGTACCGCGTGCTGCTCGCCGGACTGTCGCCGGTGGCCGAGTTCTGCGCCAGTTTTGCCGTTGCGATGGGGTATGAGGTGATCGTTTGTGACCCTCGTGTCGAGGTCACTTCCGGGTTCTCGATGCCGGGTGTCGAGGTGCGTGGCGTGCTGCCTGCGGTGTTCATTGCCGAGGGCGGCTGCCACAGTTCGACGGCCGTTCTTGCTCTGACGCATGATCCGAAGCTGGACGATCTGAGCATGCTCGAGGCGGTCCGTACCGAGGCGTTTTACATAGGCGCGATGGGTTCGATGCGCACCAGCAGCAAACGTCTGGAGCGTCTGGGGCGGATTGGCGGGCTGAACTCTCAGGTCCTGGACCGGATTCACGCGCCCATCGGCCTGAACCTGGGCAGCAAGACCCCTTCCGAGATCGCCATTGCGGTAATGGCCGATATCCTGCGGGTGGCCAACGGTGTCAGTCGTGCCGAGGTGTAAGGTGTTGCCGGCAGGCTTCTGCCAGCGCTGACGGGGTGTCGGCGTCACGCAGGATGCCAGGGTCATCGCAGTGCAGTACGTCACATGCCTCGGGGTTATCGATGATCAGGGCTTTCGCGCCCTGATCGCCTTCCAGCTTGAGCAGCGCTGGCCAGAACCGGCGGCCAATAATCACCGGGTGGCCGCGCTGGCCCTTGTGCATGGGCAGGACAATGCGCTGGGAATCGGCCATTCTGGCCAGATCATGCAGGGTCTGCGGCTGTATCCAGGGCATGTCCGCGAGAACAATGGCAACCGCATCGGCAAAGGAGTCCATCACTGCCGCAACGGCGCTCGCCAGGCTGTGGCCCATTCCCAGTTCGGCCTGTTCGCTGCGGATGATCGTGACGTTCGAGGCAATCCCCAGCGCATCCGCTTGGTCATCAGGGCGCACTACCACCGCCGTTTTGCCGAATGCGTTTTGCGCGTTTTCCAGGCTTGCCGTGAGCAGGGTCCGCCCGCAAGGCAGAAGCGCCTGCCGTTTGTCACCGGCAAAGCGTCTGCTGCGCCCCGCTGCAAGGACCAGGGCGAACACTTCTGGGATCTGGCTGTCTATCCTGCTCAATCCGAAACCTTATGAGTGGGTGAAAGGAGAGGGCGCACGCGGCTTGCCCGTCGCACCCTGCAGTTCTGCTGATGCACGCACAATGCCTTATTTCGCTGCCTTGCCGGTAGCGGCACGAATCATGTTTTCGAGGGTTTCAAGTGGACAATCATATTCGTCCTGTCGATCTGGAAAAAGCCTACCGTTTGCTCAACCACGGCCCGACCGTGCTGGTCTCATCCAGCCACGAGGGCACGCATAACGTCATGGCTGCGGCCTGGGCCTGTGCACTGGACTTTTCGCCGCCGAAAGTGACGCTGGTCATCGACAAGATGACCAAGACCCGCGAGCTGGTTGAGAAGAGTGGCTACTTTGCCCTGCAGGTGCCCAATCTGGATCAATTGCAGATGACCTTCGACGTCGGCACCCAGAGCAAGGTCTTTACCCCGGACAAGCTGGACAAGGCCAATGTGGACCTGTTCCGCATCGACGGCCACGACTCGCCGCTGGTCGCAGGCTGCTCGGCGTGGCTGATCTGCAAGGTCATTCCCGAGCCGCACAATCAGCAGACCTATGACCTGTTCATTGGTGAAGTGGTGGGTGCCTGGGCCGATACCCGTGTGTTCAACGACGGACACTGGGAATTCGAAAAGGCCGATCCGAAATGGCGCAGCCTGCATTACGTCGCGGGCGGGCATTTCTATACGATTGGTGAGCCTGCGGTGGTGGAAACGGGCGAGGAATGATCGCGATGTCTGGCCCTGACGATCTCCACTGGCCGTAAAGGCCTCTTCGTGAGCAAGCTCACTCCCACACAATCACACTTATCGTTCCCGTGGGAGCAAGCTTGCTCGCGAAAGCGGACTGACTGCTCCGCAAGTAGTCAGCGGCTGCACCAGCCTTTTCATGAGCAAGCACACACTGCCTCCGTGGGAGCGAGCTTGCTCGCGAAGGCGGACTGACTGATCAGCAGACATTCAGCGGCCTTCGCGAGCAACGCGGATCGCCGCCCCGGTCACTCCGGTAACAGCTGTGTACCTGCTGAACCCTCAGTGACGATCCCGCCACACGGTCTGCGCATTGCAGAATTCGCGTACACCGAAGTGCGACAGCTCACGGCCAAAACCGCTTTTCTTCACGCCGCCGAAGGTCACGCGCGGGTCTGAAGCGCTGTAGCCGTTGATGAACACACCGCCGGTTTCCAGTTCCTCGGTCATGCGCTCGGCCAGCTGCAGGTCGCGGGTATAAACCGTCGCGGTCAGGCCGAAGTCGCTGTCATTGGCCAGCTCCAGGGCATGCTGCGCGTCTCTGGCGGTGATGATCGACGCTACCGGGCCGAACAGCTCCTGCCGGAACGAAGTCATCTTATCGGTGACGTTACCGAGCACGGTCGGCTGATAATAATTGCCCTGGCCTTCAGCCTTTTTGCCGCCCAGCAACAGCGTGGCGCCTTCGGCGAGCGTGTCCTGCACCTGGGTATCCAGCTCGTCGCGCAGATCGAAGCGCGCCATGGGGCCGATGTAGGTTTCGCTGGAGAGGGGATCGCCTGTCACCAGTTGACGCGTTTGCTCGACGAATCTGCGGGTGAACTCCTCGACCACGCCTTGCTCGATGATCAGGCGCTTGGCCGCTGCACAGACCTGCCCGGTGTTCTGGAAGCGGCCAATCACCGCCGCCTTCACCGCCTGATCCAGGTCCGCGTCGTTGAGCACGATGAACGGGTCGGAACCGCCCAGTTCCAGCACGCACTTCTTCAGTGCCGCACCGGCCTGGGCACCGATGGCCTGGCCAGCACGCACGCTGCCGGTCAGGGTGACGGCTGCGATGCGCGGGTCGGCAATGGCGCTTGAAACGCCTTCCGGGGTCACGTTGATGACCTCGAACACACCCTCCGGAAAACCGGCACGCTTGAACGCGTCGAGCATCAGGTAAGCGCAGCCCATTACGTTGGGCGCGTGCTTGAGCACGTAAGTATTGCCGGCCAGCAGGGTCGGAATCGCGCCGCGCAGCACTTGCCAGATCGGGAAATTCCATGGCATCACTGCGAGAATCGGGCCCAGCGGACGATACTCGATCCGCGCCTTGTCATTCTCGACCTGAGTTGCTTCGGCCACCAGCATCGCCGGGCCTTGTGCCGCGTACCAGTCGCACAGCTGCGCGCATTTTTCGACCTCGCCTCGGGCCTGAGCGACGGGCTTGCCCATTTCCTGACTGATCATGCGTGCAATGTTGTCGACGTCATCACGCAGGGCCTGACCCATGGCGATGATCAGTTGCGCACGTTGCTGAACCGGCGTGCGCTTCCAGCCGGCAAAACCGGCCGCCGCGCGCGACAGGCTTTGATCCAGCGCAACGGCTGATTCGAAGGCATAGTGGCCGATCTGCTCGCCGGTGGCAGGGTTGATCGAGATTGCATGGGTGTTGCTGGTGACAGTAGTCATTGCGCCATCCTGTTGAGGTGGAAGTGGGACCAGCATATAGGCGTGCAATGCTTTGTAAAACTGAATAATAATGATCGTAACGTTCATGTTTGGAGAATGATATGGATCTGGTTCAGTTGGAGATCTTCAAGGCGGTGGCTGAACACGGCAGCATCAGCGCCGCCGCGCAGCACATCCACCGGGTGCCCTCGAACCTGACCACGCGCATCAAGCAACTGGAGCAGGATCTGGGCGTCGACCTGTTCATTCGCGAGAAGCACCGCTTGCGTCTGTCTCCCGCAGGCTGGAATTTTCTCGACTACACGCGACGCATCCTGGATCTGGTGCAGGAAGCGCGTTCCGCCGTTTCCGGTGAGGAGCCACAGGGGCCTTTTGCACTGGGCTCGCTGGAAAGCACGGCTGCGGTCAGGATTCCTGCGCTGCTGGCCGCCTACAACCAGCAGAACGCCAAGGTCGAGCTGGACCTGTCCACAGGCCCGTCCGGAACCATGATCGACGGCGTGCTGGCCGGTCGACTGGTCGCTGCGTTCGTTGACGGGCCAGTGCAGCATCCATCGCTTGACGGCGTGCCGGTCTTCGAAGAGGAAATGGTCATCATTGCGCCGCTCAATCATGCGCCGGTCAAGCGCGGGCGGGATGTCAGCGGAGAGAGTATCTATGCGTTTCGTGCCAACTGCTCGTACCGCCATCACTTTGAACGCTGGTTTACCGATGACGCGGCAGTGCCGGGCAAGATCCATGAAATGGAGTCCTACCACGGCATGCTCGCCTGCGTCAGCGCCGGTGCCGGGCTGGCGCTGATGCCGCGCAGCATGCTGGAAAGCATGCCCGGCTGCGCCACGGTCAGTATCTGGCCGCTGTCCGAGAAGTTTCGCTACCTGCAGACCTGGCTGATCTGGCGCCGCGGCACGGTGTCACGCAGCCTGACTCGCTTCGTCGAGTTACTGGAACAGCGCAACGAGCCAGCGAGCGTTTAACGGCCTGCACAAACCCGCTCGGCAATCGCCGCACCGACTTGTTGAGTCGAAAGCGTGCCGCCCAGATCCGGCGTGACGTCGCCGTTGGCGATCACTTGCTCGATGGCGGTGATGATTTCGTCATGGGCCGCGGTGAAGCGCTGATCGCCCTGGCCGAGGAATTCGAGCATGAGCGCACCCGACCAGATCATGGCGATCGGGTTGGCGATGTTCTGGCCGAAGATATCCGGGGCCGAGCCGTGAACCGGTTCGAACAGCGACGGGAAGTGACGCTCGGGGTTGAGATTGGCTGAAGGCGCGATGCCGATGGTGCCTGCGCAGGCCGGGCCGAGGTCGCTGAGGATGTCGCCGAACAGATTGGACGCCACTACCACGTCGAAGCGCTCGGGTTGCAGCACGAAACGTGCGCAGAGAATGTCGATGTGTTGCTTGTCCCAACTGATGCCGGGGTACTGGCTGGCCATCGTTTCGGTGCGCTTGTCCCAATACGGCATGCTGATGGCCATGCCGTTGGATTTGGTCGCCGAGGTAACGTGCTTGCGCTCGCGTTTGCTGGCCATCTCGAAGGCGAATTTGAGAATGCGGTCGACGCCGCGACGGGTGAACACCGATTCCTGCAACACGAATTCGTTGTCGGTATTTTCGAACATGATCCCGCCCAGCGACGAGTATTCACCTTCGGTGTTTTCCCGGACCACGACAAAGTCGATGTCGCCCGGTTTACGATGGGCCAGCGGGCAGGGGACGCCGGGAAACAGCCGCACCGGACGGATATTCGCGTACTGATCGAATTCGCGACGAAACTTGAGCAGCGAGCCCCACAGTGAGATGTGATCCGGCACCTTTTCCGGCCAGCCGACGGCGCCGAAGAAGATCGAGTCAAAGCCTTTGAGCTGTTCGAACCAGTCGTCCGGCATCATCTTGCCGTGCTTCAGGTAGTAATCGCAGCTGGCCCATTCGAAGTATTCGAACTCCAGGTCCAGCCCGTGCCGTGCCGTGCGGCAGCGGCCTGCACCACACGTACTCCTTCGGGCAGCACTTCCAGGCCGATGCCGTCACCGGCGATGGCAGCGATACGCAGTTTCTTGTTGTTCATGGTGGCGCTCTCTCTGAATCGATCCATTACGGGTGTGCGATGAATGAGTTGCACAGGCCATTCATGCTATAAGCGCACGATACAAAGATAATCAGCCGATTAATGGACTGAGAAAACACGAATCGTGAATAAATACCCCAGTCTCGATGATTTGAATGTGTTCGTTCATGTGGCCCGGCGCTCAAGCTTCGTCGGGGCTGCGGATGAGCTGGGCATGTCCGCTGCCTACGTCAGCAAGCGCATTCGTTTGCTGGAGCAGGGCATGGGCGTGGTGTTGCTGCACCGCTCGACCCGGCAGGTGTCGATTACCGAAGATGGCGAGCGCGTCTACGAGTGGGCCAGGGGTATGCTCGACTCAGTGCAGCAGATGGGCGACCAAGTGGCGGCACTGCATGGCGAACCGAGTGGCTTGTTGCGCGTGGTCAGCAGCCAGGGCTTTGGCCGTCGTTTCGTCGCGCCGGCGTTGTCGGAACTGGCCGCGCGTTATCCGAAGCTGGATATCCGTCTGGACATTCAGGACCGGCTGGTCGATCTGATCGAGGAGGGCGTCGATCTGGATATCCGCGTCGGCAACGAAATCGCTCCGCACTTGCGCGCCAGGCATCTGGCCAGCAACTGGCGGGTTCTGTGCGCGAGCCCCGGCTACCTCAACCTTCATGGCACGCCGCTCAATCTTGGCGAACTGGCCAATCACGATTGCCTGGTGATCAAGGAGCGCGACCGGCCGTTCGGCATCTGGCACCTCAACGGGCCGCAGGGTGCCGAAACCGTCAAGGTGACCGGCAGCCTGTCCACCAACCACGGCGAAATCGCCCGCCAGTGGTGCCTGGACGGACGCGGGGTATTGCTGCGTTCGCTGTGGGATGTGCGCACTGACCTGGCCGAGGGCCGGCTGGTTCAGGTGTTGCCGGATTACCGTCAGGATGCAGACATCTGGGCGGTGCATACCTCGCCGCTGATGAGTTCGGCCAAGGTCCGCGTCACGGTGGAGTTTCTGCGCGACTACCTTGCCCTGCATCCTTCGCCGGTCAACCACTGAAGCACAGCACACACTGTCAGTGGGTGCCGGCTGCCTTGTTCAGGTCGCTGTCTGTCCATTCGGTGTAGATGCATGCGTCTGCGGCGGCCCAGCGCACGTGCACGGGGTCGCCGGCCTTGAGCGACATGCCGTTCGCGGAAAGCGCCTTGACCGTCATGGCAGTACCTCCGGCAGTGACTACCGAGCACGTCTGGCTCTCGCCAAGGAACAGCACTTCATGGACCGTGGCGCTCACCTCGTTCCAGCCTGCTTCGAGTGGCATGGCCACAGCCTGGGACACGCTCAGCGCCTGGGCTTTCTCCGGGCGCACCATCAGCAGCACGTCCTGATCGGTCTTCAGCCCTGCGGTCAGGCGAATCGCCAGTGTGCTGCCCTCGAACGTCGCCACGGCATTGCCCTGAGCCTTGAGCCTGAGGAAGTTCGAGTTGCCGAGAAACGAGGCGACGAAGGCATTCGGTGGATCCTGGTACAGGTCATAGCCCGAGCCCAGACCGACGATCTTGCCATGGCTGAAAATGGCGATGCGCTGTGACAGGCGCATGGCTTCTTCCTGGTCATGGGTCACGTAAACGATGGTGAGGTCCAGCCGGCGATGCAACTGACGCAGTTCGTCCTGCAAGTCTTCACGCAGCTTCTTGTCCAGTGCGCCTAGAGGCTCGTCCATCAGCAGGATGCGCGGCTCGTAAACCAGCGCCCTGGCGATGGCGACCCGTTGCTGCTGGCCGCCTGACAGTTGCGACGGGCGACGATGAGCGAAGGCTTCCAGCTGAACCAGCTTGAGCATCGCATCGACTTTCTTCTCGCGTTCGGCCGCAGGCAACTTGCGGATCGTCAGCGGAAAGGCAATGTTGTCGCGGACCGACAGGTGCGGGAAGAGCGAGTAGCGCTGAAATACCATACCGATGTCGCGTTTGTGCGGCGGCACATTCACCAGCGATTTGCCGCCCACCAGAATCTCGCCCGAGCTGGGCGTTTCGAAGCCGGCGAGCATCGACAGCGTGGTGCTTTTTCCCGAGCCGCTGGAGCCCAGGAAGGTCAGGAATTCGCCGTCCTGGATGTCCAGGGAAATGTCGTCGACGGCGGCGAAACTTCCATAGTGCTTGTTCAGATTACACAGGCTGACGAGTGTGTTCTGTCGCTGATGGGCGGGGTCTTTGATCACGGCACTCATGAAGTACTCCTGGCTTCGTTGCGGCGACGCAGGGTCGCGGCGATGAACATGATCAGCACCGACAGGGCGATCAGCAGCGTTGAGGCGACGGCGATGACTGGCGTCAGGTCCTGACGCAGGGTGGTCCACATTTTCACGGGAAGGGTTTGCAGGGTAGGGCTGGCCATCATCACGCTCAAGACCACCTCGTCCCACGACACCAGGAACGCGAACAGCGCACCGGCCATCATGCCCGGCCGGATGCCGGGAAAGGTCACCTTGTAGATGGCCTGCAAGCGTGAGGCACCGCAGATGACTGCGGCATCCTCGATGGACTGGTCGAACAGCTTCAACGAATTGATGATCGAGATGATGGTGAACGGCAAGGCAACGATCACATGGCTGACGACGAAGGAAAACAGTGTGCCGGTGTAGCCGAGCTTGAGAAACAGCGCGTAGACCGCGACGGCGATAATCACCAGCGGCACGATCATCGGCAGTGTGAAGATGCCGTACAGCAGGTCACGCCCCGGAAACCGGCCACGCACCAGTGCGAATGCAGTGGGCAGGCCCAGTGCCACCGAGGCGAGGGTGGTCAGGATCGCGACCTTGAAGCTGGACATGGCCGCGGCCATCCAGTCCGGATTGGAAAAAAACTGCTGATACCACTTCAGCGTCCAGCCGGGCGGCGGAAACACCAGCCACTGCGACGAACCGAACGACAGCAGGACGATGAACAGGATCGGCAGCAACAGGAACAGCGCGATCAGGGCGGTGGTCAGGTACAGGCCCGTACGCAAGCCGGGGCTCATGGCATTGGGTGTCAGGAGCATGGCGGTTTACCTCGCATTGCTGGCGCCGACCGGTGATTCCGGCTGGAGCTTCAGGTAGAAGTAGAACAGCACCAGCGTGATCAGCACCAGCAACGCAGCGGCGGCACTGGCCAGCCCCCAGTTGAGGAACGACTGCACCTGCTGGACGATGAATTCGGGCAGCATCATGTTCTGCGCGCCGCCGAGCAGCGCCGGGGTGACGTAATAACCGAGCGACATGACAAACACCATCAGGCCTCCGGAAAACAGCCCCGGACGGCACAGTGGCAGGAACACTCTGAAGAAATTGCTCCACGGGCTGGCGCCGCAGATCGAACCCGCCTGCAGTACCATGGGATCGATGGCCTGCATGGTCGCCTGCAGCGGCAGGACGATGAACGGAATCATGATGTAGCTCATGCCGATCACCACACCGGTCAGGTTGTGCACCATTTCCAGCGGTTGATCGATGATGCCCATGGCCATCAAGGCCTTGTTGACGACCCCTGAGGCCTGCAACAGCACCAGCCACGAATAGGTACGGGCCAGCAGGCTGGTCCACATCGACAACAGCACGATATTCAGAATCCAGCGTCCCCAGCCGCGCGGCACCAGGGTGATCACCCAGGCGAGCGGGAAGCCCAGCAGCAGGCTGAACAGCGTCACCAGACCGGCTACGGAAAAGGTATTGAGCAGCACCCGCGAGTAGGCCGAGTTGGCAAACAGTTGCTCATAGTTGCCAAGGCCCGGCACCGGTTCCAGCACGCCCCGCAGCAGCAGGGCAATCAGCGGCGCGAAGAAGAACAGTCCGAGGAAGATCAGCGCCGGAAGCAGATTGCGGCTGCCACGCCAGCGCTGTGCGAGGGAAGGGGATGCCTGCATGCCCGGCGCCTTCTGGCTGGCCGTGCCAGCGGTGCTGGAAGCACCCCCGGCCGGCATGGATTGACGAGGAGCAACCGCTGTCATTTTTACTTGACCAGCCATTCGTTCCACCGTGTCGCAATATCAGCGCCGTTCTTGGCCCAGTATGCGAAGTCGAGAGTGATTTGATCGGCAACGTGCGCGGTCGGCAGGTTAGGTGCCAGCGTAGAGTCCAGGCGCGCAACGCTCTGGGTATTGACCGGGGCATAGGCACTGAGATTGGAGAAGTCCGCCTGGCCTTTGGCACTGGTTGCATTGGCGATGAATTTCATCGCAGCGTCCTTGTTCTTTGCGCCCTTGGGTACGACCAGAAAGTCAGCCATGACCAGATTCTGTTTCCAGCTCACACCCACCGGCGCGCCATCCTGCTGCAGGGCGTAGACCCGGCCGTTCCACATCTGCCCCATCGACACTTCGCCGGAAGCCAGCAGTTGCTGGGACTGCGCACCGCCGCCCCACCAGACGATGTCCTTCTTGATGGTGTCGAGTTTCTTGAAGGCGCGGTCGAGGTCCAGCGGGTAAAGCTTGTCAGGCGCTACACCATCGGCCAACAGAGCCAGTTCCAGCACGCCGGGGCTTGGCCACTTGTACAGCGCGCGCTTGCCAGGGTAGGTCTTGGTGTCGAACATCGCGGCCCAGTCACCCGGCGCCTTACCGCCGACTTTGCTTTCGTTGTAGCCGAGCACGAAGGAGAAGAAGAACGAACCGGCGCCGTGGTCAGTCACGAAACGTTTGTCGATCTCGTCGCGTTTGATGGCGGTGAAGTCCAGAGGCTCCAGCAGGCCTTCACTGGCGGCGCGCAGGGCGAAGTCGGCTTCGACATCGACAACGTCCCACTGCACGTTACCGCTTTCGACCATGGCCTTGAGTTTGCCGTAGTCGGTAGGACCGTCCTGCACGACGGTGATGCCGCTGGCCTTGCTGAACGGTGCCGCCCAGGCCTCCTTCTGAAAGTCCTGCGTGGAGCCGCCCCAACTCACGAAGTTGACGCTCTCGGCGGCAGTAGCGGCGACACTTGAGAAAGCCAGCACGCCAGCGGCCAGGACTGCTGTTGCACGTTTGTTCAACACCATTTTTACGCCCTCATTTGTTGTGTTTTGAGCGGGCTTTTCTTGCCCGCGTAATCGGGAGCAGTAGGTCCAATGGGCCTTGAAACCTTGTACAGGTCAGGTGCTGTTATTAGTGCTGTCCCTCGCCGGGCGCGTCTGACCAGATCTTGTATTTATGGAATGTCATATTATGGTATTCCAAACTTTCTGCAAGCGTTTTGCCCTGTCAAAACGCCTTCACGGTGGCTTTTTTGGTCAGCGCCTTCGGTTAAAGGCAGTGGATTATCAGGCTCGCGCGCCAAGCGTTTGCCTGTTCAGCCGGGAAACGGAATATTTTCAATCACTTCCAGATCGTAGCCAGTCAACCCTGCGTATTTCAGTGGCGGCCCGAGGTGGCGCAGCTTGCCGACGCCCAGATCCTGCAAGATCTGTGCGCCCGTACCGACCTCGGAATAAATACGTGATTGCGAACGCGTGTATTGGCGTGGCGGCTGGGTGAGCTGTGGAATGCGCTCCAGCAGCGCTTGGGAAGATTCGTGGTTGGCGAGCACCACCACCACGCCGTGACCTTCTTCAGCGATACGTTGCAGGGCGGCCCAAAGCGTCCAGTTGGCGGGGCCGTTGTATTCGGCACCGACCAGGTCGCGCAGCGGGTCGACAACATGCACGCGCACCAGCGTGGCGGCGTCACGGCGGATGTCGCCCATCACCATGGCCATGTGCACGCCACCTTCGATGCGGTCTTCGTAGCTGAACAGACGGAAGGTGCCGTGCACGGTCGGCAGTTCGCGCTCGCCAATCCTGACGATGGTGTGTTCGGTGCTCAGGCGGTAATGGATCAGGTCGGCGATGGTGCCGATGCGGATGCCGTGCTTTTTGGCAAACACTTCCAGGTCAGGTCTTCTGGCCATGCTGCCGTCATCATTCATGACTTCAACGATGACCGACGCTGGCGTGAAACCGGCCAGCCGGGCCAGGTCGCAGCCCGCTTCGGTATGCCCGGCACGGGTCAGGACGCCGCCGTCACGCGCGCGCAATGGAAAGATATGGCCCGGCTGCACCAGGTCTTCCGGTACTGCGTGCGGGTTGACGGCAGCCTGAACGGTACGCGCACGATCTGCCGCGCTGATGCCGGTGGTCACACCTGTGGTCGCTTCGATGGACACCGTGAACGCGGTGGCGAATACGCTGCCGTTGCTGGGTACCATCTGTTCCAGGCCCAGACGCTGGCAGTGTTCGTCGGTCAGCGTCAGGCAGATCAGACCGCGCGCTTCGCGGGCCATGAAGCTGATGGCCTGTGGCGAACAGCAATCGGCAGCCAATAGCAGATCGCCTTCGTTTTCCCGGTCTTCGTCGTCGACCAGCAACACCATCTTGCCTTGGCGGTAGTCTTCGATGATGTCTTCGATGCGATCGAACGCCATAGTCAGTTTCCCGGTTTTATGGGTGGATGAATCGTGGTATACCATAAGACAGAATATTTCACAGATTGCCTATCAATGAAACAGTGAGACCGCGATGAAAGCCTATTGGATTGCACACGTTGATGTGACCGACCCTCAGCAGTACAGCGAATACACCCAGCGCGCCCCCGCGGCTTTCGAGCTGTTTGGTGGCAGGTTCCTCGCGCGCGGCGGACGTTCCGAGGCGCTCGAAGGGCGTGATACGCCGCAGCGCACGGTGATTATCGAATTTGAATCCTACGAGAAGGCGCTGGCCTGTTATCGGTCGCCCGAGTACCAGCATGCGATGAGCCACAGGCAGGGTGCTTCGAAGGCCGAGATCGTGATCGTCGAGGGGCAGTTTTAAGCGTTCAGTTGCGAGCTGAAAGCTTCAGGCATTCACCGGATAAAGTGCACCTTGCCGGTGTCGTCGTTACCGATATAAATACCGTAGACACCCGCCTGACGTTCTTCGATATAGCGTTCCAGTATCTGGCGGATGGCGGGGTAATAGATGCTGTCCCACGGGATGTCTTCGGGGGCGAAGAATCTGTAATCCAGGGTTTCCGGGCCGAACTGGCCGGTCACCTCCAGCGCGATGGCGCGGAACACAATGTAGACTTCGCTGATGCGCGGCACGCTGAAGATAGAGTAGGGCGAAAGGATCTCGGCGCGCACACCGGTTTCTTCCCAGACTTCACGCAGCGCCGCCTGCTCGGTGGTTTCGCCGCTTTCCATGAAACCGGCAGGCAGTGTCCAGGTGCCCGGGCGCGGCGGGATGGCGCGCTGGCAAAGCAGGTACTTGCCTTCCTGCTCGATGATGCAACCCGCGATGATCTTCGGGTTGATGTAGTGAATATACTGACAGCCGCCACAGACCAGCCGCACGTGCGTATCGCCAGACGGGACACGCTGAGCCAGATCAGCGCTACCGCATTGAGGACAGAAGCGCGGTGTGGCCATTTCAGCGACCTATGCGAGGTTCTTTCAGCGCAACGGGGGCGATGATGTCACGGACTTTGCTGTCTTCGTCCTGCTTGGATTTGAGGTATTCCAGCGCCACACGTGCGGCGTTGCGTACGTGATCGACCGACGCCTGGTGCGCGGCCAGCGGGTCGCCGCTCTTGATCGCTTCGACCATGAGCTCCATTTCCTTGTTGCTGGCACCGCGGCGATTTTCCTGGGATACCGAGGTGGCGCGCAGGTAGCTGATGCGCGCCTGCAACTGGCGTAGCTGGGTCGCGGCCACATGGTTGCCCGAGCCTTCCAGCAATACATCGTAGAAACCCTGGACCGAGTCGATCACCTGCTGCAGTTCGCCTTCCTTGAGCGCCTGACGATTTTCCTCCAGGGCTTTTTCCAGAGCGCGAATGTCCTTGGGCTTGGCCCGCAGGGTAAACAGCTGAACGATCAGGCCTTCCAGCACGCAGCGTAGTTCGTAGATATCGCAGGCATCAGCCAGCGTGATGATTGCAACACGCGGGCCCTTGGCATCGGCGAACTCCACCAGGCCTTCGGATTCCAGGTGGCGCAGTGCTTCGCGAACCGACGTGCGGCTTACCCCGAGGCGGTCACACAGATCACGCTCGACCAGACGATCGCCCGGCAGCAGTTGAAAGTTCATGATTGCGCTGCGCAGCTTGTCCAGCACGATCTCGCGCAGTGTGACGGGGTTGCGGTTGACCTTGAAGGTGTCGTCGAGAGGCAGGCGTTTCATCGGGTGTGCTCGGAATGGGGCTGTCAAAGTAAAAACGTGACTGGAAATAACGTCTCGCTCATGTCGGCAACCCGCAAACCGCGCGGGCTGCTGCATGGCCCGGATGGATGAACCCGGGTCGCGGCCGAGTTTATCACGCCCGTGCCTGCAACCACCAAGACTGCCCTGAGCTACCTCAGACGATGGCTGGCAGTGCACCCATCTTGCCCCGGTGATAGACCATCGGTGTGACCGGTGTCGCGGGCAGGATCAGGTTTTTCACCTCGCCGACAATGATCGCGTGATCGCCGCCGTCGTATTCCCGCCACAGCTCACACTCGATGATCGCCGTGGCCTTGCTCAGCAGCGGATTGCCCAGCTCGCTCAACTGCCACTCGATGCCCTTGGTCTTGTCCTTGCCCTTACTGGCGAAGGCATAGGCTTCTATCTGCTGGTCGGCAGACAGCAGGTGAATCGCGAATTTTTTGCTGTCACGCAACACCGGGTAAGTGTCCGACTCATAGTTAGGGCAGAACAGCACCAGGGCCGGGTCGATGGACAGCGCACTGAATGCGCTGGCAGTAATACCGAACAGGTTGCCCTCAGGGTCGAGGGTGGTGACGATGGTCACGCCCGAAGGGAATGACGCCATGACTTCTTTGTAAATACCGGGTTCTATCATCGCAGCGGCCTCGTTAACGCATGACAAATGGATCAGGCATGGGCGCCTGCGAAAGGTTGATCCACACCGTTTTCAGTTCGGTGTAGGCCAGCACGGAGTCTATCCCGCTCTCACGACCGTAGCCGCTATTTTTGAAACCGCCGATGGGCGCCATGGCCGACACGGCTCGATACGTATTGACCCAGATGATACCTGAGCGAATATCCCGCGCCAGACGGTGTGCCCGGCCAAGGTCGCGGGTCCATATTCCGGCGGCGAGACCAAACTGGGAGTCGTTGGCGATGGCCAGCGCTTCGGCTTCGTCCTTGAAACGAATCACCGATGCCACCGGGCCGAATACTTCTTCCTGCATGATCTTCATCGAATTGTGATCGCACTCGAACAGCGTAGGTTCATAGAACCAGCCTTTGCTGTCCAGCGTCGGTCGCTTGCCGCCCAGACGCAGGCGTGCACCTTCGGCCAGCGCGTCGGCCACCAGGCCTTCTACCACGGCCAGTTGCTGAGCGGTGGCCATCGGACCCATTTCGGTGCCTTCATCCTGCGGATTGCCGATGCGGATACGACTGGCGCGCTCTGCCAGGCGTTCGACGAACTCGTCGTAGATTTCGTCCTGCACCAGCAATCGCGAGCCGGAAACACAGCTTTGCCCGGACGCCGCATAGATGCCGGCGACGGCGCCATTGATGGCGCTGTCCAGATCGGCGTCGGCGAAGATGATGTTGGGTGATTTTCCGCCCAGTTCCAGCGACAGTTTGGCGAAGTTCTCCGCGCTGCTGCGCACCACATGACGCGCCGTAGCCGCGCCACCGGTGAAGGCTATCTTGCGCACCAGCGGGTGCCGGGTGAGGGCCGCGCCAGTGGTCGGGCCGTAACCGGTGATGACGTTGACCACGCCCGGTGGAATGCCGGCTTCAAGTGCCAGACGCGCCAGCTCGAGCACGGTGGCCGAGGCGTGTTCCGAGGGTTTGAGGACAATGGTGTTGCCTGCCGCCAGTGCCGGGGCCAGCTTGATGGCGGTCAGGTACAGCGGGCTGTTCCAAGGTATGATCCCGGCCACTACGCCCATCGGTTCGTGCACGGTGTAGGCGAACAGGTCGGGCTTGTCGAGGGGCAAAGTGCCGCCTTCGAGTTTGTCAGCCAGCCCTGCGGTGTAATGAAAGAATTCGGGCAGATAGCCGACCTGCCCGCGGGTTTCGCGAATCAGTTTGCCGTTGTCGCGGCTTTCCAGCTGTGCCAGTTGCTCCTTGTTTTCGGCAATCAGGTCGCCCAGCTTACGCAGCAGCTTGCCGCGTGCCGTGGCCGTCAGGCCGCGCCAGGCCTGACCCTCGAAGGCTTTCTGGGCGGCCTGAACGGCCCGCTCGACGTCAGCTTCGTCAGCATCCGGCAGTTGCGCCCAGGGTTCGGCCCGCGCCGGATCGAGGCTGTCGAAGGTCTTGCCGGACAACGCATCGACCCATTGACCGTCGATGCACATCTGAAAGCGGGTAAGGCTCATGCAACAATCCCCTTGATCGAATGGTGAGCGGACGCCGGTTTGTCGAGGCCGATCTTTTCGAAGAAACCGAGCAATACCTGGTTGACCAGGCGTGGCGATTCAACCGGCATCATATGACGCTGATCGGGCAATATCGCGACATCGGCACCAGGGATACGCGCGGCCAGTTCGCGGGCCATTTCGGGCGTCGATCCCGGGTCAAGTTCGCCCGTGGCGATCAACGTCGGTGCGCGAATATCGCCCAGATCCTCGGCGCGGTACATATCCTGAGTGGCGAACAGCTTGTACGTGGTCAGGTAACCCTGCGGATCGTTGCTGGCCAGGTTGTGCCGAATGGCCGCAATCTGGGCCGGGCTGGCCGCCTGATACTCGCGGCTGAACCAGCGTGACAGCGCTTCGCCCGCATTGGCGTCCGGGCCATGCTCGGCAGCCTGACTGGTGCGCGCAATGACGCTGGCACGCTGTTCCGCGCTGCGATTGAAGACGCTGTTGAGCACCACCAGCCCCGACAGGTGCTGGGAAAACTCCAGCGCAAACGCACGCGCCACCAGTCCGCCCATCGAGAAACCGACGACCGCCGCCTGCGGCAGTTGCAAGTGCGTCAGCAGCTCGTGCAGTTGTTCGGCATAGCCTGGCAGACCCGTATCCGGGTGGGGGCGAGGGCTGGCACCGTGGCCCAGCATGTCGTAGGCGATGACCTGATATTGCGTGGCCAGCCCGACGATCTGGCCGCCCCACATTTCCTTGTTAAGGCCCACCCCGTGAATCAACACCACGGGGTGACCTTGGCCGGTAGCCAGATAGCTGGTACCCGCCGGGGTGTGTTCAGCGGTGAGCTGAATCATGGATCGCTCCTGCGCAGATGACAAAGGTGATCGGGCGACGAGCCCTTCATGAGTTACTGGGCTTTTTCGGCCGCCAGCTCTTCCAGGTCTATATAGCGATTGCCGATTCGTGGGTGCAGGCGTCCACCGTTGGCGGCACCAAGGACTACGATGATTTCGTCGGCACGCGGCGAATCTTCGATGTGCATTTCCAGGGTGATGTAGTGCGAGCGCAGCCCTTCATCGTCCTTGTGCATCATCGGAATCTGGATCGACGTACCTGGGCCGCCGCGTTTGTTGGTGAAGCTCAGGTAGCTCTTGGCCTTGACGGCCTCACGGTAATGATTGCCAAAGCGCAGGGTATGGATCACGGCCGAAGCGTGTTCGATTTCGCCTTCCGCCCCGACCACTGCAGCCTTGCCGTAGGCCTCGATGTTCTGCGCGCCGCCAATCGCATCGGTGAGGCGCTTGACCATCAACTCGCCCAGTGTGGAGCAGTTGGCGCGAATCTCCGGTTTCAGGTCTTCGACGAAACCACGGCCCAGCCAAGGGTTCTTGATCACGGCCGCCAGCCCGATCATGGTGACCGGCTTGTCGGCGGCCTTGCCGCCCTCGATAAAGGTTTCTTCGGTGTACGTGACGATCTTGCGAATTTCAAAACTCATGAACGACTCCCGGAGCGAGCTTTTGTATTTCGTCTGATGGTATACCATAAGATCGTGCGTGCAAATGCTTTCTTTGCAGTGAATACAGGGGCCGGGACTCGCCTCATTTGCCCGAATCACTGCGGGCGCGCAGCGCTGGCACGCGTTCATCAATGACCATTCGTCAGGTACGAAGGCAATCGCTTTGAACAGGCGTCTTCTGGTCGTGACAGATATTCGGTGGGCCATAAAAGGCCCTGTCGAATTTTTCACCCAAGGAGACTCAGAACATGAAAGCTATCGTCTATGGCGGTCCGCGTGACGTCAGTGTCAAAAACGTACCGGATGCGAAGATCCAGAAGCCAACAGATGCTCTTGTCCGAGTGACCTCCACCAATATCTGTGGCTCGGACCTGCACATGTACGAAGGCCGCACGTCTTTCGAGACCGGGCGCATTTTCGGCCATGAGAACCTCGGCCAGGTGATCGAAGTCGGCGCCGGGGTCGACCGTATCAAAGTGGGCGACTGGGTGTGCCTGCCGTTCAATATTGGCTGCGGCTTTTGCGAAAACTGTGAGAAGGGCCTGACCGGTTATTGCCTGACCGCCAACCCGGGCAGCGCGGGTGCGGCTTACGGCTTTGCTGACATGGGCGATCATGAAGGTGGCCAGGCCGAGCTGTTGCGTGTGCCGTATGCCGACTTCAACTGCCTGCTGTTGCCCGAAGATGCCGCCGAGCGTGAAGAGGATTACGTCATGCTCTCGGACATCTTTCCTACCGGTTGGCATGCCACCGAACTGGCCGGGCTGCTGCCTGGCGAAAGCGTTGCCATCTATGGTGCCGGTCCGGTCGGCCTGATGGCTGCCCACTCGGCGATGATCAAGGGCGCGTCGCAGGTGTTCGTGGTCGACAACCATCCAGATCGTCTGGCACTCGCGGCGAAGATGGGCGCGACGCCGATCAACTCGCTGGAGCAGGGCGCAGTGGATCAGATCCTCAATCTGACCGATGGCAAAGGCACCGACCGTGGCTGTGAGTGCGTTGGTTATCAGTGCTGCGACCGTCATGGTCACGAGGCCAACCACGTCACCATGAACAATCTCGTTGCCTCGACCAAGGCGACAGGTGGAATCGGCGTCGTGGGCGTTTTCGTGCCGCAGGATCCGGGCGCCAAAAGCGACCTCGCGAGGGAAGGCAAGATGGCCTTCGACTTCGGTTCGTTCTGGTTCAAGGGCCAGCAGATCCGCACCGGCCAAGCCAACGTCAAGGCTTACAACCGTCGCCTTGCCGAGCTGATCCACCACGATCGCGCCAAGCCGTCGCAGATCATTTCCCATCGCCTGAAACTTGAAGAAGGCCCTGACGCCTACAAGCACTTCGATGCGCGTGATGAAGGCTGGACCAAGGTCGTGCTCAAGCCAGGTGCGTGATAAGCGCAGTTGACCAGGCCTTGCCTGAGAGCCCTTGTCGTATCTGCCACAGGCGATCGACAAGGGCGTCAGCGTTTCAGTCAGAACATTTTATTCGACGAGATTTATTCAGATGAACGAAGAATACCCAAAGCCGCCATTTGCCAGCCAGCCACAAGATGTTCCAGGCATGCAGGGCAAGATGGACCCCTATCCCGATTGCGGTGAAAAAAGCTACAAGGGCTCCGGACGTCTGCAGGGCAAGATCGCGCTGATCACCGGCGCTGACAGCGGCATCGGCCGCGCAGTCGCGATCGCCTTCGCACGTGAAGGCGCACAGGTCGCGATCTCCTACTTGAACGAGCATGAAGACGCGCAAGAAACCAAGCGCTGGGTCGAAGAGGCGGGCCGTAAATGCCTGGTGTTGCCGGGCGACCTGGCACAGAAGCAGCAATGCGAAGACATCGTGAGCAAGACCGTTGCAGAGTTTGGTCGCATCGATGTGCTGGTCAACAACGCTGCGTTCCAGATGACGCATGAAACGCTGGACGAAATCTCCGACGAAGAATGGGTCAAAACCTTCGATATCAACATCACGGCGATGTTTCGCATCTGCAAGGCTGCGGTTCCGCATATGCCGCGGGGTGGTTCGATCATCAATACCAGTTCGGTCAATTCGGACATGCCCAAGCCGACGTTGCTGGCCTACGCAACCACCAAGGGCGCAATCGCCAACTTCACCGGTGGTCTGGCGCAGTTGCTGGGCGAGAAGGGCATCCGCGTGAACAGCGTTGCTCCAGGTCCGATCTGGACCCCGTTGATCCCGGCGACCATGACCGACGAAGATGTGAAAAGCTTCGGTAGCGAGACACCGCTGGGGCGCCCGGGGCAGCCGGTGGAAGTTTCGCCGATCTATGTGCTGCTGGCCTCTGACGAAGCCAGTTACATTTCCGGCTCGCGCTATGCAGTGACGGGCGGCAAGCCGGTTCTGTAATTACCCCGACAACGCCTTTTTTGTTGAAACGGTGCTCAAACAGGCACCGTTTTTTCAGGCGTCAATGACACTCTGTATTTGCTCAAGCGGGTACTGCCATTGATTGTCTAATTTCCAGACTGATTCATCCGTGTCTGCGCATATCGGGCAGGCTGTCCGGTCGCCATGACAAGCGACGAAAGCGTGTCGGCATTCATCAGCAATAATGAAGTTCGGGTCGTTGTGTTGCTCAAGAATTCTTGTTTTCGCTCTGCTCGGGTGTGCGCATTCTCGGTCAACGCCTGCATGGCGAATATATAGTTGGCTGGATCGAATCGGTTTTCCCTGGGGCCATGCGTCGAGATTTTTCTTAACGACTTTCGGAACTCGCCTGACCACGTCTTAACCTGTGTGGCATCCGCTCCATTAACAAGGCGCTTACTGGCATCCGTCAGATAATAAAACACATCCACTGTATTCAGGCGGACATGGGAGGTCTCGTGAATAAGGGATCGTGCAACTTCCAGCACATCGTAGTTGGCAAGAAGAGAGGTTGACACCCCAATCCGTTCGACCGATTCCTGAAACTCGCCTTGAAAATCAGTCGATGCGAGAATGTCCTCGGGTCCGTTAAAAAGAAACAGCGTTAGATCAGAGTCTGGACTGCCGATGGACTCAATGAGCTCCTGCATCTGCCGTAACGAATCTTCCACGTCGATGCTCGTAGCGGCGCGAGCGCTCGGATCCAGCGCGCCAAAGGTTGCGTCGAAAGCCTTGTTTACGTCTCGCCTCGGTGATGCTTTTAGCAGCTCGGAACGCGTGAACTCCAATAACGAAACGGCAACATCCCTAACGTCATACATTTTGGATAGCTGCTCAGGCGCGAACTCGGAAAGGTCCTTTGCAACGACAACGGTAATGGGCACGTCGTAGGGAGCAGCCCCCTGTTGATCAGCAAACCGCAAAGGCGAATTCCTGACAAAACGATACAGATTCATCCCGTCCACTGTGCCCGCCGGGTCCGGATTGATCCATCGCTGCAACCATGGCGCGTAATAGCGCAGGCCGTAGTAGTACAGCCCCGTCGCGTCGCGTTCCTTGCCGGAATAACGAATGGTTTTATAGCTGGCTTCAACCGTACTGCGCCCTGCCCACCACGAGGTACCACCAAACGGGTAGTAACTTTCCTGGCTGATGATGCGCGCGTTGTTATCCAGCTCCAGGGTGCCGGACCCCAGATGATCGGCGAAGCTGTAGCGAACCTGATCGTTTTCAAGTCCTTCGGGTTGACCCGCCTGCCAGTGCAATACCCGAACCTCGTTGCGCCCGGCCTGGGTGACGATAACGTGCAAAGTCTCGGCTGTGGCGCTGTTGCTGTGCACCTCCAGGCCTGGTAAGTAGCGCACTTCGGCACTGTGGACAACGGCTTTCGCCTTGGTCGTATGGATTTTGCGCAGGCGTTGCCCACTGGCGTCGTAGATGTAGCGCTCTTTGTCGTCGTCACCCGCTGCCCGAACCACCGGCCGCACTTGCTGCAACTGATTACGCCAGTCCCAGCTCATCGCTTGCCCGGCTTGCAACTCATTCAGATTGCCATTGGCGTCGAACGCGGCAGCGATGGCCGCTTCATCCGGCGGTCGATCGTTGATAACCGGCAGGCTGCGATTGCTGGTTTGCGAAGTGATCAGGGTGCGCGAGTGGGACTGGGTGCCCGTGTGGGTCAGTTGCAACAGATTGCCGCTCGCATCATAGCGGTAGGTTTGCGTGTAATTGGCCAGCTGCGTCAGGTCGAGCGGACACTGGAAGGATGGAAAAACAGGGCCTTGATTGAGTTTCGCAGACTCCGTGCCCGTAGCCTGGATCAACTGATACAGCGTGTCGTATTGATACGTCGACACCGGCTCAATGCGCTGACCGGCATAACACCGTGTCGGCTGGGTGCGATCCTCGATACGCAGGACATTGCCCACCGGGTCGTAGTCATACAGCAGATGTTGCAGCAGTTGACCATCTGCCCGTGTGCCTTTGAGTTCAATCAGACGGCCATCTGCGGCGTCGTGCACCGCCTTGGTCACAACGCCGTTGCCAGCCGTTTCCGAGGTTACGTGGCCTTGAGCGTCGTAATCGATACTGTGAACCAGAACTCGCTCTGTCTGCCCGGAGAGGCTGAGTGAAATGGCCTCAATATGACCTGCCACAGTATGGGCAAAGGTCTGGACGTTACGCTGGGCGTCCGTTTGCGAGATGACATCGCCAAGCGGACTGTGTGCCCAGCGCGTAGTCGCGCCTGGACCAGATTCGAGCAAGGCGTCACGTTCTGCCAGCGGTTCTGGCCAGTCGACATTTTCAGGATTGAAGAGAAAATGCCGCGTCTGTTCAAGCACGCCACCCGCCAAGGCGAACTCGTTATCCATTCGCGAACCAGCCGGGTCATCATGGCGTATACATTGGCCGCACTGATTATGGCCCTTGGTATCCGGCCCGCCGTATTGCCGCCGCTCGACGCAGCGTCCGTTTTCAATGATGGCAACGGGTCTGAGTAGGGCGTCATACTGCACGCTCCGCTCAGTCCCACGGCCATCCCATCCAGCCACGACCGCGCCGCTGTCACCGGCCAACATCAGCCGCCAACCGGCATCGACACTGTCGCTGAAAAGCGCCTGACCACTCAGGGAAAACACAGTAGCAAGATTGACGGCAGCCTGGCTTTCCCAGAGCCTTGCATCCCAGCAGTTGACCGGATGCCCGGCAGCATCATGAGCCACGCGGTTTATAAGAACTGCCGGCGTGTCCGTGGCCTGGTTGCGCCAAAAATCAATCGCGCGAATCTCCAGGCCGCGTGGCTCAATGACACTCAGGCGGGGCGTATGATGATGCAATGCGGCAGACTGTACGTTCATGATCACGTCATCCCTGACTGGTGACTTGAGTCCAGGCTATGTAAGTAAAGTATCGTCGTAAGTGCAGCATAGCGCAGGCCTATGAGACCACCGGCGTCAAACGTTTTGTGAGCCTGTCGACGCGCGTCATGACGCGTCGCAAAATCGACGAGCCCTAGCGCTTGGCATTTTTGCCGATGGCCGGTGCTGATCAGCGAGTCTGATCCGTCGGTCACACCGTTCCTTTCAGCGACTTATGGAGAAATTGTTCATGTATCCAGACGTACAGCTTTATATCGATGGTCAATGGCGCGCAAGCCGCGACAATCGCACGTTGTCAGTCATCAACCCGGCGACGGGCGAGGCGCTGGGCACTGTGGCGCATGCCGGTATCGCCGACCTTGACGAAGCTCTGGCGGCGGCCGAGCGTGGCTTTGCCACCTGGCGCGCGACCTCGGCTTATGATCGCTACAAGCTGATGCAGAAAGCGGCGAACCTGATTCGCGAGCGTGCAGACAGCATCGCCCGAATCATGACGCAGGAGCAGGGCAAGCCCTTGGCCGAAGCGCGCATGGAAACCCTGTCGGCGGCTGACATCATCGACTGGCTGGCCGAAGAAGGGCGTCGCAGTTACGGTCGTCTCGTGCCGTCGCGGGGCGTGTCCATCGAACAGAAAGTCATCAAGGAGCCGGTCGGCCCGGTCGCTGCGTTCACGCCCTGGAATTTCCCGATCAACCAGGTGGTGCGCAAGTTGTCCTCGGCACTGGCTGCGGGCTGCTCGATCATCGTCAAGGCCCCGGAAGAAACGCCAGCGTCGCCTGCCGAGCTGATTCGCGCTTTCGCCGATGCCGGTGTGCCGGCTGGCGTCATCGGTCTGGTCTACGGTGATCCGGCAGAAATTTCCGGCTACCTGATCCCGCATCCGGTCATTCGCAAGGTCACGTTCACTGGCTCTACGCCGGTCGGCAAGCAACTGGCCGCATTGGCTGGCAAGCACATGAAGCGGGCAACCATGGAACTGGGTGGTCATGCACCGGCGCTGGTGTTCGATGATGCGGATATCGACCTCGCTGCTCGCGTGCTGGCCACCGCCAAGTTCCGTAACGCCGGGCAGGTCTGCGTGTCGCCGACCAGGATTCTGGTGCAGCGCAAGGTACTCGACGCGTTCACCGAGAAATTCGTTGGCCTGACTCGCGAAATCAAGGTGGGTAACGGTCTGGAGGCGGGCACCACTATGGGTCCTGTGGCCAATGATCGACGTATTCCTGCGCTGGTCGATCTGATCGATGACGCGGTGCGTGGTGGCGCGACGCTGTCTGCCGGTGGCAAGGCTGTCGAGAGGGCGGGCTATTTCTTCGAGCCGACCGTGTTGAGTGGCCTGAAGCCGCAGATGCGCATCATGAATGAGGAGCCTTTCGGCCCTGTCGCGTTGCTGGTGCCTTTCGACACGCTAGAGGAGGCGATTGCCGAGTCAAACCGCGTGCCGTTCGGGCTGGCATCCTATGCCTTCACCACGTCGATGAAGACTGCGCAAGCGCTGAGTACCTTTATCGAAGCGGGGATGCTGTCGATCAATCATCAGGGCATCGGCTTGCCGGAAGTACCGTTCGGCGGGATCAAGGATTCCGGTTACGGTTCCGAAGGCGGCACCGAGGCCATTGAGGCCTACCTGAATACCAAGCTGGTCACTCAATACAACTGAGTGTCGCTCGGGGAAATAAAAAACGGTCGCGATGTGCAAGCATCGCGACCGTTTTTCGTTGCCAGCGTGACTCAGTCTCTGGCTTGAATACCGGTCTGTCTCATGACCAGATTCTTTTCCTTCTTGTACTGCAGGGCCACTTCGGGCGCTGGGCCGCTCTGACCGGTTTCCATCCACTTGCGTATGCGGCTGGCGTCGGCAAAGTGCGTGTACTTGCCGAACGCATCGAGAATCACCACTGAAACCGGGCGGTTGGCCATGCTGGTCAGCAGCACCAGGCAGTGACCGGCCTGGTTGGTAAAGCCGGTCTTGGTCAGCTTGATGTCCCAGTTATCCTTGCGCACCAGATGATCGGTGTTGCTGAAACCGAGGGTGTAGGTCGGTTTGCGGAAGGTCACGGTCTTCTGCTCGGTGGTGCTCAGTTCACTGAGCAGCGGGTATTTGCGCGCCGCCATCACCAGCTTGGTGAGGTCGCGCGCGGTCGACACGTTGTACACCGACAGACCGGTGGGTTCGACGTAGGCCGTGTGCTTCATGCCCAGCGCCTTGGCCTTTGCGTTCATCGCCAGAATGAACGCCGGATAGCCGCCCGGATAGCTGTGCGCCAGGCTGGCCGCCGCGCGGTTTTCCGAGGACATCAGGGTGATCAGCAACATGTCCCGACGGTTCATTTCACTGCCGAGCTTGACTCTGGAGAAGACGCCTTTCATTTCCGGTGTCTGGGAAATGTTCACCGGAATGACTTCGTCCATCGGCTGCTTGGCATCCAGCACGACCATCGCGGTCATCAGCTTGGTGACCGAGGCAATCGGCACGATCACATCCGGGTTGCTGGAATACAGCACCTTGTCGGTCTGCAGGTCGATGACCATTGCGCTGCCCGAGGCAAGGTGCAGGTTGGAAGGATCACGGTTCAGAACGGCGGGTTCATTTGCCAGCGTAGGGGTAGAAAGCACCGGGCCGGTAAGTACAAATAATAGGCCCAAAAGAGACAGACGGATTTTCAAGAGCAAGGCTCACTCGATAAAAGGTGGTAAATGGAAGGGATCGCGTCAAAACGCTGCATTTTATGAGCAGACTTTGCTGTATGTCGATGGGCTGGGGTGGGCGTTTGCGCAATAAATGACGCAATCGGTCATTCATTAAGTTGCTGTTAAGTCGCTTTCTGCTCTGGAACCTGCCAAAAACCACATCTGAATTGAATATTCGTGGTGCGCAAGGCCCGCACCGATTAGCATTCCATGCCATTCAGGTCACCGATTCAGGAGTCATGCAATGCTCAAGGGGTTTGTCAGCAAGGATTACGCAGTACTGGTGATCATCGCTTCATTGATCGTCATTCTGCTGCTGGGTGTCGGCTTTACCTCACGTCCGAGTGACTGGGCTGGCTGGATGCAGGCGATCGGTCTGATCGTCGGGCTGATGGCCGCCGTGGCAGTACCGGCCATCCAGCGCAAGCAGGAAGCGGAACTGGCGCACAAGCAGATACGTGACCGGGAAGTGGGTTACGCGCGGCGCATGCAGTACCTGTGCGGCGAGCTGAGCGAACTGCAGGGCCGTATCAGCCTCAACCTGACCCATCTGCGCGCCAGTGACCGGCATAGCCTGAAATACACATTGCAGGATTACTTGCATCGCCTGTTCGAGTCGCATAAACAGGACCTCAACGATGACCGCGTGGTGCTGGCTTACGAATTGCGTCAGGTCGCCAATGACCTGATCGATGAGCTCGACAGTGGCCGTACCGATCGTGTGGTGTTCATGGCGCTGGAGAAACGCCTGCAGAAACTGGCCCATCGCTGTCAGGTCAACGCGGCCATGGCCGAGCGCGGCTGAGTCTGGTCACCGGCTTTTTCCATGGCAAAAAAAAGCCCGCCATCGAAGAGGCGGGCAAGGGATGTGCGGAGCAACGCACGAGGTTTGCAGAAGAAGTCAGCTGTTGAGGGGTTGACACTGCAGTTGCCGCGACAGGGCCTCTGCAACAGGCAATGACGCGAGCGGGCCGCTGACGGGTTCGCCATCCTGAATCAGGTACCAGCAGGCCAACAGGCCGCGCTCTCTGAGCGGGGCTGGAACTGCGCTACCGACGACGGACATGATGTGTACCTTGGCCATAAGTGCCTCCTCAATCCATGGCGCTACTGTAGAGGGCAGGCGGGCAAGTCAGAAATCGACGCTCTCAATAGTGGTCATTGATAACAACGAGGGTTTGGCGCATTGCATTGGCAGCCAATTATGTGAGCACAGCAACGAAAAACCCGCCTTAAAAGGCGGGTTTTTTGTTCTGTTACCAACGGCCGCGTGGCGGACCGTAGTAATAGCCGGGGCCTGGCGGTGGCCCGTAACGGTGGTAGTAGCCTGGCGGTGGAGGCGGTGGGTAGCGCTCCACAACCTGATAGACCGGGGCCGGCTGGTAATAGACCGGTGGCGGCGCGTAGTAGACCGGCTGCTGTTGCACGTATACCGGCTCGCGCTCGACGTACACCGTTCTGTCGCGACCTGAAGATACCGCCGCCCCGACAACGGCAGCGCCAACGATAGCACCTACCACGGCAGGGCCACCCCAGCCACGGTCAGCATTCGCCTGGCCAGCAAGGGCCAAGGCACCTACAAACAAGGCGATCTTGGGGATTTGACGAATCATGACTGTTCCTCGCTCTCAACCCGTTGTCGCGCGCCTGCATCACTCTCAAGCACTGCCACGGGATAACACTATGACACCGAAATTGTAAGAATCTGCGAAAGTGCTGAGTAAATTTTATGTAAGGTGTGCCGCGTATGTCCTCGCGCTCGCTGGTGCGTAGCATACGCTTCTATCGAAGATTCAAGCCATTACCGTCTGGAGGAAACACCCGATGTCCGTCACTGCTAACAGGGAGACATTATTGTGCATGTCCATGGCCGCCCGTCCCGGCAACTTTGGTGTGCGTTTCCATAATCATCTTTATCAGCAGTTGGGCTTGAACTTCTATTACAAGACTTTCGCCCCCAAAGACCTCGCCGCCGCCGTGGCCGGCATACGCTCGCTGGGGATTCGTGGCAGCGCAGTTTCGATGCCCTTCAAGGAGGCCTGCATCGAGCTGGTCGACGAACTGGACGCCTCGGCTGCCGCTATCCAGTCGATCAATACCATCGTCAACACCGATGGGCATCTGAAGGCGTTCAACACCGATTACATCGCTGTCGCTCAACTGATGGAGAGCCATGCGGTGCCGCGCAGCGCGTTTGCCCTGCGTGGAAGCGGGGGAATGGCCAAGGCAGTCGCGTTCGCGCTGCGTGATGCGGGTTTCACCGAGGGGCTGATCGTGGCCCGTAACGAGCAGGCCGGCCGGCGTCTCGCAGAGGCGTGCGGCTTTCGCTGGCAAGCGGAGCTGGGCAGCGCGCGGCCACCCTTGCTGGTCAATGTCACTCCATTAGGGATGCAGGGCGCGCAAGCTGACGAGCTGTCGTTTGACCTGCAAGCCATCGACGCCGCTGAAACGGTTTTCGATGTGGTGGCTACCCCGGCCGACACGCCGCTGATCCAGGCTGCACGTCGCCTGGGCAAGCGTGTGGTGAGTGGTGATGAAGTGGCGGCGATCCAGGCACTGGAGCAGTTTGTGCTCTATACCGGGGTGCGCCCGACCGACGAGCAGTATCAGCAGGCGGCCGCCTTCGCCAGAGCCGGCTAGCCGGCAGGTCGGGCAGGGCGCGTTACTCCTCGGCGTGCTCCAGTCTGGCCAGTCGTTCTTCAAGGGCCGCGACCCGTGCCTCCAGCTCATCGATACGCGAGTTGGCCGCCGGACTTGCCGAAGGTCGCTCCGGTGTGTGCTGGCGGGCGGCAAGCAGCTCCTGCAGGGATTCCGGGTCGCCCAGCAGGTGCATGTAACGGTCTTCGCGCTGGCCCGACTGGCGCGGCACGAGCATCGCCAGACCTCTGGCGATCAGACGTTCCAGCTGGTGCACGACCTGCTCGCTGTCCTCGAAGTCGTGCATGCGGTTACTGCGGGTAAGCAGCTCGTTGACGGTCTGTGGCCCGCGCAGCAGCAACAGGCCAGTGAGTATCACCTGCGCCGGGACCAGCTCGAGCCCCTTGTCGACCCTGTGTTCCCAGCGATCGGCGCGACTGCCCATGACCAGCCGCGTCAGACCGCGGCCTTCCAGGGCTCGCAGGCTCTGGCCGACCTGACCCTGGGTGAGGTTCATGACCGGGTCACGACTGGTCTTCTGGTTGCAGGCAATCACCAGTGCATTGAGGGTCAGCGGATAGGTTTCCGGGTTGGTCGCCTGTTTCTCGATCAGGCAGCCCAGAATGCGCACTTCAACGCCGTTGAGTTGTAACGCCTCGGCATTCGGGGAGGATTCGGTGGAGGACGATTCGATGGACATGGCGCTTCCCTGAGTGATGGCGGTGGATCAGCGTAGGGCGTGGCGGACATTATTGCCAGTGTCTGCTGCACGGATCTGCAGGGGCGCTGAAAGTGTCACGGCGTTTGGCGTCATGTGGGTCTATAATTGCGCCTTTCTCAATCAGGATATGTCATGTCTATTTCCCTGTACGCCGCTTCCATTCCTGTCTTTCAGCAAATGCTCAACGCGCTGAGCGACGTTCTGACCAAAGCCGAAGCCTACGCGACCGAGAAGAAAATTCAGCCGCCAGCCCTGCTACAGGCACGTCTGTTCCCGGATATGCTGCCGTTCACCCGTCAGGTGCAGATCGCCGTCGATTTTGCCAAGGGTGCTTCCGCACGCCTGGCAGGCGTCGAGATCCCGCAATACGATGACACCGAAACCACCTTTGCCGAGTTGCAGGCTCTGCTTGCCAAGACACTCGCGTTCATCGGCAGCATCACCCCTGATCAGGTCGACGGCAAGGAAGGCATCGAAATCGTCCTGCGTCCCGGCACTGAAAAGGAAAAGCGCCTGAACGGTCAGGCCTATCTGCTCAGCTACGCCTTGCCGCAGTTTTTCTTTCACGTCACGACTGCCTACGATCTGCTGCGCCACAACGGCGTTGAAATCGGCAAGCGTGATTTCATGGGCAAGTTCTAAAACGCCCGAAATAAAGGGCTTACAGGCTTCTGCCCGAAGGGTGTGGGAGTGACCGGGGCGGCGATCCGTATTGCTCACGAAGTCGATGCATCGAGCGCCCTCTTTCCTGAGGGCTGTACCGGCCTCTTCGCGAGCAGGCCCGCTCCCACGGCCCTCGGCCAGAATCAAAAACGGGCTGGTTTACACCGACGCGTGCTCAGCGTATGGGTGCAGTTCGTTACGCTTTCACGGAGCTTTGGCGTGAGCTTCGGCTCTTACAGGATGCACTGTTTAGTCACTGCCTTGCCGGATTGAGAAGTTTCGACGCAGAGCCTCACGAAATGCACGCCAATGCGCAGCATTGGCGTGACACTCATCTTCAAGCCGCTTTAATTGTCCTCCCGCAGGCCGCGCTGTTGCAGCGGGCTGTATTGATGTTGTTCTGGAGTATTCATGTTGTTGCCCATCCTTCTGTTGTCAGCCGCCGGGTTCACCGTGCTGACTACAGAATTCGTTATCGTTGGCCTTTTGCCAGCCGTTGCCCGCGACCTGAATGTCACGGTCTCGCAGGCCGGGCTGCTGGTGACGTTGTTCGCGTTCACCGTCGCCGCCTTTGGTCCCTTTCTGACCGCCTACTTTTCGCGCTTCGAGCGCAAGCGCCTTTTTGTCAGCATCCTGGTACTGTTCGGCTTTGCAAATGTGCTGGCGGCGCTGGCGCCCAATATCGCCGTGATGGGTATCGCCCGGCTGATTCCCGCGTTGGGCTTGCCGGTGTTCTGGGCGCTGGCCAGCGAGACCGCCGTGGACATTGTCGGTCCTCAGTTTGCTGGGCGGGCGATTGCCAGGATCGGTTTCGGCATCGTTTGCGCCACGGTGTTCGGCATCCCCATCGGTACCCTGATCTCCGACGCGTTCGGCTGGCGCACGGCCTTTCTGGTGCTGGCCGGTCTGGCGTTCGCCAAGGCACTGTTGTTGACGGTCTATCTGCCGAAAACGGTTGCCCGGCCGAACCCGGTCTCGATCCTTGAACAGTTCGGCATCTTGCGCAGCCGGATGATGCAGGGGCACGTGCTGCTCTCGGTGCTGGTGTTCAGCGGCATGTTCACGGCCTATACCTACCTGGCGGACATGCTCGAGCGTCTTGCCGGTTTCGACGGCGCTCTGGTGGGCTGGTGTCTGATGGGCTTTGGTGCTGTCGGCTTGCTGGGCAACTCGCTGGGCGGGCGCATGGTCGACCGCCATCCGTTGATTGCCAGCCTGGTGTTCTGCGCTTTCATGGTCGTCGGCATGGTCGCGGTGGTGCCGAGCATTCATTCGGTGGTGGCCTTGCCACTCGCGCTTGCCGTTTGGGGCATTACCCAGGCGGCCTTGTTTCTGGTCAGTCATGTGCGGCTGATCAAGGCCGCGCCACAAGCACCTGCATTCGCGGCATCACTGAACATCGCCGGCGCCAACCTTGGCATTGGTATCGGCGCGTTGATCGGCGGCAGGGTCATTGATCACCTGGGGCTGGGCAACGTCGGTTTTGCCGCTGCGGGCATCATTGTGCTGGCGATTGTGCTGGCGCTGTTGTTGATCAAGCGTGATCCAGGGCCGCTCCCGGCTTAGCCTGCATCGGTAAACAGCTGGTTCCGAGCACTTTCGGCGATGGCGACAACGCCGGGGTGCCTGACCTTGCGCTCCACGGTAATGGCGTAGAACGATTCGGTCACCGCGTCAGTGTGGCCAACCACTTGTACGCCATACTGGTTCTGCACTTCGTCGGCGATCACGCTGGGCGCCACGAACACGCCGCTGCCGGATTTGCCGAACGCCTTCATCAGCGCGCTGTCATCGAATTCGCCAATGATGCGCGGCTGAATGCTCTGTTCGGCAAACCAGCGCATCAGTCGGCCTCGAACCACGGTTTCCTGGCCTGGAATCAGCAGCGGTGCGCCATGCATGCACTGTGGAAAATCCGTCCCGATACGCTCCGCCATTTCACGCGTGGCGAAAAAACTGACCCCGCATTCGCCCAGCTTCTGGCTATACCCCTTGATGTCCAGATGCGGCGGCATGGGGCTATCGGAAATCACCAGGTCGAGACGCTGAATGGCCAGGTCTGCCAGCAGTCGTTCCAGCTTGTCCTCGCGACAGGTGATGCGGATTGACTCTTCCAGCGTCATGGTCGGTGCGATCAGGCGGTAGACAATGGACTTGGGCACGACGTCGGCCACCCCGATGCGCAACAGCAATTGCTGTTCATCCGGTTGCGAACGCAGCAGGTTTTCCAGGTCATTGCCCAACTGAAACATTTGTTCGGCGTAGGGCAGGGCGAGGCGACCTGCTTCGGTCATTTCCAGTTGCCGACCGACGCGCTGAAACAGATCGACCCCCAGTGACGCCTCCAGCAGACTGATCTGCCCGCTGACGGTCTGCGCGGTCAGATTCAACTGTTCACAGGCGCGCACGATGCTGCCGGTCTTGGCCACGACCCAGAAGTAGTGAAGCTGGCGGTAATTGAGCATATTTTCTGCCGATTCGGTAAAACCGAAGTATATGCCTTATAAAATCGAATTTTCCTTATGTTTCAAGATGTCTAGAATTCGCTCCAATGCCGGGCTGAACAGGCCGCCCGGCTTCACCGACCGAGGAGCCCATGAACAAAGCCCTTTACGCTGTATTACTGAGCGGTTCGCTGCTGGTAGTGGCGGGATGCGATCAGCTAGAGTCTTCCACCAAGCAGGTGGTGAACGCCGCCGCCGACAGTGCAAAACAGGTGGTCGATGACACCCATAAAGCCGCGACCCAGGCACTGGACGAGGCCAGGCAGGAACTTTCGTTGCAGGAGCCACCACCAAACTCGGCTGAAACCGAAAACACGTCTGATAAAGAAATCTGACTTATAACTATTGGCGCAGGCAGGGCAGTGATCTATGGAATACCTATTGGAACTCGCAACAAGTCCGGCAGCCTGGATCGCACTGGCGACACTGGTGGTGATGGAAGTTGTACTGGGCATCGATAACCTGATTTTCATCTCGATTCTCACTAACAAGCTGCCTGAACATCAGCGCGAGAAGGCTCGCAAGCTGGGTATCGGCATGGCGCTGGTGATGCGTCTGGGCCTGCTCAGTACCGTTGCGTACATCGTGCAGCTGACAGAGCCGGTCTTCGAGGTATTTGGTCAGGCGTTCTCATGGAAAGACATGATCCTGATTGCCGGTGGTCTGTTCCTGGTCTGGAAGGCAACGACGGAAATTCACCACAGCATGGACGTCAAGACCGAGGAAGAGAAAGCCTTGGGTTCGGTGGTGGCGCTGAGCATGAGCGCGGCTATCGTGCAGATCCTGATGCTGGACCTGGTGTTCTCCATCGACAGTATCATCACTGCCGTGGGTATGACCGAGCACCTGCCGATCATGGTCATCGCGGTCATCTCTGCTGTCGTGGTGATGCTTGTCGCCGCCAACCCGCTGGCCAAGTTCATCAACGACAACCCGACGGTGGTCATGCTGGCCCTGGGCTTCCTGATCATGATCGGTATGACGCTGATCGCCGAAGGTTTCGGCGCCCATGTGCCCAAGGGTTATATCTATGCGGCCATGGCCTTCTCGGCAGCCGTTGAAGCCTTGAACATGCTGGTACGCAGGGCAAGACGCAAGAAAGCCGCTACTCAGGTGTCCACGCACTGATAGCTGGCGAAACTGTAAAAAAGGTCGGCCCTGGCAACAGGGTCGACCTTTCGCGTTCAAGGTGCTGGCAAATGCGCTGATGAGGGCAGATCAGCTAAACGCTGCTCACGCCCTTGTAAGTCAGTTGGCTGCTACAGCGGGAGCCTTGAGATGTTTTGCAAGGACTGGCCGCTTTGCCACGCGCGACTCGACGCTGCGTGGCTGGTGATGGCGACGGGATACGCGCATCACCCCCCACAGCATCGCACTGGCAACGGCAAGCCACGAGGCGATCAGCATCACGATTGTCAATTCCAGGCTCATAAGTGCCTCCACATTCCTGCTTTTTGTTGCGGTCTTGATAACTGACAGTCTAGTACGGGGCATGTTTCGGTTAATTGACCAGTGGCATCGGGCTATGAATTATTTTCGCCATTCCGCTGACCGGGGTGCTGCGCGCGGCTATACCCGGAACCCGGTCGGCTCTATCATCGGTGCTCAGGTCGGGTCGCGGGTTGCCCGATAACAGTTGAAGTGGGTGAACATGCTGTCGGTTTCTTTCAATACCGGTACTGCCGGTGCACTGCGTTCATGGTTGATTGCGGCCTTGCTGACGGGCCTTGCTGGTTGTTCGTCGATGGTTACGCCGGAGATGAAACGCCTTCCGGACCGGGTCGAGCTGACGTCGATTCCGTTCTTTCGGGGTAATGCCTATCAAAGCGGCCCGATGGTGCTGGCTAGCATGCTGGCCAACCAGCAGGTGCAGACAACGCCCGGTTTGCTCGACAAGCCGCTGCAACTGCCGGGTGCCGAGGACCGGCTCGAACAGAACATGCAGAAAGTCGCGCGTGAATACGGGTTCATGGTTTACCCGCTTGATGGCCAATTACAGGACCTGCTGACTCAGGTCTCGGCGGGTTATCCGGTCATGCTGCGTTTTGCCCAGGGCTCTGCGCTGTGGAAAGGGCCGCGTTATGCGGTGTTGATCGGCTATAACCGCATCAAGGAGACCGTGCTGCTCAACGCAGGCATGGATCGTCGCTATTCAATGAGTTTCAGCAGCTTCGCGTCGGCCTGGAAGGACGCGGGCAGTTGGGCGGTACTGATTCAGTCGCCCCGGCAGTTGCCGGCCAATGTCGATGCGCAGCGCTGGCTGCAGGCGGCCGAAGCGTTATCGACATCAGGACAGGAGCAGGCGGCGGGCGAGGCGAAAAGAACGCTGGCACGCGGCGTTAAATGAAATCAACGCGGCAGGAACAAAAACGGCACCGAGAAGGTGCCGTTTTACGTTCAGCAAATCTAGAAACCGAGTCGGTCACGCAGGCTGTAATACCATGCGCCCAGCGCGGTCAGCGGGGTGCGCAGCAGCTGTCCGCCGGGGAACGGGTAGTGGGGCAGGTCGGCGAACGCATCGAAGCGCTCTGCCTGACCGCGTAGCGCCTCGGCCAGTACCTTGCCGGCCAGGTGGGTGTAGGTCACACCGTGTCCGCTGCAGCCCTGCGAGTAATAGATGTTGTCGCCCAGTCGTCCGACCTGGGGCAGACGAGACAGGGTCAGCAGGAAGTTGCCGGTCCACGCGTAGTCGATCTTCACGTTCTTGAGCTGCGGGAACGCCTTGAGCATTTTCGGCCGGATGATGGCTTCGATATTGGCAGGATCTCTGGCACCGTACACCACGCCGCCGCCGAAGATCAGGCGCTTGTCGGCGCTGAGGCGGTAGTAATCCAGCAGGTAATTACAGTCTTCGACGCAGTAATCCTGCGGCAGAAGCGTCTTGGCCAGTTCATCGCTCAACGGCTCGGTGGTGATGACCTGAGTGCCGCACGGCATCGACTTGGCCGCCAGCTCCGGGACCAGATTGCCCAGGTAGGCATTGCCGGCCACGATAATGAACTTGGCCCGGACCCTGCCTTGCGCCGTATGCACCACAGGGTTTGCCCCGCGCTCGATACGAATGGCCGCTGATTGCTCGTAGATCGTGCCACCCAGTGTTTCAACGGCCGCCGCTTCACCCAGCGCCAGGTTGAGGGGATGAATATGTCCACCGGTCATATCCAGCAACCCGCCGATGTACTGATCACAAGCCACGACTTCATTGATCCGGCGCTTGTCCATCAACTCGAGGCCGGTGTGCCCATACCGCTCCCAGAGCCGCTGCTGGGCTTCGAGATGCGCCAGTTGCTTGCTGGTCAGCGCTGCGAATACACCACCATCTTTCAGGTCGCACTGAATGCCGTAACGGGAAACCCTATCGCGAATGATGGATGCGCCTTCGAAGGCCATCTGCCCGAGCAACTGCGCCTGGCGTGGCCCCACGGTTCGCTCGATGACATCGATGTCGCGGCTGTAGCTGTTGACGATCTGCCCGCCATTACGCCCTGATGCGCCGAAGCCGACCTTGGCCGCTTCCAGCACCGTGACCCGAAATCCGTTTTCCAGCAGGAACAGCGCGCTGGACAAGCCTGTGTAACCGGCTCCGATGACACACACGTCAGTTTCGACTTCGCCCTGCAGCGCGGGACGTTCCGGGGCAGCATTGGCTGAAGCCGCATAGAAGGACTGCGGGTAGGGCGTGTTTGCCATCCTGAGACTCCGTTTAATATTCTTGACGATGGCGGCAATCGTACCCGAGATATAAAAGCTCTGCCAGCAGCAGGCGAAAAGAGTCGTTGCCTGTAGTTTGGCAAAAAACGCTGTATTTCATAGGGTTAGCAAAAAAACAGATTGACAGGTATTCGCATATCCGTAGAATGCCGACCCACAGCAGGCACGTAGCTCAGTTGGTTAGAGCACCACCTTGACATGGTGGGGGTCGTTGGTTCGAGTCCAATCGCGCCTACCAGACAAAATCCGCTCTGCTGGGCGGTGTCAAAAGGGTCAGCCGAGAGGCTGGCCCTTTTTTGTGTTGCCAATGATCGAGTAAACGCGCGTGTTGCGCAGTCCTCCCTGAATGCTCATGCGATCCTGTCTAAGCGTGCCTTCGTACTCAAATCCGACCCGCTCGGCGAGTCTCTGGCTGGCTTTGTATCTACCTTGCATAGTTTCCAGTCCGGCGTCGGGGGCGGGCCCAGGATGTCTTGAATCATAATGACGATCCCGTCACTTCTCAGCCTTGCATAGCGATTCGTGATAGCGGGCCCGTCTTCGGAGGCAGCGTTGCTTTCATTGTCGCTCTGAACCGGGCCTGATCCGTTATCAACCACCAGTGCGGCCACGTCATCGTCCATGATTTTTTCTCCTGAGTGATGCATAGGTCGACGCCTATGACACTAGCAAGCGTTATTAGGGCTGGATGATGAGTGATACTGGTAAATATGCTAGGTAAGGTTTCAAAAGGTGGGTGAACACAAGAAGGCCGCACGATCAGCGTGCCGGTAAGGCGAAAGGAATCCGATGTCGCGTGATCACTGGCAGGAGCCTTAAAAAATTCACGTATTCAGAGAGTTACTGCAAAAAAGCGTTTGACAGGCAATCGAATATCCGTAGAATGCCGACCCACAGCAGGCACGTAGCTCAGTTGGTTAGAGCACCACCTTGACATGGTGGGGGTCGTTGGTTCGAGTCCAATCGCGCCTACCAAACAAAATCCGCTCTGCTGGGCGGTAAAAAAAGGGTCAACCGAAAGGTTGGCCCTTTTTTGTTGTGCTTGCGTTACCCGTAGAAAGTGCCAGCTCTCGTGCCAATGCGAGCATTGGCNTTCAGGGAATCAGGCGGTCACGACGCAGCTTTTCAAACACGTCGAAGAACGCATCGTCACTGGCCTGAAATGCCGTGAAGCCCAGTTTGCGGCTCTTCGACATGTCAGTGACTACTTCAATCGGACGGCCGAGATCGGCATCGCTGTGCCATGGCGAAATCAGGCGGTTGATGTCACTTTCCTTGAGCTGATGCTCGCGAACAATGTCATCCCAGATTGCTTGATCGTTGGCCATCTGCGTTTCCAGCGGGGCTGGCTCGCTCGGGAAATCGGCTGGCTGCAAGCCGAAGTATTCGGCGATCTGTCCCCACATCCAGCTCCAGCGGAACACATCGCCGTTGGTGATGTTGAACGCCTGATTGGCCGCTGCAGGTGTGGTCGCGGCCCACAGTTGCTGGCGGGCCAGCTGCCGCGCATCGGTCATGTCGGTCAGGCTGTCCCACTGCACACGGGAGCCCGGGAACACGAAAGGTCGGCCCGTGGCTTTACAGATCGAGGCGTAAACGGCCAGAGTCGTCGCCATGTTCATCGCGTTGCCGACGGCGACACCGGTCACGGTGTGCGGACGATGGACGCTCCAGGTAAAGCCATCCTTCTCTGCGGCAGCGAAGACTTCGTCTTCCTGAGCGTAGTAAAAGTTCTCGATATCGAGGCGCGCCTGCGATTCCCTGAACGGCGTTTGCGGCAGGGTGCCTTTGCCATACGCTTCAAACGGGCCGAGGTAATGCTTGAGGCCGGTCACCAGCGCGACATGCTTGACACTGCCTGCGGGCCGCACAGCGTCCAGCACGTTACGCACCATCGCGGCATTGACTCGGATGTTTTCTGCTTCAGTGGCCTGACGCGACCATGTCGTGATGAAAACGTGGGTGGGCTTTAAATCAGCCAGAGCCACACGTACGGACTCCGGGTTCTGCAGGTCTGCAGCAACCGGGATCACGCCGGGCCGCGCTGACGGGCTACGGGAGAGGGCGGCAACCTGCCAATCGTTTTCCAGTAACAACTGCGTGATTGCGCTGCCGACAATGCCACTTGCGCCAACAACCAGGGCGGTCTGAGTCATAGGGGTCTCCTGAGACGGGGAAGAAAGTAATGAACCGTCTGCTGTCTCAGAACAGAATCAGGCCATACCGTTCAACCCGATTGTCCCGATTACCCCGTCACGTGGCTCCGTGCACCGGAAACGTCTTCGGACTCGTTGGCATATGACTTGACGATGGTTTTGGTCGCACTGCTGGCTTTCAGGTCGTCAAGTTTCTGCGGCGCAAGCCATTTGCAGGCGGCAATTTCGTTCTGCGGCGATGGCTCGCTGGAGGCTGGAACCTGAGCGGTAAAAACGTAGTGGGCCACTTGATCCTTCTCGTACACATCGAGGTACAGAAGATCAAGGTCGGCAAGCCCGGTTTCCTCGCACAGTTCACGCACTGCGGCCTGGAAGGGCGTTTCACCCGCTTCAATCCTGCCGCCGGGCAATGCCCAGCGGGATTTCGGTTTGCGCACGTAAAGGACCTGGCCGTCACGTTTGCAGATGACTGTCGCGCGTTGTTTCATAATCCGTTCACCTGTTAAACGTCCGTTGACATGAGTATCTGCAAGGACTGCGTGAACTTGAGACTCAAAGACAGTCAGTGGTAGTCACCAAAATGTAATAAATAGTTCATTTTGGCGGGTGCGCCGCTCAGGTCTTAGCGTGAAACAGCCAGAGCGAGACGCACAGCAGGCGGGTTGCCGAGGTCTGCAACCCGTTTGCTGCATTAGAGTATGGACATCAGTGGGCGGTTAGCCGCGTTCGGTTCACCGGGGGCGACGTACGGCATGTCCGTGCGCTCAGCCTTCCCTGGCTGTTGGCTGCACGTCAGGCAGCGTTCGAGTCGGCAGCCGCTTCCTGCTTGAGGCTGTCCATGTCGATGACAAAGCGATACTTGACGTCGCCCTTTAGCATCCGCTCATAAGCCTCGTTGATGTCCTGCATGTTGATCATTTCGATGTCGGAAACGATGCCGTGCTCGGCGCAGAAATCCAGCATTTCCTGGGTTTCCTGAATGCCTCCGATCAACGAGCCAGCCAGGCTGCGACGTTTGAAGATCAGGTTGAACACCGCTGGTGACGGATGCGGTTCTGCCGGCGCGCCGACCAGTGTCATGGTGCCGTCGCGCTTGAGAAGAGACAGAAAGGCGTCCAGATCATGCGGCGCTGCGACCGTGTTGAGGATAAAGTCCAGGCTGTTGGCCTGAGCGGCCATCTGTGCCGCGTCTTTGGATACGACTACTTCGTCGGCGCCCAGGCGCAAGCCATCTTCTCGCTTGTTGGGGGAGGTCGTGAACAGCACAACATGTGCGCCCATGGCGTGGGCAATCTTGACGCCCATGTGGCCGAGACCGCCAAGCCCGACAATGCCGACTTTCTTGCCCGGGCCGACCTTCCAGTGGCGCAAGGGGGAATAGGTGGTGATACCCGCGCACAACAGCGGCGCTACGGCGGCCAGGTTGGCATCATGAGAGATGCGCAAGACGAACTTTTCCTTGACCACGATCTTGTCGGAGTAGCCGCCGAATGTGTTCTCGCCGCCAAATACCGGGCCATTGTAGGTGCCGGTGAAGCCGCTCTCGCAATATTGCTCGTCACCCTCGGCGCACGATGTACATTGCTGGCAGCTGTCGACCATGCAGCCGACGCCAGCCAGGTCGCCGACCTTGAATTGCTTGACGTCGGAGCCGACCGCCGTGACCCGACCGACGATTTCGTGACCCGGAACAGAAGGATAGAGTGTGTTGTGCCACTCATTGCGCGCAGTGTGCAGGTCCGAGTGGCACACGCCGCAGTAAAGGATGTCGATCTGAACATCGTCAGCGCCGGGCGAGCGACGTTCGAATTGATGGGGTTTGAGTATGTCTTGGGCAGATTGCGCTGCGTAGCTGTACGTCTTGACCATTACTGTCACCTGTTCAATTGAATAAATGTAACGCCGTACGACAGCATAGCCGAGCCTCGCTGCGCGGCAATGCACCTGAATCTGACACATGAGGGAGCCGTGTAGTGCCCTGCGTCACACAAGCGTCATAGGGGAATACAAGGGTCTGCCAAAAAGGTATGAACTTTGCAACAATGCCTGACACGCTTGTAATCTCTGGTCATTATTTTAAGGATGACCGCCGTCGGCTCATGCATCTGGGTGTTTCCATGACAGTCTCACTTCTGGCCACGGGCCTTTGCCCAAGCGTAGCGTGCACCTCACGTACTCCCGGCAGCGCCTCGGCAGCCAACCGCGACCGATTCTCCTGTCACGCGTCTATCGAAGCACTCATCAGCGCCGCACGCGAGCAGACAGCGGATATTGCCTGGGCTGCATACGCCGCTGGCGAACTGAAATGCCTGCTCGGACAGGGCGACAACACCGTTGTCTGGCCAGTACACATCGCGGCTGAAGACTTCGAAGCGTATTGCGCTCAATTGCAGCTGCATTGCCGGGTCGCAGGGCAGGGCGAGGGCGTGCTGGGCTGGGTGTTGGCACCGATGGCCGACAAAGACCACCCCCTGCTGGTGGATCTGGCCGCCAGACTGGGCTCGCTGTTGCAGACCGCCGCGTTGATCCGCGCGCAGAACACTCAGCGGGTTCTGTATGAAATCAGCCTGCTGGCCAGCTCCACGCTGGACCGCGGCGCTTTTCTGCAAGGCATTCATGAGCAATTGGGGGCGCTGATCGATGCCGAGAACTTCTACGTTGCGCTGTATGACCGGCAAAGCGGCAAGATCACGTACCCTTATTACATTGACCGTTTCGATGACGAAGCGATGGCTCACGAGACGTTCGAGTTTATCGACGCTGACCGGATGTCGCTGACCGGGTATGTCTTGAGCAGCGGGCAGCCTTTGTTTCTCGATGCCGCCTGCATCGAACTGGCCAAAGCCGAGAACCGCTTTTACTGCGTCGGACGTCTGCCCGAGTTCTGGATGGGCGCGCCCTTGAAAAATGCATCGGATGAAGTCTTCGGCATGGTCGCGATGCAGGTTTACGATGTGTCTCGTGTCTACAGTGCCCAGGATCGTGCATTGTTCGCCGTCGTGTCGCGCCATGTGGCGATGGCACTGGACCGGCAGTTGCGCCGAACTGACCTGGAACAGGTGGTAGCCCTGCGCACGCAACAACTTTCTGCAGCCAATGACGCGTTGCGTCAGGAAGTCAGGGATCGCGAGCGTGCCGAGCATCTGCAGAGTGCCCTGTTCCAGATTGCCGAGCTTTCCAGTCAGCCCGGCGACATGAACGAGCTTTTCCGCAGCCTGCACATGATCGTCGGCGAGCTGCTGGTGGCGCTCAATTTCTACATCGCGCTTTACGACAGCGCGACGGGCGAAGTGACCTTTCCGTATTACATTGACGAGTTCAAGCCCACGCCGCCGCGTTCACGACGCGGGCAGCGAGGGTTTACCGAGTATGTGATAGGCCAGCGGCGACCGTGCCTGATCGATTACGATGAAGCCCGCAGGCTGGAAAGCCTTGGCGAGATCGAGGTCCAGCGACAATCCGGTCGTTGTTCTTCATGGCTGGGCATTCCGCTGTTCGACGGCGGACAGGTTCGCGGCGTGCTGGTGGTGCAGAGTTATTCCAAGGACGTCAGCTATACCTTGCGCGATCAGGAACTGCTCACCTTTGTTTCTCGTCACATCGATACGGCACTGTCCCGGCGCAGCGCGGCAGACGCGATCCATACCGCCAATGTTTTGCTTGAAGCCAGGGTTCGAGACAGGACCCGTGAGCTGGATCGGGCCAACGCCAGACTGCAGCACGAAAACTCCCACGACTCGCTGACCGGGCTGCCCAATCGCAGCCATTTGCAATATCGCCTGAGGCATGCCTGGCAGGACTTCTGCCGCGATGGCCAGCAACTGATCGTCATGTTCATCGATCTGGATCGCTTCAAGATGATCAATGACAGCCTTGGCCATCACTGCGGCGACATCCTTCTGGTGCAGGCCGCCGAGCGTTTGCGCAGTTGCATGCGCGAAAAGGACCTGTTGGCGCGGCTGGGCGGTGACGAGTTCGCCGTGTTGAGCATCGACACGCCGTTGCAGACCGGCACGGAGATTGCCCAGCGAATACTGACGGCGTTCGAGCAGCCGTTCGTGATCGATGATCACACGGTTTTTTCTTCCTGCAGTATCGGTGTGGTGGGCGCCGACAGCCGCTTCCATCAGGAGCCGGCTGACCTGCTGCGCGATGCCGATACCGCCATGTACCGGGTCAAGAATGGCGGCCGGGACAGCTTCGCGGTGTTCAATCAGGCGTTGCGTCGCGAGGTATCGGATCAGGTCGAGCAGGAGGGCGCCTTGCGCACGGCGCTGAAACGTACGGATCAGTTGATTCCCTATTTTCAGCCGGTGATTTGCGTCAATAGCGGAAAGTTGCTGGCGTTCGAGGCGCTGATCCGCTGGTGCATGCCGGATGGGCGAGTCGTCGGGCCAGAGAGCTTTCTACCTGCGCTAGAGGGGCTGCGTCTGATTGGCCGTCTGGACTTTTACATGCTCAAGCGTGTGGTTGCCATTCTGGCGCAACCCGAAAACGGTCATTGGCCACCCGTGCATGTGAACTGTTCGAGTTACAGCATCACCCGTCCGGCATTCGCGGCGGAAGTGCTGGCGATGCTTGCCGAACACAATGTTGCGCCCGAGCGTCTGTGCCTGGAGCTCACCGAAGGCGCACTGGTGGCCGATCCCGAGCAGGCACGCCTGTCAATGAAGCTTCTGGCCGAGCACGGCATGTCGGTCATGCTCGATGATTTCGGCGCGGGCTTCTCTTCGCTCAGTTACGTGCACCAGTACCATTTCAGCGGATTGAAAATCGACAAGTCGTTTATCTTCGGCCTGGCTTCCAGTGTGCGCAGCCGCGCGATTGTGCGTGCCATCGTGCGCATGGCCGAATCCCTCGATCTGACCGTGGTTGCCGAAGGGGTCGAGGACCGTGAAACCCTTGAGCTGCTGCGTGAGATTGGCGCCACACAGGCGCAGGGCTACTACTTTTCCGAGCCGCTGCCGATTGAGCTGTTGAATATCAACACCGGCCGTGCGGCAGGCTGAAGCTCGGCCAATGCTTGCCGCAGGCGGCCGGATGCATCCGTTTTTTGACGCGATATGTATGCCCTGTTTTTATTTAATCTTTAAAAATCAACAGGTTAATTATTTGTAGGGCAGTTGGCACTGGACTTGCTGTTGAACCTGCGCAACAGGTTCATCAGGAGGTGAGAGATGATTATTGGCACGAGTGCGCTTGAGCAGCTTGTTTCCCGAGCTGTCGTCGGGCGCAAGACCGTAGACGAGGTGTCCCAGGACGCCTTCAGCTCGGTCGCTGCCGCTGGCCTGACATCAGGTTCGGCACCGGTTACCGCGCAGACCAGCAGTTCGACATCGCAGGACAGCAGGCAGGACAACAGTGGTTACAACGAATCCTTTGCACGGATGATGATCAACCTGAAATCCGCCGGTGATACGTCACTGTCGGAAAAGACGGCTGACCGTGACAATGGTGTCATCGGTTCAGTGGCTGGTACCACCAGCACCACTGACACGGCATCGACGGATTCGGTACAACAGAAATTCATGGACTCTCTGAAGCAGACAGCCGAAGAGAAAGTGCGCGAAAAGCTGACGGGCATCACCCAGAAAGACTACGACGCCATGGCACCTCAGGACCAACTGGCCATTGACCAGAAGGTTCAGGACGCGCTCAAGGACAAGCAGAACGACGTTGCGGATGACATCAACACCCGCATCAGAGGTATCAAGGCCGGTATGGTGGCCTGATGTTTGTTCGGCGACTTTGATGACCTTTTCGTGAACAAGCGAAGACTACCGTCCATACACCGCAGTTGATGCGGGTGTATGGAGGTAGTATTCAAGCCCTTTCACCCCAATTGATGCCTGTACGGCAAATCCGGCCCGACCTTTGTGCAGGTCAGCGCAGCCGCGCCGACGGCAAAATTCAGCATCTCGTCCAGTGTTTCCCGTGACAGCGTTGACAAGCCTTGCGGCGTATCGAGCTGGCGTTCACTGAGGAAGGTCAGCAGCGCGGCCTGAAAAGTATCCCCGGCCCCGACGGTATCGGCGGTGGNGCCGTGCTGACGGGTGAAGACGCTGGCGCCTTGCGTGCCGCGGGTGACGATGACCAGTTGTGTACGCTTGCCGAGCCAGCCTTCGGCAATCTTTTGTGGGTCGCTGTCCGGGTACAACAGGTGGAGGTCTTCGTCGCTGACCTTGATCAGGTGCGCTTGCTCGGCGAATGCTGCGACCTGGCTGCGCCAGCGCTGAATGTCCGGTGCCGGGTTGAGGCGCACATTGGGGTCCAGCGAGATCAGGCGGGTGCTGCTTTCACGGGCTACCAGCGCCAGCAGCGTGTCGGCAATCGGCTGCACCACCAGTGAAAACGAGCCGACGTGAATGCCGCGTACCTGCCCGTCGAGTTGCGGCAGGTGTTCCAGGCGTAACTGGCGGTCCGCGCAGCCATCGCCTCGAAAGCTGTAAGTCGGCGATCCATCGCTGCCCACGGCGACCATGGCCAGTGTAGTGGGTGCGTCGAATTCGATCAGGTGATCGGTATTCACGGTTTCCTTTTCCAGCACGGCACGCAGCCGACGACCCAGGTAATCGGTGGACAGCCCGGCCAGGAAGCTCGCTTCCACACCCAGGCGGCGCAGGCCGATCGCAACGTTGAACGGAGAGCCACCGGCAATCGCATCAAACCCCAATCTGTTCAGGGAACCGCTGTCATCAGCGCGGGTGAAAATGTCGAACAGTGCTTCGCCACAAACCAGAAACATAAGTGCTCCATGAAAAAACGGTTCAAACCTTGCGCAGTTGCGCCTGATAACGCTGATAGACCTGCTGATAGGCGGCCACATTATGCACCACGGGGTGCGTCTCACTGCTTTGATCGAGACTTACGCAGCGTTCGCACAGTTGCTGCAGGTCCTGAACCTTGCCGTTGGCGTGCGACCAGCACCAGGCCGCCTGAATGGCAGCGCCCAGCGCAGCGGCTTCCGAGTGGTCGGTGCAGATCACCGGGGTGTTCATGATGTCGGCTACGATCTGCCGCCACACGGCACTTTTCGAGCCTCCGCCGATCAGGCGGATCTTCTCGCTTTTGATACCGCTGTCGCGCAGCAGATCGAGACCGTAGCGAAGGCCGAAGGTGGTGCCTTCGACCACCGCGCGGGACAGGTTGGCCTGGGTCAGATTGGTGCTGTCCAGCCCGACGATGCTGCCGGTAGCGTCGGGCAGGGCGGGCACGCGTTCGCCATTCAGAAAGGGCAGCATCAGTACGCCTTCGGCACCGATCGGCGCCTGGGCGACCGCTTGGTTGAAGCCGGCGATGTCGAGGGCGAACAGCTCGCGAATGGCGGTCGTCGCGTTGGTCAGGTTCATCGTGCAGATCAGCGGCAACCAGCCGCCGGAGGATGAGCAGAAGGTCGCGACCGATTCATGCTCGCTGACCCGTGCCTCATCGGCATAGGCATACACAGTACCGGAAGAGCCGAGGCTCATGGTGATCAGCCCCGGCTGGATATTGCCCGTGCCAATCGCGCCCATCATGTTGTCGCCGCCACCACTGGACACCAGAGCGTCAGGGTTCAGGCTCAGCAATCGGGCAACTTCAGGACGCAGCACGCCGACCGGTTCGTGGGCTTGCAACAGCTGCGGAAGTGCCTTGCCCAACCGGCCGCTCGGGTCGATGTGCGCAAGCAATGGCAGGTCCCACTCGCGAGTGCGCACGTTGAAGTAGCCGGTGCCCGACGCGTCGCCAAACTCGGTGCAGCAGCGACCGGTCAGCCAATAGTTGAGGTAGTCGTGGGGCAGCAACACTTTGTCGATCCGCTCGAACAGCTGCGGGAACTGCTCCTTGGTCCACAACAGTTTGGACACGGTATAGCCTGGGGCGATGACCAGGCCAAGGCGTTGCAGCGACCCCTGCGCGCCTCCCAGGTCGTCCAGCAGGCGCTGGTTTTCCGGTGCCGACTCGGTGTCACACCACAGCTTGGCCGGGCGCAGTACCTCGCCGTGGGCATCGAGCAGCACCAGGCCGTGTTGCTGGCCTGACACACCGATGCCCTGGATCTGCTGTCCGGAAACGCCCGACGCTGCCAATGCCTCGCGGGTCGCCTGTTGCAGCGCGTCCAGCCATTGCTGCACGTCCTGTTCACGGCGGCCGTTATGGTCGCTGATCAGGCTGTGCGGCGCCGAGCCTTCACCCAGCACGTTGCCGCTTTCGGTATCGAGCACCAACACCTTGGTGCCCTGGGTCCCGCAATCGATTCCAAGAAACATGGGAAGTCCCTCAGGCCCTGGCGGTCAAAAGTTTTTCCAGTGTGCCACTCACACCCAGCGTGCGCAGATCATTGAGGTTCTGCTCGAAAGCCGCCACGAAGGCTGCGGATTTCGGAATGGCCGAGCCAAATATTTCTTCCACCGCCAACAAGCGCTCGGCAATGAGCGCGTCATCAGCCACCAGCGCCTGGCAGAACTCGGCACGCGGGTCAGGAATCCTGTAGGTCGTGCCGTTCTCGTCAACACCCTTCAGGTACAGCGCCCATGCGGCGACTACCAGTGAGGCACGTTCGAGATTGCCCTGATCGACGATCAGACGATTGATCGTCGGAATGGTGAACTTGGGAAATTTCGACGAACCGTCCGAGCAGACCCGTTCCAGCTGGTCGGCAATCGCCTGGTTGGAAAAACGCTCGATCAGGGTGTCTTTGTAACCTTCCAGGTCGATGCCTGGCACCGACGCCAGTTGCGGGGTGACATCAAGGTCCATGTAGGCGCGGATATAGCTCACGAACAGCGGGTCATTCATGGTTTCGTGTACAAAACGATAACCTTTGAGGAAGCCCAGGTAGGTCAGTGCCAGATGACTGCCGTTGAGCAGTTTGATTTTCATCTCTTCATAGGGCGTCACGTCATCGGTGAATTGCACGCCGACTTTCTCCCATGCCGGGCGACCATTGACGAACTTGTCTTCCAGCACCCACTGCACGAACGGTTCGCAGACCACCGGCCAGGCGTCGTCGATGTGTTTATCGTCTGCCAGTTGCAGACGGTGGGCTGCGCTGGTCATCGGTGTGATACGGTCGACCATCGCGTTGGGAAAGCTGACGTTTGCCTTGATCCAGTCGTGCAGCTCTGCATCGCGCAACGTGGCAAATGCCAGCAATGCCTTGCGTGTCACTGCGCCGTTGTGTGGCAGGTTATCGCAGGACATCAGGGTAAAGGCCGGCGTGCCTTGCGCCCGGCGCCGCGCCAGCGCGGCGCAGAGGAAGCCGAATACCGTCTTTGGCTGATCCGGATTCGCCAGGTCGTGCTGGATCTGCGGTAGATGGGCCATGAACTGACCGTTGCTGTCGTCGATGCAGTAACCGCCTTCGGTGATGGTCAGCGAGACGATGCGTATGTCCGGGCTGGCAAGCTTGTCGATCAGCGCCTGCGGACTGTCACCGGCCAGCAGCATGCCGCTGATCGAGGCAATGATGCGGGTTTGGGTATCGGGTGTGTCACCCAGTTCATAGAGCGTGTACAGGTAGTCCTGTTGTGCCAGAGCGTCGCGCACGGCCTTGTCTTCAGGACGCAGGCCCACGCCGCAGATGCTCCACTCGAAGCCTTCGCCGCTGTTCATCAGCGCATCGGTGTAAAACGCCTGATGCGCACGATGGAAGCCGCCGACGCCGATATGGGCAATGCCCTGGCGAGTGCTGTCGACGGTGTAGGCGGGCAGGGCAATGTCGGCGTCCAGTCGGGACAGATTGTTTTTATTCAGTTTCATGAAGGGCTCTCCAGAACTCAGGCGGCGGCAGTCTGCAAGGCTTTGGCAATCACCAGACCTTGAGCGTCGAACAGGTGGCAGTGGGCACTGTCGAGATGCAGGTTCAGCGTTTCGCCGTACTGGCTGGCCAGATCACCACGAATACGCATGGTCAGCGCCTCGCCCGAACGGGTGCGCACGTGACAGTACGTGTCGCTGCCAAGACGTTCGCTGACATCGGCAATCACCTGCAACTGGCAATCCTCACTCTGGGCAAGGTTCAGGTGTTCCGGGCGGATGCCCAGCGTCACAGCGGCGCCAACGCTTTGTCCTGCGCCATTGACCGGCAGGCTGATACGCGTTCCGGCATCCAGCTCGACTTCGCAACTGCTGCTGTCCGCCCGGCTGATCCTGCCCTTGAGGAAGCCCATTTTCGGCGTGCCGAGGAAGCCGGCAACGAACAGGTTGGCCGGGTGGTGATACAACTCGAGCGGCGAGCCGACCTGCTCGACCTTGCCGCCATTGAGGACGACAACCTTGTCGGCCAGGGTCATGGCTTCCACCTGATCATGCGTCACGTAGATCATGGTGGCCTGCAACTCTTTATGCAGGCGCGACAACTCCAGGCGGGTCTGCACGCGCAGCGCGGCGTCGAGGTTGGACAGCGGCTCGTCGAACAGGAAAATCTTCGGGTTGCGCACAATGGCCCGGCCAATCGCGACACGCTGACGTTGTCCGCCGGACAGCTGCTTGGGCTTGCGCTCCAGCAGTGGTCCGAGCTCCAGAATACGTGCGGCTTCATCGACCTTCTTCTTGATCTCGGCCTTGTCACCGCCCGCCAGGTCCAGCGCAAACGACAGGTTCTTGCCGACGGTCATGTGCGGATACAGCGCATAGGTCTGGAACACCATGGCCAGGTCACGCTTGGCCGGGGTCACCTGAGTGATGTCCCGGCCATCGAGCTCGATGGTTCCCGATGTCACTTCCTCGAGCCCGGCGATCAGCCGCAGCAGGGTGGATTTGCCGCAGCCCGAAGGCCCGACGAAGACCACGAACTCGCGGTCTTTCACGTCCAGGTCAATGCCCTTGATGATCTGGTGACCGTCAAAGCCTTTTTGCAGATTGCGGATGCTCAGATTAGCCATGTTGGACTCCTTCTTGTTCTTTGGGCCGGGCTATTTGACAGCGCCGAACGACAGGCCGCGAACCAGTTGTTTCTGACTGATCCAGCCGAAAATCAGAATGGGCGCACAGGCCAGGGTCGAGACCGCTGACAGCTTGGCCCAGAACAACCCTTCGGGGCTGGAGTAGGAAGCGATCAAGGCAGTCAACGGGGCCGCGGCGGACGAGGTGAGGTTCAGAGACCAGAACGCTTCGTTCCAGCACAGGATCAGCGACAGCAACGCGGTGGACGCCAGGCCGCCCTTGCAGATCGGCATCAGCACGCGAAAGATTTCCTGGCGGGTGCTGGCCCCGTCCAGCCGCGAGGCCTCGAGGATCTCGCCGGGGATATCCTTGAAGTAGGTGTAAATCATCCAGACCACGATCGGCAGGTTGATCAGCGTATAGATGATGATCAGTGCCAGACGCGAATCCAGCAGGCCAAAGGTCTTGGCCAGCAGATAGATCGGCATCAGCACGCCCACCGGCGGCAGCATCTTGGTAGACAGCATCCACAGTAGCGTGCCTTTGGTGCGCTTGGTCTCGAAAAACGCCATGGAATATGCCGCAGGAATCGCGATCAGCATCGCCAGTACCGTCGCGCTGAAGGAAATCAGCACCGAGTTCCAGGCAAAATGGAAGTAATCGCTGCGCTCCTGAATGTGCAGGTAGTTTTCCAGCGTTGGGGTGAAGAACAGCTGTGGCGGTGTCGCGAACGCATCGATCTCGGTTTTGAAGCTGGTCAGGACCATCCAGAAGATCGGAAAGAACACCAGCGCAGCGATGATCCAGGACAGGGCCCCGAGCAGCAGGCTTTGCAGACGGCGTGATTGTTTGAGGGTCATCATGGCAAGGTCCTCATGACTTGTCGGTGAGGTTTTTGCCGATCATCCGGATCAGGATGATCGCCGCGATGTTGGCTATGACCACTGCAATCAAGCCGCCCGCCGAGGCCATGCCGACGTCGAACTGCAGCAGCGCCTGGATGTAGATCAGGTAAGCCAGGTTGGTCGAGGCAAAGCCCGGCCCGCCATTGGTCGTGGTGAAGATTTCAGCGAATACCGAAAGCAGGAAGATCGTTTCGATCATTACCACCACGGCAATCGGACGTGCCAGGTGCGGCAGGGTCAGGTGCCAGAAGATTGCCAGGGGACCTGCGCCGTCCAGCCGCGCCGCTTCTTTCTGCTCTTGATCGAGCGACTGCATGGCGGTCATCAGGATCAGGATCGCGAACGGCAGCCATTGCCAGGAGACGATGATAATGATCGACAGCATCGGGTAATGGGCGAACCAGTCGATGGGTTGCGCGCCGAAGAACTTCCAGACCGCCGCGAGTACGCCGGACACCGGGTGGAAAATCAGGTTTTTCCAGATCAGCGCACTGACCGTGGGCATGATGAAGAACGGCGAGATCAACAGCACACGGACGATGCCACGACCGAAAAACTCACTGGCTTCCAGCAGCGCCGAAATCAGCACGCCGAAGATCACGCTGATCGCCAGCACACTGCCGACCAGCAGCAAGGTATTGCCGGCACCCGGCAAAAAGCCGCTGTCGGTCACGAAGTACTGGAAGTTTTCCAGGCCGACGAATTCGTTTTCGCCAGGGGAGAGCAGGTTGTAGCGGATCAGCGAGAAATAAATGGTCATGCCCAGCGGCACGATCATCCACACCAACAGAAGCGCCACCGAAGGACTGACCAGAAACCAGCCCGGCTTGAATCGACGGCTTTTGAGCGGTTGCTGTTCGCCGGACAAGTCCGTGCGTTCAGGGGAGGCTGAGGTATTCATGGGGAGCTCCGAACCGGATTGCACCAGAGTTGTTGCGCAGTTGAGCGGCAGGGCGAAAGCATCGGCTTTCGCCCTGGTGCGTGACGGTTACTTTTTCGGGTAACCCGCTCGTTTCATGTCGCGCGCGGTAGCGGTTTGCGCATTCTGCAAGGCTTGATCCACAGTGGACTGACCTATGAGTGCTGCGGAGAACTGCTGACCGACGCTGGTGCCGATGGCCTGGAACTCGGGAATGGTGACCAGTTGAATGCCGACGTAAGGCACGGGCTTGAGGGTTGGCGACTTGGGATCGACCTTCTTCAACGACTCAAGCGTGATGTTGGCAAACGGCGCTGCCTTTTTGTACTCGTCGGTGTAGGTCGAGGCGCGGGTGCCCGGCGGTACGTTGGACACGCCGTCGGTATCGGCAACCAGTTTGGCGTACTCTTTCGAGGTGGCCCACTGGGTGAACTCGGCAGCGTCCTTGGTGTTCTTGGCGCTGGTCGGGATCGCCAGCGACCACGAGTACAGCCACGACGAGCCCTTGTCGGTCACCTCATGCGGGGCGTAGGTGAAGCCGACGCTGTCGGCCACTTTGCTCTGCTTCTTGTCGGTCACGAACGAACCGGCAACGCTGGCGTCGACCCAGATGGCGCACTTGCCGCTGTTGAACAGCGCAAGGTTCTCGTTGAAACCGTTGCTGGAGGCGCCCGGCGGCCCGGACTGCTTCATGGTGTTGACGTAGAAGTTCAGCGCATTCTTCCACTCTGGCTGATCGAACTGTGGCGTCCACTTCTCATCGAACCAGCGTCCGCCAAAGGCGTTGGCCAGCGTGGTGATCAGCGCCATGTTCTCGCCCCAGCCAGCCTTGCCGCGCAGGCAGAGACCGTACTGTTCCTTGGATTTGTCGGTCAGTTTGCCGGCGAACTCGGCGATCTGCGTCCAGGTAGGGCGCTCTGGCATGGTCAGGCCGGCCGCCTTGAACAGGTCGGTGCGGTAGTAAGTGATCGAAGCTTCAGCATAGAACGGCAGGGCGAACAGTTTGCCGTCCACCGACAGGCCGTCACGCACGGAAGGGAACACATCGTCCAGCTCGTAACTGGCAGGCAGGTCTTTCATTTCCTGCAACCAGCCTTTCTGACCCCAGAGTGAGGCTTCGTACATGCCGATGGTCAGCACGTCGAACTGGCCGCCCTTGGTGGCGATGTCGGTGGTCAGTCGTTGGCGCAGCACGTTCTCTTCCAGCACGACCCAGTTGAGCTTGATGTCGGGGTGCTTTTCTTCGAAGGTCTTGGAGAGGCGCTGCATGCGAATCATGTCACTGTTGTTGACCGTGGCGATGGTCACGGTCCCCGCTGTGGCACTGCCACTGAACACGAAACAGGTACTGAGGACGGAACTGGCGAGCAGAAGTTTTGCTGAGTTCTTCATTGATCACTCCTCTTCCACGCCCAAAGGACTGTAGAAGGATGGTTATTGTTTTTTTCTCTTCCGGAGGTGAGGAAGATGTGCACTGATTACACCGGCGTTCGGTTTGAAAGACAAATCCTGCGCCGCACTCTGACTGATACTTTTTTGCACTCGGGTGCGAAAAGCCAACAGCGCCGAATCGCCCATAGGACGGCTTCGACGCATCTTCAGCGTAGACGATGAGGGCGAGAGCGGGGCGAATCAGTACAGGTTTTGTTCGGTCAGACGCTGAACGGCGAGGCGGCGGTAGTGCGACGGGGTCATGCCCTTGAGTTGCTGAAAGCGCCGATTGAAATTGGAAATATTGTTGAATCCGGACTCGAAGCACACATCGGTGACCGGTTTGTCGCCGTCGGCAAGCAGTTCACACGATTTGCTGATGCGCAGCCGATTGACGAACTCCACGAAGCAGCGCCCGGTAGCCTGTTTGAACACCCGGGAAAAATAGGTCGGCTTCATGCCCAGATACTCGGCGACTTCCTCCAGCGGCAGCTCGCGGCCATAGTGGGTGAATATATAATCCACCGCCCGGTTGGTGCGATCCACACTGTGCTCGTCCGCCGTGTGGGCCACCGCCGTGCCTGACAGCAGCTGGTAGTCGTCGCTGGCGGCCAGCAGCTCGAGCAGGATGAAGAAGTGGCCCAGGCGAGTGATGCCTCGTGAGTCGGCGATCTTCTGCATTTGCTTCATGGCCTGACGAATCGTGCGTTTGCAGCGAAATTCGATGCCGTAGCGGGCGCGCTCCAGTAAAGGCGTCAGGGTCTTGAGTTCGGCAAACACCTGATTGCCGCTTTCCAGCAGCTCGTCGGTAAAGTTGACCAGCATGTCGCGCTTGGGCACCACCTCGCCATCGTCGATCTGGCTGATCCAGTTATGCGGCAGGTTGGGGCCGGTGAGAAACAGGCTGGCAGGATTGAAATTGCCGATGTAGTCGCCGACAAACACCTTGCCAGAGCTGGCGACAATCAGGTGCAGCTCATATTCCTTGTGGAAGTGCCAGCGCACCAGCGGGCAGGGGAAACCATGCTCGCGGTAGATGATCGACAGACCGTTGTGGTCGTCCATCAATTCGTAGGAAGGGTCGGCGATTCTTGTTGTTTTATTCATTGGCGATGTCATGTTCATCCGTTGCCAAAAGAGTAATGTGCCTGATTTTTCAGTTCAATGCCCGGTCGTTGGCAAAAATCACCTACGATCAGGCCCCTGCACAGTGGAGGCGTTGCCCGATGAAACAGATCCTGCTGATCGGTATGGGGGCCGGTGATCCCGAGCAGATCACCCTGCAGGCTGTCGCGGCACTGAACCGTGCAGAGGTGATCTTTATCCTCGACAAGGGGTACGTCGACGATCAGTTGCTGAGGCTGCGCAAAGAGCTCTGTCAGCGCTACATCAGTCATGAACGCTACCGTCTGGTGCAAGTTCAGGATCCTCGACGTGAAGATGATCCGCAGGCCTACGAGCGCGGCATCGAGGGGTGGCACGAACAGCGCGCAATACTCTTCGAGCGGTTGTTGGCCGATGAGCTTGGTGTGGATCAGGTCGGCGCTTTTCTGGTCTGGGGCGACCCGTCGCTCTACGACAGCACAATGCGCATCCTTGATCAGGTCCTGGCGCGGCGCAACGAGGTATTCGAGTATCAGGTGATTCCCGGTATCACCAGCGTCCAGAGCCTGGTCGCGCGGCACCGGATCCCGCTCAATCGCATCGGCGAGTCGATTCTTATCACCACCGGCCGACGCCTGGCGACAGCTCCGCTGGAGCACCTCGGCAACGTCGTGGTGATGCTCGACGCGCACTGCACATTCGAGCGTTATGTGGGGCAGGGGCTGGACATCTATTGGGGCGCGTATCTGGGCACGCCGGACGAGATACTGGTGTCGGGCCGGCTCGATGAGGTCTGCGAGCAAATCAGGCGGCTGCGCAGCGAGGCACGCGAGCGCAAGGGGTGGATCATGGACACCTATTTGCTACGCAAACCGGCCTAAGCCGGTTTTTCATCCTTGTTGCGATTCTTCGCTTCGATCCACTGCGCCATGTATTTGGTGCTCTTGTGGTGATGATGCCGCAGCATGGCGCCGGTGAAGTTCGCCAGACGATGCTCCGCGAGTCCGTTGCGAAGGGTTTCGATGCGCTCAATTAGGCTCGCACAGTGCTGCCTATGCTGGAAGCGCGCCTGCAGTACCGCGTGACCCGCATGTTGCGCTTCAAGCCAGAGGTTCTGCTCCTGATACAGCCTGACCGCAGCGTCAGCGATGTCGGCCGGCTTATCGGCAATGATGCCGGGCCACGGCAGCCCGCCGCTCATGGCTTCCGCACCCACCGGGGTGGTGACTGATGGCGTTCCGCAGAGCATCGCGTCCATCAGCTTGCCTTTGATACCAGCCCCGAAACGCAATGGCGCGAGGCACACTCGCGCATTGGACATGACCTCCAGCGCATCCTCGGCCCAGTGCTTCACATGAAAGCCCTGAGCGGCGTTGTGCAGCGCCGCGGCCTTGGGTGGCGTATAGGCACCGTAGATGTGCAGCTGGGCTTCGGGCAGTTGTTGACGGATCAGCGGCCAGATAGTGGTTTTCATCCACAGCACCGCATCCCAGTTGGGCGCATGACGGAAGTTGCCGATACTGAGGAAGTGTGCACGCTGTGCAAAAGGCCGGAAGCTGTCGGGCGCGCCGTCGATCATCAGCGGACACCAGTGCAGCAGCGTCTCGGGCAGGCCGAAAGGGCCGCTCAGCAGTGCAATTTCGACATCGGACGTCATCAGGTTGAGGTCGCAGCGATATAGCGAAGCGATTTCGCGCTGCGCCAGATCACTGGACGCTATCTGCCGGAAAAGCTGCGGCGCTGAAATGTCCACACTGCCCGGCGCAGCCTCGGGGCAATCGCTGTTCAGCGCGTCCTTCAACAACTGATGGCGGGCGTGGCGCAGGCTCTGGAAATCCGAGGTCTCCAGAATTCGCAGCGCGTCAGGACACTGCTGCTCGACACGCCAGCCGAACTGCTCTTCGATCATGAACTGATCGAAGAGCACCACGTCAGGCTGCAATTCGCTGACAAACACGTCAAAACTGCTGTCGTTGAGCGCAATGTGCACTTCGTGGATGCCCAGGCCGAGCAGATCGGCGCGGTGCTCGCCTTCAGTGGCAGGGCTGGCAAAGGTGATCTGCCAATCCTGCTCCAGAAAGCATTGAATCAATTGCATCATGTGCCCGCTCGCGGCCGAGGAGCGCGGTTCTGGCCACACGTAGCCGATGATCAATAGGCGGGTGCTGACAGGCTTGTCGGTACGATTGAAGACTGCGTCGATGTCAGTCAAGGCTGTTCCCGAGAATGCTTTTTACCTTGTCACGCAACTGGTCGATGGAGAACGGCTTGCCGATCGAGTACATGCCTGGCGGCACGTCGATATTTTCGGAGTAACCGCTGGCGAACAGCACCGGCAATTGCGGGCGAAGTTCGATGACCTTTTTGGCCAGTGCGGTGCCCTTCATGTCAGGCAGCCCCTGGTCAGTCATCAACAAGTCGATGTGATTGGAATCGTCTGCAACAAAGGTCAGTGCCGACGTAGCGTCCTCGGCTTCCAGTACCTTGTATTCCAGCTCCTCGAGCACGTCGACAATCAGCATGCGCACAATGGCGTCGTCTTCGACCACGAGAATGGTGCGGGCTGTGTCGGGCATGGTTGACTCCTTAAACCTGAATAATGGCGATGGTGCAGACAGTGTGGAATTTTACGCATCCTTTCCCGTCAACTCAGGGTAACCGAGCGAGGGCCTGTCCGCTGTTGATACAGTCCCTGTATCAGTAAATAAAAACCGGGTGGAAGTTCAATCGAGGCACAAATACCGTAAATCGACAGGGCGGCTCACGGGTTGGCGTCATTAATGAATACAGGCGTGAGCTTATCGCGCATTTATGTGTGAAATTTCAATCCTCTATGTCAGAAATAAGAGTGTTTTTCGTAGGTTTACGGCAAACTCTACGGTTTTGATCCACTCGTCAGGGATATTTCATGAATCGGACGTCTGTTGTCGATGAACAACGCTTTCGAAAATTGCTGGGGCGTAACGTTGGCTTGCCCCTGGGCGTCGGTGTATTGAGCGCAGTTTTCTTCATTCTGCTGATCAGTTATCTGCTCACTGCAATACAGTGGGTCGAGCACACTGACCGGGTGATCAACAACACCAACCGCTCAATGAAACTGTCGATAGACATGGAAACCGGCATGCGCGGTTTCCTGCTCACCGGTGATCAGCATTTTCTCGATCCCTATGAAGTCGCCAAGCCGCTGTTGCTCGCCGAGTTGCAGGGGCTGGAGGAACTGGTAGAAGACAACCCCACGCAACTGGATCGGTTCAGGCGTCTGGCCACGTTGCAGCAGGAGTGGAATGCGTTCGCCCAGGAGATGATTACGTTGCGGCGCACCAACGCCGATTATCAGACGCCGGTGCTGGCCGGACGTGGCAAGCGAATTACCGATCAGATCCGCACCGAATACGATCAGGCCGTGGAAATGGAGCAGCAACTGCGCCTGACCCGCAATGCGGAAGTCACGCGCAGTACCATTCTTTCCGTCACCCTTTATCTGATATTCGTGGTGATTGTCAGCGCAATTCTGGCCTATATCGGTCGCCGGGATCTGATGTCGCTGTCGAACACTTACAGCGAAAACCTCAGACTGCAGGAAGTCAATGCCGAGCGACTGCAGAAGGTGGCCTGGCTGCGCAATGGTCAGAGCGAGCTGGCCGAGCAGGTCCTGGGGCAATTGACGCTGAACATGCTGGGCCGGAATATCCTCCAGTTTCTGACCCAACACCTGGGCGCGTCGGTGGCCGCTGTCTACATCCGCCAGGACCACGGCGGCCTCACGCGAGTTGCCTCGTATGGTTTCTCCCGCGAACAGGAGCAGCAGGATCAGACCATTCACAGTGACGAAGGCATTGTGGGGCAGGCAGCCCAGCAGGACCGCATCATTACGCTGGATGAACTGCCGGATAACTACTTCAAGGTCGCCTCCGGCCTGGGCGATGGCTCGCCGCGCAGCGTGGTGGTGGTGCCGACCAGCAATGACGATCAGGTCAACGGCGTGATCGAACTGGGCTTTCTGCGCACCCTGACCGAGCGCGATATCGAGTTTCTTGAGCTGGTGGCGGACAACATCGGTACGTCCATCGAAGCCGCCCGTTATCGCCAGCGTCTGCAGGAGGTGCTGGCCGAGACCCAGCAGCTCAACGAAGAACTTCAGGTGCAGCAGGAAGAACTGCGTACGGCCAACGAAGAGCTGGAGGAGCAATCGCGCATCCTCAAGGAGTCCCAGGTCCATCTGGAGACCCAGCAGGCTGAGCTGGAGCAGACCAACGAGCAACTCGCCGACCAGAGTCAGGCACTGGCCGAGCAGCGCGATGCGCTGGATCGCAACAATGAAGAACTGAATATTGCTCAGGCCGAGTTGCAGGCGCGGGCAGACGAACTGCAGCGCGCCAGCAAGTACAAGTCCGAGTTCCTCGCCAATATGTCCCACGAGCTGCGCACGCCGCTCAACAGCTCACTGATCCTCGCCAAACTGCTGGCGGAGAACCCGGGCGAGAACCTGACCGCCGAACAGGTCAAGTTTGCCGAGTCGATCTATTCGGCGGGCAATGACCTGCTGAATCTGATCAACGACATTCTGGATATTTCCAAGGTCGAGGCCGGCAAGCTGGAAGTGCGCCCGGAAAACAGCAGCGTACCCCGACTGGTCGAAGGTCTGCGGACGCTCTTTCAGCCGCTGGCCGCCGAAAAGAAGCTCGCGTTTACCGTCGACATCCAGGCCGGTGCGCCTACCATGCTGTTCACGGATCGCCAGCGTCTTGAGCAGATCCTCAAGAACCTGCTGTCCAACGCGATCAAGTTCACTGAAACCGGCTCGGTCAGCATGGTGGTTTCGCGTCATCCGGGCGCGGGTATCGCGTTCATCGTGCGTGATTCGGGCATCGGCATCGCCGAGGAGCACCAGCAGGGCATTTTTGAAGCGTTCCGTCAGGCAGACGGCACCACCAACCGACGTTATGGCGGCACCGGATTGGGTCTGTCGATTTCGCGTGATCTGGCGGCATTGCTGGGCGGATCGATCAGTGTGACCAGCGCACCGGGGCAGGGCAGTATTTTCAGCCTCGTGCTGCCGGAGCAATACGTCGAACAAGACGGCCGCGAGCCGGACAGCGATCTGCTCATCTCACCAGCGCCTGCTGCGCTGCCGCTGTCTGTGGCTGCGCTTCCGGTCATCCCGCAGCCGGTACAGGCACCCGTGCCGATGGATACGCCGGTGCCGGTATTTGCCGACGACCGGGACAAGGCGCCCTTCGAGCGTCGTTGCATCCTGGTGATCGAAGACGAAGTGCGATTCGCCCAGATTCTCTACGACCTGGCCCACGAGCTGGGCTACGACTGTCTGGTCGCGCATGCTGCTGACGATGGCTTCAACCTGGCGTCCCGCTACACGCCTGACGCCATTCTGCTGGACATGCGCCTGCCGGATCATTCGGGCCTGACCGTGCTGCAGCGTCTCAAGGAACTGGCGCCCACCCGGCACATTCCCGTACACGTGATCTCGGTCGAGGATCGCCAGGAAGCCGCCTTGCATATGGGTGCGATTGGCTACGCGGTCAAGCCGACCACACGTGAAGAGCTCAAGGACGTGTTCGCCAAGCTGGAAGCCAAGCTGACGCAAAAGGTCAAACGTATCCTTTTGGTCGAAGACGATGCGTTGCAGCGTGATAGCATCGCGCGCCTGATCGGTGATGACGATATTGAAATCACTGCGGTAGGCTTTGCCCAGGAGGCGCTGGACCTGCTGCGCGACCATGTCTATGACTGCATGATCATTGATCTCAAGCTTCCGGACATGCTCGGCAATGAATTGCTCAAGCGCATGTCGATGGAAGACATCTGCGCCTTCCCGCCGGTGATTGTCTATACCGGCCGCAACATGACCCGCGATGAAGAAGCCGAGCTGATGAAGTATTCGCGCTCGATCATTATCAAGGGTGCGCGCTCGCCTGAAAGGCTGCTCGATGAGGTCACGCTGTTCCTGCACAAGGTCGAGTCGCAACTGTCCAACGAACGGCAAAAGATGCTCAAGACCGCACGTAGCCGTGACAAGGTCTTCGAGGCGCGCAAGATCCTCGTGGTCGACGACGATGTGCGCAATATCTTTGCGCTGACCAGCGCCCTTGAACATAAGGGTGCGGTCGTGGAAATCGCCCGCAATGGTCTGGAGGCGATTGCCAGGCTCAATGAGGTGGAAGACATCGATCTGGTCCTGATGGACGTGATGATGCCTGAAATGGATGGTTTTGAAGCGACCATCGAGATCCGCAAGGACCCGCGCTGGCGCAAGCTGCCGATCATCGCCGTCACGGCCAAGGCCATGAAGGATGATCAGGAGCGTTGTCTGCAGGCGGGTTCCAACGATTACTTGGCCAAGCCCATTGATCTGGATCGTCTGTTTTCGCTGATTCGCGTCTGGCTGCCGAAGATGGAGCGTATCTGAATGAGGCTTCAGCGGAGGGGCGTCTGCAATGGCAAGCCCGGGCGGCACCATGCAGCTTGATCGAAGCATGGACATCGAGTTGCGCCTGCTGATCGAGGCGATTTACCTTCAATACAGCTACGACTTTCGTGACTACTCCGGCGCTTCGGTCAAGCGCCGCGTGATCCATGCGTTGCGCCAGTTCGATTGTGCAACCATCTCCGCGCTGCAGGAACGTGTGATCCACGACCCTGCGGCGTTCATGCAATTGCTGCAGATTCTCACTATCCCGGTCAGTGAGATGTTCCGTGATCCCTCGCACTTCCTGGCAATCCGTAATGAGGTCGTACCGGTGCTGCGTACCTACCCGTCACTCAAGGTATGGATTGCCGGCTGCAGCACGGGCGAGGAGGTTTATTCCACGGCTATTCTGTTGCGTGAAGAGGGGCTGCTGGAGCGAACCATCATTTACGCGACCGATATCAATCCCAGCTCGCTGGAGAAGGCCAAGCAGGGCATCTTTTCCATGGACAACGTGCGGGCCTACGCCGAGAACTATCGAAAGGCGGGAGGGCAGCGCGATTTTGCCGAGTACTACACGTCCGCCTATGACTACGCGATCTTCGACAAGACGCTGTGCGAGAACGTCACGTTTGCCGATCACAGTCTGGCCACAGATAGTGTGTTCTCCGAAACGCAATTTATTTCGTGTCGTAACGTACTGATTTATTTCAACAAAAAGCTCCAGGATCGAGCGTTCGGGCTGTTTCATGACTCGCTGTGTCATCGTGGTTTTCTGGCGTTGGGCAGCAAGGAGACGCTGGAATTCTCAGCGTACGGGGGCGCTTTCGAGGCGCTGGTGAAACCCGAGCGGATTTACCGGAAATCATGAAAACCACGTTTGGCGATGACGCCTTGAGTCACTCGTTGCCCGTGGTCGATGCCATTGTGGTCGGCGCATCGGCCGGCGGCGTGGAAGCCTTGCTGAAAATATTCAGCGGCCTGCGCAAGGGTTTTGCGTTGCCTATCCTGATGGTTCTGCATTTGCCTGATGACCGGCATAGCCAGTTGGCCAATGTGTTTCAGAACCGTCTGGCGATTCCGGTCAAGGAAGCCGACGACAAGGAGAGCATAGTGCCCGGCACTTTGTATGTTGCGCCAGCGGGCTATCACGTCTCGGTGGAGTCCGACTTTTCCCTGTCGTTGAGTCAGGAGGACAAAGTGTTTTATTCAAGGCCCAGTATCGACATTCTGTTCGGTTCGGCTGCTGATGCCTATGGGTCGCGACTGGCCGGGGTGCTGTTGACCGGTGCCAATAATGACGGTGCGAACGGGTTGCTGCAGATCAAGACGTACGGTGGTTTCACGGTGATTCAGGACCCCTCGCAGGCCCAGGCTTCTACCATGCCTGAAGCTGGCCTGGCGCTGCACTCGCCCGATTACCTCCTTTCCCTGAACGATATTGGCCGCTTGCTGGTCGAGCTGGAACGAACCGCATGTTAAGTGAAATTCAGGCAAAACTGCTTATCGTCGATGATTTGCCGGAAAACCTGCTGGCGCTCGAAGCGCTGATCAAGCGCGGTGATCGAATCGTCTACAAGGCGCTGTCTGCCGATGAGGCGCTGTCACTGCTGCTGCAGCACGAATTCGCCATGGCCATCCTCGACGTGCAGATGCCCGGGATGAACGGCTTCGAGCTGGCCGAGATGATGCGCAGCACGGAAAAGACCAAAAGCATTCCAATCGTCTTCGTCAGTGCCGCCGGACGTGAGCTGAATTACGCCTTCAAGGGTTATGAAAGCGGTGCCGTGGACTTCCTGCACAAGCCGCTGGATATTCACGCGGTGAAGAGCAAGGTCAATGTGTTCGTCGATCTTTACCGGCAGCGCAAGGCCATGAAGATACAAGTCGAGGAACTTGAGCGCAGTCGCCAGGAGCAGGAGGCCTTGCTCAAGCGTCTGCAGTCGACCCAGAGCGAGCTGGAGCATGCGATTCGTATGCGTGATGACTTCATGTCCATCGTCTCTCACGAGGTGCGCACGCCGCTCAACGGCCTGATTCTGGAGACCCAGCTGCGCAAGCTGCACCTGGCCAAGGACAACGCAGCGGCGTTTACCATGGAAAAGTTACGCGCCATGGTCGATCGCGATGAGCGGCAGATTCAGAGCCTTATCCGCCTGATCGAAGACATGCTCGATGTATCGAGGATTCGTACCGGTAAGCTGTCGATCAGGCCGAGTCCGTTCGACCTGAGCGAGCTGGTCACTCAACTGCTGGAAAGTTTTGCCGCGCAGATCGCCGCCGCCAATTCCACGATCACCCGGTTCGCCGAGCAGCCGGTAATAGGCGTCTGGGATGAGTTCCGCATTGAGCAGGTGGTTGCCAACCTGTTGACCAACGCGCTGCGCTACGGCGCGCGAAAGCCGATAGAAGTGCATGTGTACAGCAAGGACAGCGAGGCCTTCATTGAAGTGAGGGATCAAGGTATTGGCATTACGGCCGAAAACCAGAAGCGCATCTTTCAGCAGTTCGAGCGGGTGTCGACTAATCACGCTGTTGCCGGGCTGGGTCTTGGGCTGTTCATTTCCGATCAGATCGTCATGGCTCACGGCGGTCGCATCGAAGTGGAGAGTGAAGAGGGCAAGGGTTCGGTGTTTCGTATCTGTCTGCCTCTGTAAGGTCGCCGCCTCCGGCGATCAAGTTTAATCACACGTTGGCGCAACCTCCCACGCGTGCCGTGGTCGTAATGGCAGCTATTTATAAGATCAAAGGCAGTTCAATGAGCGCTGATGCAGAAAACGTCGTACTAATCGTCGAAGACGAGCCCCTGATCCTGATGCTTCTGGCCGATTATCTGTCGGGTGAGGGTTATCGTGTCCTGAAAGCCGAGAACGGCGAGCAGGCTTTCGAGATTCTGGCGACCAAACCCCATCTCGACCTGATGATCACCGATTATCGGCTGCCGGGCGGCGTCTCGGGCGTACAGATTGCCGAGCCTGCGATCATGCTGCGGCCCGAGTTGAAGGTGATTTTCATCAGCGGCTACCCGGCAGAGATACTCGATTCGGGCAGCCCCATCGCGCTGAAGGCGCCTATTCTCGCCAAGCCCTTCACCATGGACACCCTGCACACCCAGATCCAGAAACTACTGGCTTGAGCGGCCTGCCTGCCCGACGAGTGAGCGGGCAATCCGATAAATCTGCGCTGCCTGAAGCCTGAGTCTTGCTCAGGCTTCTATCATTTCCCGTACTTTTGACGTCAGGTGATCGAACGCAAAGGGTTTGGTGATCAATTGCATTCCTGTGTCCAGAAAGCCCCCGCGCACCGCCGCATGTTCTGCATAACCGGTGATGAACAACACCTTGAGTTCCGGTCGCAGTTGCCTCGCGATGTCCGCCAGTTGCCTGCCGTTCATGCCTGGCAGGCCTACATCGCTGATCAATAGATCGATACGCCGTCCGGATTCCAGTATGGGTACTGCGTCCGCTGCCTCGCCAGCCTCGATAAAGGTGTAGCCCAGCTCGCCAAGCACTTCACTGACCAGCGCGCGCACGGCAGGGTCGTCCTCAACGATCAGTACCGTCTCGCCGTTCTCGGCGTAAACGGCATTGCTCTGGAAGCTTTGCTCGGCCTCATCCGCCAGTCCCTGAAAGCGCGGCAGAAACAGTTGTACGGTAGTGCCGACGCCGACTTCGCTCTTGATCAGGACGTGGCCATGCGATTGCTTGCTGAAGCCGTAGATCATCGAAAGACCCAGCCCCGTGCCCTGGCCGATGGGTTTGGTGGTGAAGAACGGGTCGAACGCTCGACTGATGACGGTTTCAGGCATGCCACAGCCATTGTCGCTGACGCTCAGTACGACGTAGTCACCCGGCAGCAGGTTCTCATGGGCATTGGTGAAGGATCTGTCCAGTTGCTGGTTGAACGTCTCGACCACCAGCGTGCCGCCGTCAGGCATGGCGTCGCGGGCGTTGAGTACCAGATTGAGCAGGGCGCTCTCCAACTGATTGGGGTCGGCCTCTGCGGTCCACAGATCGTGTGCCAGGCGCAGCTGCAAATGAATGCTCTCGTTAACGCTGCGTTGTAGCAGTTCATCCATGGCGTTGACCAGATGATTCATTTCGACCGGCTTGGAGTCCAGCGACTGACGCCGTGAGAAGGCCAGCAGACGATGGGTCAGGGCGGCGGCGCGGTTTGCCGAGGTGACCCCCAGATCGATCAGGCCGTTCAGGTCCTCGACACGCCCACGCGCCAGCCGGCGTCTTATCAACTCGAGGCTGCCGATGATCCCTGTCAGCATGTTGTTGAAGTCATGGGCAATCCCGCCGGTCAACTGGCCGACTGCCTCCATTTTCTGTGACTGGCGCAGAATTTCCTCTTTGTGACGTAGCTGCGAGGTTCGCTCTTCAACCTGTTGCTCGAGCGTTTCATTGAGGCGGCGCAATTGCGACTCGGCCTGCTTGCGCTCGGTGATGTCGGATGTCACGCCCGCCAGTGAGCCGACCAGGCCGTTCTTGCCGCGCGTGGCACGGGCGCGCACATCCACCCAGTTGAGTGAGCCGTCCGGCCAGATATTCCGGTATTCGATGATCAGATCGACACCGGTGTCCAGGCTGCGCTGCAACGCCGATTGCATTCGGGGCTGGTCTTCGAAATAAACGGCGGCCAGCCAGTCGTCGTAACCGAAGGTGTTCTGCTCGTCGCGGCCGTAGTGACTTTTGGTGATGTCCGAACAGGTCAGTTTGAGATATTCGGCCTCCAGAACCCATGAGCCCAGCCTGCCGGCCTTCAGGGCATTCTGCAGGCGGCCTTCACTTTCGTGCAGATCCTCCATGCGCGCGCGAGCTTCATACTGGCGTCTACGGCCGCGCACCGCTGTCATCACCAGACTCACCAACGTCACCGGATGGAAAGGGCGCTCGAGAAAGGTCACGTTGCCCAATAGATTACCCATGCGCGCAGAGGGGTTGTGATCAGGTCCGTGGGTCAGCAAGACGATAGGCAAGTCCGACCAGGGCGGCTGACGGCCAAGCAGCTCCAGCAATGGGGTCATATCAGTGTTGCGCAGTGCCTCGTCGGCGATGATCGCCAGACCGGCACCGGCCCCCAGCTCTCTGACCAGTTCGGGCACGTCACGGGCGACCGTCGCGGGGTAACCTGCTTCGTCGAGAATACGCATGGCGATCTGACTGTCCCGCCCGCGTGGGGCGAGAATGATCGCGCGCTCTGATAACAGACCTGGGGTACTCACAGGTCGTCATCCTCAAGCAGCGGTTTCTTGTCGCCCATGTACGACGGCACACCGCGCAGTACACCCTGAAAGGCCTCCAGCGGTTCGCCTATTTTCAATCCGCTGGAACTGATGCGGTACTCACGGATTGTGGATTCGTGAGTGCCGGTGCGTTTCTTGATGACCGATATCGCACGGCGTACCTGACCCAATGCTTCAAAGTAACGCAACAGAATCACACTGTCGGCAAGGTAGGTGATGTCTACTGGCGAGCGCATATCGCCGACCAGTCCGTGCTGCGCAACGGTCATGAAGGTCGAGGCGCCCTGGCGATTGAGGTAGAGCAGCAGCTCGTGCATGTGCAGAACCAGCGCGCTTTCTTCAGGCATTGCAGCCTGGTAACCGTTGATACTGTCGATGACAACGGTCTTTATCTGCTTTTTATCGACTGCACGCCGCACACGGTGTGCGAACTCGCCAGGGGACAGCTCTGCGGCGTCGATCTGCTCTACCACCAGATTGCCGGTTTCCTGCAGTGCACGCAGGTCGATCCCCAGCTTGAGCATGCGCTCGAACAGCAGGCCCATTTCCTCATCGAATATGAACAGACCGACGCGCTCGCCGCGTGCGACCGCCTGCACGGCGAAAACCAGCGAGATGAGCGATTTCCCGGTCCCGGCCGGGCCAAGAATCAGGGTGCTGGAGCCACCTTCGATGCCGCCTCCGAGCAGGTTATCCAGCTCCTGGATTCCGCTGCTCAATTGAGTGCGCGAGTAATTGGAACGGTGTTCGGCGGCTACCAGGCGAGGAAAGACGTGTATGCCATTCTCGGCAATGGTGAAGTCGTGAAAACCACCGCGATACTTCTGACCGCGGTACTTGACGATTTTGAGACGCCTGCGCTCGGCACCGTAAGTAGGTGTCAGTGCCTCAAGGCGAATCACCCCGTGGGCAACGCTGTGCACGGTCTTGTCGAGTGCCTCGGTGGTCAGGTCATCGAGCAGCAGCACTGTCGCGTTGTAGCGGGTGAAATAATGCTTGATGGCCAGAATCTGGCGCCTGTAGCGCAACGAACTCTGCGCCAGAAGACGGATTTCCGAGAGGCTGTCGATGACGACGCGAGTAGGTTTGACACGCTCGACCACCTCGAATATCTGCCGCGTCGCCTCACCCAGCTCCAGGTCAGAGGAGTAGAGCAGGCTTTGATGATGATCCGCATCGAGCAGGCTTTCAGGCGGTGTCAGTTCAAAGATATTGATATGTTCGTCGAGCTGCCATCCGTGCGAGGCTGCACCCGAGCGCAACTCGCTTTCAGTCTCGGACAGAGTGATATACAACGAGATTTCGCCCGCTGCCGCCCCGGCCTGCAGAAAATGCAGCGCCACGGTTGTCTTGCCGGTTCCGGGTTCTCCCTCAAGAAGAAACACATGACTGCGTGAAAGACCTCCTGCAAGGATGTCATCCAGGCCTTCAATGCCGGTTGCCGCTTTTGACGTATTCAAGTATCGCCCTCTGATAACCGTACAGGTTTTGTTAATGCCTCATTACTGGACCGTCAGGTACTGCGACCGTTCCCCCTATTTGAGGGGAACATCCATATCCAATATAGCCGGGCGGGTAGTTTTCGGGTCCTGCAAATGTCACTTCAGTCCGGTTACGATGTGTCTGTTGCAGTTGTTATAGTCCTGCGCCTGAACACCCACCTGCTTGAGGGATCACGTCGTGACCGATTATCAAAGTTTCCGGGTCGAGCTGGGCGACAGCGTTGCTCACGTACAAATCAACCGGCCTGAAAAACTCAACGCGATGAACGAGTCGTTCTGGACGGAGATAATCGACATCTTCGACTGGATAGAGCGTACCGACGAGGTGCGCGTTGTGGTGCTCAGCGGTGCAGGCAAGCACTTTTCGTCCGGCATCGATCTGGCATTGCTGGCTTCGGTCGCCAGCCAGTTGGGTAAGGACGCAGGGCGCAATGCACGTCTGTTGCGGCGCAAGATCCGCGACATGCAAGCCTCGTTCACGGCCGTGGACAATTGCCGCAAACCGGTTCTTGCCGCCATTCAAGGCTACTGCCTGGGCGGTGCCATCGACCTGATTTCTGCGTGTGACATGCGATATGCGGCGGCTGACGCGCAGTTCGCCATTCGCGAGATCGACATGGGCATGGCCGCCGATGTCGGCACGCTGCAACGCCTGCCGAGGATCATCGGTGATGGTGTGCTGCGCGAACTGGCCTACACCGGGCGTAGCGTCGGCGCTGAAGAGGCGCAACGGATTGGGTTGGTCAATCGCACCTTCGAGGACACTGAAGGTCTGTTGCAGGGTGTTCTGGCGGTGGCTCGGGAAATAGCCGGCAAATCGCCCATCGCCATCGAAGGCACCAAGCAAATGATCAGCTACATGCGCGATCACAGAGTGGAAGACGGCCTCGAACACGTTGCCATCTGGAACGCAGCCATGCTGCAATCACCTGACCTGAAGCTGGCGATGGCTGCGCAGATGAGCAAGCAGAAGCCGGTCTTCGATAATTGATACATGACAAGGCTCGAGTCTGAGCGAAGGAGTTTCTAATGTCGCGCCCGGAGCGTTGGACAACTGCAGTTCTGGATGTCGAGGCCCCTGGCGGTTTGGCTGTGGTTCAGGGTGATCAGGGTTTTTTGCTGGATGCCAATGGGGTGATGTTCCCCAGAGGCTGGCTGAACGGGCTGGACCTGCCGGTGCAGAGTGAGCACGGCATAGGCTATTTCGAGGGTGAGCCTGTCTACCTTCTGGTGCTCGAACGCTCGGTTGCCGTCGAGGGCTGCGCCTGGCAAGGCTTGCGTCAATTCATGCTGGAAGGCGACTTCGCTGTTTTCCAGATGCTCGGCTACGCCGCGCAAGTCAGCACATGGGCCAGGGAACACCGTTTCTGCGGTGCCTGCGGTCGTGCGACGGTGCAGATTCGCGGCGAACGTGCGATGTTCTGCGAGCATGACAACCTGCGGCTGTACCCGCGTATTTCGCCCAGCATGATTGTGCTGGTCACCCGTGGCGATGAAATCCTGCTGGCGCGCTCACCGCGGTTCGTCACCGGTATGTACAGCGCACTGGCCGGGTTCGTGGAGCCGGGTGAATCTGCCGAAGACTGCGTGCATCGCGAGGTGATGGAAGAGGTGCAGGTGCGTATCAAGAACCTGAAGTACCGCGGCAGCCAGTGCTGGCCGTTCCCGCACTCGATGATGCTCGGGTTCCATGCCGAATACGAAAGCGGTGAAATCGTGCCCCAGGCAGAAGAGATTGAAGACGCACGCTGGTTTCATGTCGATGACCTGCCGCCGTTGCCGGCCAATCGGTCGATTGCCCGCTACCTGATCGAGGCGTATCTGGCCGAGCGCTCAGGCGCCCCCGAACCAGTGTTGCCAGGCTAGGCGCACGGTCAGGCCCAGAACCACGGTGATGAACACCGGGCGGATGAATTTGGCACCGCCCTTGATCGCGGTGCCTGCACCGAAGTAGGCACCGAGCATCACCGCAAGGCCCATGCTCAGGCCGATGATGTAATCCACCTGGCCGGAAAACATGAATACCGAGAGCGCCACGGCATTGCTGACGAAGTTCATGCTGCGCGCCACGCCGCTGGCCTTGACCAGATCAACCGGGTAGAGCAGCAGGGTGCTGACTGTCCAGAACGCGCCGGTACCCGGTCCGGCAACACCGTCGTAGAAACCCAGGCTCACTCCCTGGGGAAGCTGCCATTTCCTTTTGATCGGTGCGTTGCTGTCCAGAGGGGCCTTGGGCGTGCCGCCAAACAACAAATACAGTCCGCAACCGAACACGATCACCGGCAACATCTGGTTCAGCCATTCGGCTGGCAGGTAATGGGCAATCACAGCGCCTAGCGCGGCACCGATCGCAGTGCCGACCACGGCATGCAGCCATTGGCGCGGATCGAACAGTTTGCGACGGTAGAAGGTGAAGCTGGCCGTCGCTGAACCAAAGGTCGAACTGAGCTTGTTGGTGCCCAGCACCAGATGCGGCGGCAGGCCGGCGGTCATCAGCGCCGGGGTGGTCAGCAGTCCGCCGCCACCGGCGATGGCGTCTATGAATCCCGCTATGAAAGCAACCACGGCAAGAATGGCGAGGGTGGTCAGGTCGACGCTGAGTTCAAAGGGCATGGTGGCAGGGGGCTTATGGCGAGGACGGCAAGGGGGCAGAATGGCTGCCCGAACGTGGCTCATTCTACCCCTTGTGCAACGCTTGCAGGAAGTCAGATGTCGGCGAGCGCGACCCAGCGCTGCTCGGCTGCGGCCACGCGAATGGCCGTCGCCAGGCGCTCGATCTGCCACGCTTCCTCGAAGTCCGGGCCACGCCTGTGCTGACCGCATACGGCCTGGATGAGCGCTTGTACTTCGAGCGCCTTGAGCTCGTTGTAACCCAACTGGTGACCAGGGGCCGGGCAGAACGCGGCGTAACCCGGTTGTGCAGGGCCGGCCAGCAGTCGCTGAAAACCATCGCGTCCGGCTGTGCCTGTGCGGTAGAGGTGCAGCTCGTTGAGCCGCTCTTGATCGAACGCCAGCGTGCCCTTGGTGCCGCTGATCTCGAAACTCAGGTGGTTTTTGTAGCCGTGTTTGAGCCAGCTGCTGCTGAACGTCCCGCGCGCACCACTGGCAAAGCGCAGTAGCGCGTGGGTCTGATCGTCCACTGCAATGGCGCGCATCTGTTGGCTGCCGCTGTTCGCCGGGCGTTCACGGTGCACGGTGCTGGAGTCGGCGCAGACTGATTCGATGTCGCCCAGCAAATGACGCGCCATCGCCAGCAAGTGGCTGCCCAGATCTGCCAGCGCACCGCCCGCGTGCGCCGCTTCACAGCGCCACGACCAGGGGGACGCCGGATCGCCCATGAAATCCTCACTGAACTCACCCTGAAAGCTGACGATCTCGCCCAGTTCGCCGGCTTCGATCATTTCCCTGGCGAGTCCGATCATCGGGTTGTGCTGGTAGTTGTAGCCAACCTGGGTGACGACACCCGCAGCCTTGGCACTGCGGCGCATTTCATCGGCCTGGGCGAGATTCACGGCCAGCGGTTTTTCGCAATACACCGCCTTGCCTGCGGCGATGGCGGCCATGGCCATGGGGAAGTGCAGGTGATTGGGGGTAGTAATCGCCACGATCTTTACGTGCGGATCATTGATCAATTGCTGCCAGTCAGCGTGGCTGCGGTCGAAGCCCCAGGCGCTTGCGCATCGCTCGGCGCGTGCACTGTCGGCGTCCGCCAGCGCGGAGAGTCGTATACGTGCAGGCAGGTCAAGCGCAGCGTTGGCGTTGCCAAACGCCAGCGCATGAGCGCGGCCCATGAAGCCGGTGCCGATCAGTCCGATACCCAGTTGCGCAGGCGATGTGGAAAGGGATTCCCGCATGACATTCTCCAAAAAGGATTGTTGTTATGCGGAAAATATATTCCAATTATTTTAATTTTGGAAAATTAATTCATTTTCTTTTTTTCTGCGGGCCAAGTGGGCTTCAGGATAAAAAGCCGCCGTCGACGTTCAGTGCGACGCCAGTGGTATAGCTGGAGGCCTCGCTGGCAAGGTAAAGCACCGCGCCGGCCATCTCGCTGGGAGCGGCAACGCGTTTCAGCGGGATCTGCGACAGCGCCATGTTGAGGATCGCGTCATTCTTGACCAGTGCCGATGCGAACTTGGTGTCGGTCAAACCGGGAAGCAGGGCGTTGCAACGGATGCCGAACTCAGCGCACTCCTTGGCAAACACCTTGGTCATGTTGACCACGGCTGCCTTGGTCATCGAATAGACGCCTTGATAGGCGCCCGGCGATACCGCGTTGATGGACGCCACGTTGATGATGCTGCCGCCGCCGTTTTCGCGCATCAGCTTGCCAGCTTCCACGGACATGAAAAAGTAACCGCGAATATTGACGTCGACGGTCTTCTGGAAGGCCCCGGGATCCGTATCCAGCACGTTGCAAAACTGCGGATTGGTGGCGGCGTTGTTGACCAATACATCCAAGCGCCCGAACTGCTGACGAATCTGCGTAAATGCATGGGTTATCTGTTCCAGCTCACCGATGTGGCAGGCAATGGCTGTTGCCTTGCCACCCTCGCTGACGATGGCGTCCGCTACCGCCTGGCAACCCTCGAGTCGGCGACTCGAGACGATAACGTGCGCGCCTTGCTGGGCCAGTAGCCGGGCAATGGCTTCACCGATTCCTCGGCTGGCACCTGAAACGAAGGCAACCTTGCCATCAAGGTCGAAGAGCTGGGTTCTGGACATGTCATTTCCTTGTCTTGGCGCTGGCGGTCAGAGGCTGGATTTTTCGATTACGCTCAGGCTCATCTGCTCCAGCAGCCTGTTCATGTGAATGAATTGGGCAAAGCGCTTGTCCTGGGTCTGGCCATGGAAAAAGCGGTAATAGATCTGTTGCACGATACCGGCCAGACGGAACAGGCCGTAGGTGTAGTAGAAATCGAAATTGTCGATGCGCACGCCGGCGCGCTCGGCGTAATAGTCGACAAAAGCCTGGCGGGTCAGCATCCCCGGCGCATTGCTCGGCTGGCGGCGCATCAGTTGCACCGGAGCCGGATCGTCAGCCTGTATCCAGTAGGCGAGGGTGTTGCCCAGGTCCATGAGCGGATCGCCGAGCGTGGTCAGCTCCCAGTCCAGCACGCCGATGATGTGCATCGGGTTGGCGGGGTCGAGGATCACATTGTCGAAACGGTAGTCGTTGTGCACGATGCTTGAGGTGGGGGAGTCGGCAGGCATTTTGGCGACCAGCCAGCGTTTGACCTGCTCCCACGCCGGAGCGTCCGGGGTCAGTGCTTTCTCATAGCGCTCGCACCAGCCAGAAATCTGCCGTTGCACATAGCCTTGCGGCTTGCCGAGGTCACCCAGGCCACAGGCCTGATAATCGACGCGATGCAGGTCTACCAGTTTGTCGATGAAGTTTTTGCACAGCTGTTCGGTCTGTCGGGCATCCAGCGCCAGTTCCGGCGGCAGGTCGGAGCGCAGGATAACCCCTTTGACGCGCTGCATGACGTAGAACTCCGAGCCGATCAGTGACTCGTCCGTACAGTGCAGATAAGCCTCGGGACAGTAGGGAAAGGCTTCCTTGAGCTGATTGAGAATACGGTACTCGCGGCCCATGTCATGGGCCGAACGCGCCTTGTGTCCGAAGGGTGGACGACGCAGTACCAGTTCCCGCTCAGGGTACTGAAGCAGATAGGTCAGGTTCGATGCACCGCCCGGAAACTGACTGATCGCCGGCGTGCCGTGAAGATCCGCCATGTGCGCCTTCAAATACGCGTCGATTCGGAAGGCGTCCAGTTCTTCGCCGCTGCGAACCTCGGTGGACTGGTCAGTCAGTGCCATACGTATCCCTTGTGTTTATTATGGTCAGCGCAAACTATTGACTAATCTAATGATCGTCCAATCCGCGATCAAGCGCATGGGCGCTTTATAGGCTAGCGTGTTGCCGGGCAATCAGTAGCTCTGATCGCTGTTCTACAGAAAGGTGCGTGCATAAAAAAACCGAAGCCGGCGGGGCTTCGGTCTCAGGTAGTCCAGTCTGCCGTGTGCGGCAGGTTTATACCGGGAACAGTTCGCTGAGCTTCATGGCCAGCATCATGTCGCCTTCGGCACGCAGCTTGCCACCCATGAACGCCTGCATGCCATCGGTCTCGCCGCTGACGATGCCCTTGAGGGTCTGGCTGTCCATGACCAGGGTCACGTTGGCGTCAGGGTTTTCGCCTTCCTCCAGTTGGCAGGTGCTGTCCTTGACGATCAGCGCGTAGTGTTTGTCTTCGTCGGTGATGTTGAAGCCGAAGACCAGGTCCAGACCGGCAGCAGCAGCTGGGTTGAACTTGTCTTTCATTGTCTGTACGGCGTCTGCTACTGAGGTCATGAGGTGATCCTTTTAGAGTGAGTGCCAGCGTCCGACAGGACGCGATTGGCCGGGCTCAGCGATAGGTGATGAGCTCCGGCGCCTTCAGCAGTTGCAAATGTGTGTAACCGTTGAAGGAAGCCAGGGTCACGTCGTTGCCTTTGAATTTAAGCTGATGCAACGACGTATTGACGATGTGCCAGTGAAGCTCCAGTGCCTTCAATGCAGGCATTCCGGTAATAAGATGCAGCAGGGCAGTAATGGTGCCGCCGGAGGTGAATACCGCGATACGCTCATGCGGGCCGGCAGCCTGGAGAATCCGCTTCAGGCCTGCTTCGACGCGGGCCACGAACGCCTGCCAGCTTTGCAGGCCCGGTGTGTCGTGATTGCCACTCAGCCAGCGCCCGGTAATCAGGTTGAACAGGCGCTGGAACCCTGCAGGGTTTGCGGCAACGTCGCGCAGAATATCCAGCGCCTGTGGTTCGTCTTCGAGCATCGCCGGTATCAACGCCTTGATCACGCCTTCGGCATCGAATTCATCGAACGCGCTGTCCAGTTGCACGGCAGGCGTATCGAGGCCTGCTTCGGTGTACTGGCCCAGCACATGCTGGGCGGTGTCTTTCTGGCGCATGAGTTCACCGGACACGCAGCGATCGAAGCTCAGGCCCTGCTCGGCAAGGTAGGCACCCAATACCTGAGACTGACGAATACCCACGGGCGACAGCACGTCGTAATTGTCTGCACCAAATGAGGCCTGGCCATGTCGTATCAGGTAGATGCTGCCCACGTCCGTTTCTTCTCGGTACGTTGAAGGTTCGCCGAGGTTATGAGGGATGCCGGGGGACTGTCAATGAAAAAACATACGCTCGTTTGAAATCATCGTTTTAATGGTTTGTAACGGGTCATTGGCTGGTGCACTGCACAGGGCGTCGGTATGCTGCATTCATCATAGCCCTTGATTGGTAAGGGCCTGACACTAATGAGGGATATTCGTGGATTTCGTTGTCGATTACGCAAGTTTTCTGGCCAAGACCGTGACGCTGGTGATCGCCATCGTTGTGGTACTGGTTGCCATTGCGTCCATGCGTGGCAAAGGCCGTCGCAAGTCTTCCGGTCAATTGCAGGTCACCCGGCTCAATGATTTCTACAAGGGCCTGCGCGAACGGCTTGAGCAATCATTGCTCGACAAGGAGCGCCTCAAGACGCTGCGCAAGGAGCAGGGCAAGGCGCTGAAGAAAGAGAAACAGCAGGCCGAGCCCAAGGCTCGCGTCTACGTGCTGGATTTCGACGGTGACATCAAGGCATCGGCCACTGAAAGCATGCGTCATGAAATCACCGCGTTGCTGACCCTGGCCACCGACAAGGATGAAGTGGTCCTGCGCCTGGAAAGCGGCGGCGGCATGGTCCACAGCTACGGCTTGGCGTCCTCGCAACTGGCACGCATTCGTCAGGCGGGCATCCCGCTGACCGTGTGCATCGACAAGGTCGCGGCCAGCGGCGGCTACATGATGGCGTGCATAGGCAACAAGATCATCAGCGCACCGTTCGCCATCCTCGGGTCCATTGGTGTGGTGGCGCAACTGCCCAACGTCAATCGCCTGTTGAAGAAGCACGACATCGATTTCGAAGTGCTGACCGCGGGTGAATACAAGCGCACCCTGACCGTGTTTGGCGAAAACACTGAGAAGGGCCGCGAGAAATTCCAGCAGGACCTGGACATCACCCACGACCTGTTCAAGAACTTCGTTGCCAGCTACCGCCCGCAATTGTCCATCGACGAAGTAGCAACGGGCGAGGTATGGCTGGGCATGGCGGCGGTCGACAAGCTGCTGGTCGATGAACTCAAGACCAGTGACGAGTACCTGGCCGAGCGAGCCAAGGATGCAGACGTGTTCCACCTGCACTACGTGCAACGCAAGAGCCTGCAAGAGCGCATGGGGATGGCGGCAGCCACCTCAGCGGATCAACTGGCCACCAAGTGGTGGGGACGTTTGACTCAGCAGCGGTTCTGGTAGGTGTGAATGGCAAGGTGGCCTGAGTCGAGCCTCAAGTTACCCGATATCACAGAGCCGCTGTGTGACGCAGAGCGTCACGAACTGCATGCCGACGCGGAGCGTCGGCACGATCGTCATTAGTATCTAAGCCGTGCTTTAGCCACTTGCTTTAAAGTGCTTTTCAACCACGATGGCACTGACGACGCAGAGTGCGACGTTAGTGAC
>NZ_LKGW01000047.1:0-428 GCF_001467335.1 Pseudomonas sp. ICMP 10191
CTGAAGTCTCCATCCCGAGTAAGGTCGCGATAAGTGAAGGCGGTGTTGATGAAGTTGAGCATGATCACGCTCCAGGTGATCGAGCCGGCAATCCCTCCCAGTCCATCGAGCCAGCGTTTGGCGGTCGCCAGCCAGTCTTTGGCGATGGCTTTGCCGGACTGGAAGTGCAGGCGAATCTCATCCTGCAACTGCCTGGCGTACTCGTTGTTCTGAAAGTCGAGCAGGGCGGGCATGCTCAGTTCGTGCAGGCGAAGCTTTTGCTCGAGCGTGCGCAGGTGGCTGGCGATGCTTTTGCGGGGGTTGTAAGCGGTTGGGTAGAGCCAGCTGCGACGGGTGTCGCTGATCTGTTTGTTGAGCACCTGCCACTCACTGATCCAGGTTTTCAGCTTCGCGAGCATCTTGTGATCGATCGCAATACGCGCCTTCGA
>NZ_LKGW01000048.1:0-427 GCF_001467335.1 Pseudomonas sp. ICMP 10191
ATGGCGGCGTGGACCGATTCATGGATTCAATCCGGGACCCAATATTCGAATGAACACAGCATCAATCATTTACCTGCTGACTGCAGTGCTGGGCTTTGCCCTTGCTGTGGCAGGCGTTTACGTACTGCTTGGCCTGGGTTGGGCGCTTCTTGCCGCTGCTTCGTCGTGCTTCGTCGCGGCAGCATTCATTCGAAGGGGACTGACCGGTGGCTAAGTCTTTCAAATCCGTCTTGAGCGGTGCNCGGAAAAACCGTGACGATCAACAAAGCCATGCGCCTAGCCGCTTGCTGGTCTTGCGTTCGCCTCATCTCCGAAACGATCGCAACGCTGCCGCTCGGCCTATACCGGCGCATGCCTGATGGTGGTCGTGAGGTGGCCGGTGACAATGACCTGCATTGGATTCTTAACACCAACCCGAACAGCCGCA
>NZ_LKGW01000049.1:0-425 GCF_001467335.1 Pseudomonas sp. ICMP 10191
CCTGTCGGTGGAGGAAATCTTCCCGGCCTTGCTGGCGGGTGCCACTCTGGCGCCGAGCCGCGAGATCTTCGGCAGCGAAGGGACTGAAGATTACGGCATTCATCCGACTGTCCTGCACCTCACCGCCGCGCACTGGCACACGCTGGTGGCCGAATGGCACAAGCAACCGCAGGTGGCGGCTCAGCGCCTGCAACAGGTGCGTTTGATCAACGTCACTGGCGATGCGCTATCAGCACAGAAGCTCAAGCTCTGGGACGAGATGCGCCCGGCGCACACTCGCCTGAGTGGCAACGCGACCATCGGCAAACCGATGGCCAACACGCGCATTTACCTGCTCGACGATCATCAGCAGCCAGTGCCCTATGGCGTGGCTGGTGAGATTTTTATCGGTGGCGACGGCGTGGCACGCGGTTACCTGAACCTTG
>NZ_LKGW01000050.1:0-415 GCF_001467335.1 Pseudomonas sp. ICMP 10191
ATCGGCCCTGTGGGAGCGAGCTTGCTCGCGAATAGGCCAGTGCAGCCACAGAAAGCAGGGCGTCTGGGCAATCGCTTTCGCGAGCAAGCTCGCTCCCAAAAAAACTGTGTAAAACGCCAAGCGCTTCAGCATGGGTGCGCATGTCGTCATCAACTACGCCGGTGTGCATCCCCCGCAGCGCATAGGCCCTGTGGGAGCGAGCTTGCTCGCGAATAGGCCAGTGCAGCCAAAACAGGGCGTCTGGCCAATCGCTTTCGCGAGCAAGCTCGCTCCCACAAAATCTGTGTACAACGCCAGGCGCTTCAGCGTGGGCGCGCATGTCATCATCAACTACGCCGGTGTGCATCCCACTTAGCGCATAGGCCCTGCGGGAGCGAGCTTGCTCGCGAATAGGCCAGTGCAGCCGCAGAAAACA
>NZ_LKGW01000051.1:0-403 GCF_001467335.1 Pseudomonas sp. ICMP 10191
AGCGCTCCAGCAGCGCGCAGGCCTGATGGGTCAGCGGTAAGCGATGCTCACAGCGGGTCTTGGTGTTCTCGGCAGGAATGAACCACTCGCCCTGCTCACCCAGAGTGAGGTGCGACCACCGGGCCTGCCTTGTCTCGCCAGCCCACAGCAAGGTCACCAAGCACCTCTTCCAGCTGAACGGCCCGCAGGCGCGATGGTTTCGGAAGGATGCGGGCCTTGGTGAAATCGGTGAACTTGAAACCGGCGACTGGATTCTGGGCGATCAGGCGCAGCTTTTCGGCCTGTCGGAACGCAACCACCAGCACGCCCCACATCAGCCGGACGTAGGAGAGCGACATTTCGGCCTGCATGGGCCACATGACCAGCTTGTCCAACGTGGACCGGTCCACATCGGCAATGAGCA
>NZ_LKGW01000052.1:0-404 GCF_001467335.1 Pseudomonas sp. ICMP 10191
GCTGTGACCGACGCGCTGGGCGTGATAGATCCCGGTATGCCCGGATACGAGGTAACTTGCGATACAGGCAATGGCTGCAAGCGGAGCAATTTCAGGCCCGAAGAGCTCCATGGCCATGACAATGGTTGCCAGTGGCGTATTAGCTGCACCAGCGAAGACAGCGACAAAACCGATACCAGCCAGCATGCCGAANAGGGAGACAACGGTGAACAACATCTTTCCAAGCCAGTCCCAAGGAGCCATTGGCATTTGAAAGGATTGGACGATGCTCGGAATCCCCAGTCCGATGTACTTATCGACATCGGTGTAATGGTTGCTACCAAGCGCCCACACTGCCACTGCGATCAGAAGGCCGCCGGCGAATGGTCGTAATGGCGAATAGGAGATAAGTCGTTTAACGAAAG
>NZ_LKGW01000053.1:0-391 GCF_001467335.1 Pseudomonas sp. ICMP 10191
ATTCCGCGAGCTGTTTCTGCTCTCTGCCTGCAGTTCAAGGATCTGGCCGGGGCGAGCTTCAAGGTGATCGAAACCTTCAAGCACTTCCTGGATGCCGCGAACTTCGACGGCGGCAATCCGGATGCTGCTGATCAGAGCCGCACCACTTTTCGGCGGTCGGTTTCGAGCTTTCCAGCCCCATCGACATGGAAGGCCAGCAGCTGCCGTCCCAGCAGATCACCAAGTTGTGCCGCTGGGCGATGCGCGGTCAGTACAGGCAGGAAGCTTGCGCCTACACCGGTACCGCGATGTTCGACAAGAAGAATGAACCCACCGACAACCCGGCGCTGGACCGCTGCGGTGGCTGGTGGAGCAGCTGCAAGTTGCGCGGCAATACCCGCCGGTTCGGCGG
>NZ_LKGW01000054.1:0-378 GCF_001467335.1 Pseudomonas sp. ICMP 10191
TCAAAGACGTGACGTCTTCCAGCGCCATCAAGGGATACGCCATGGCGGGCGTCATGGCAGGTTTCGTACCGACCATCAACCCGAAAAATCTGGGCTTGGACCTTGCGAGTGTTCAGACCGTTGCGACTAAGGTGATCACCGAATCTGTGATCAAGACCGCGATCATGGGCGGATACGGGAATCGCTACGGGTGGCGCCATTGCCGCAGGCAAGATCGGTGATTTCACTCTGTTCGATGAGGGCAAACTCACCAAAGTTGGCATGCATGCCGTGCTTGGCGGGTTGATGTCCGAGGCCATGGGCGGCGATTTCCGAACGGGTGCCTTGGCCGCTGGCGCGAATGAAATGGTTGTCGATTATCTGGCGGAGAGGCTTCTG
>NZ_LKGW01000055.1:0-371 GCF_001467335.1 Pseudomonas sp. ICMP 10191
TCCTCCAAGGCTTCTGGCCTTTGGCGGGGCGCTTGGCATGGGTCGGCTCTGGCCACACGATCGGCTGCCCATCGCAGCGGGCAATCATGAACAGGCGTTCCCGGCTGGTAGGCGCGCCGAAGTCGCACGCTCGGATCGCGCGCCATTCGACGGCATAGCCCAGGCGCTCCAGCTCGCCCACGAACACCGCCCACGTCTGGCCGCGCCGCGCAGGGTCTGGGACCAGAAACTGCTGATCTACCGGTACAACCTCACCAACCCCATTGCAGGATCTGCTTTACGTTCTCCAGGCTGATGACGCGGGGTTTCTTCTTGCCTGCCCACTTCAAGCCGATCCAAGACAGGTTGCGGATCTCGCGCTTGCGCGGCTG
>NZ_LKGW01000056.1:0-359 GCF_001467335.1 Pseudomonas sp. ICMP 10191
CGGGTTGTAGGCGTGTTCGACGTAGCGCTCTGGTTTTATGAGCGGGTTCTGGATCTGTGAGAGTTTTTCAGCGGGCAGGGTGGTTGCGTACTGCCAGGCCTTGCGGCCAAGGGCGTCGTAGCCGAAGCAACTGGTGAGTTTGCCCTGCGTGCGATAGATCTCGCGGTGCAGGTCGTCTCGCTCCATGTCGCTGATCAACTGGCCATCGAGGTTCAGTTGATGCAGGTGGCCGCTACCGTAATACAAATGGTTCAGGTGCTGACCGGTGGGAAGGGTCAGTGTGGTCAGGTTACTGAGCGGATCGTAGTCGTAGGCCAGCGTGCCCTGGGGCGACGATTCCTGTGTCAGGCGGCCCAGAA
>NZ_LKGW01000057.1:0-155472 GCF_001467335.1 Pseudomonas sp. ICMP 10191
GCTGCAGCGCCAGCCTACGGAGAGCTAAAAAATCCGTATGGTTTCCGAAATTTTCTGGTAAAGATCCGGTCTACACTGCAGATACACTGTCACAACCTGCATGATTTTCTCATTCCTTAGGTCTGAGAGGTCACGCTACCAACGTAAAGAGGCTATAGCATGGCTGCTAAACCAATCATCGAATCTTCGCCTGCACTTTCAGTAGATGAAAGTCGCGTGCTCGTAGCGCGATTGGGCACCGTGGGCCTTACGCATGAACGCAAAGCAACGCTTTGCTCCTATGCGTCAGCTGCTCAAAAAGCTTTTCAAAAGCGAATCGTCGAACGGAATTGACCACTGCGTGAATCTTGATGACTTCATCCTTGCACCTGTTGACGATGTCGATCAAGGTACCTTGGACTGCTTTACCTCGGGCGATGCAGAGCTTGACGTTTTCCTAAGGGATGATGCCAACTCATACGCTAAGCACGGTATAACTTCCACTACGGTCGTTTTTATCGAGCAATGCCTTACTCCTATAGGCTTTTTTAGCCTCTCTTGCGATAGTTTAAGGCTGGAGGGGGTAGAGCTGACTGAGCTGGGTCTTCCGTTCAGCGCTGCGATAGATTTCTTTCCTGCTGTGAAAATTACGAAGCTCGCAGTTGCGGAAGGCTTTCAGTCTCAGGGCATTGGCGAGGCAATCATCAATCTGATCCAAGGCATATCCTTTACGCCGCCATTCTCCGCACGACTTTTGACAGTCAACGCGGTTAACCGTGAAAGGACGCTCAATTTCTATCGCAAGCTTAATTTCTTAGAGAGCAGCCGCAATGCTGCCGCAGCTGGCCAGCGAAAGCGCGGTGAAGAGGCTGCAACAATCTTGATGTATCGAGACTTGTACCAGTCCTGAAGCCCCGCTGTGGTCAGCACGTCACGTGTTCCAAATCCTCATTATCAATCCCTATCCGTCTAACGGTGTTAGCAAAGCCAACCGCTGGATGACAATCGGCAGCTCTCAATCCGCTGCAGTTGGGTTTGCGCTGGACAAATGTCAGCTTCAGCTTCAGCTGCGCGGAGATCAGTTAGAGTCCTAGCCCTGAATGAACACCGGCTTCTTGCTTATGGCTCAATACGGTGTCAAGGCAATCATTCTGTTTGGGCGGGTGTGCGGCGATTGCTTAAGCCGCCCGGCACCGGCGAAACTGAGATTAAAGATAGTGGCCGACGATATCGATCTTCCTTTGAACCAGTCAGACTATAGCCAAGGAGCGGAGAGCGGCGTGGGCCTTCAGGGATCTGGCCGCATATTTGGACGCTCAGCGTGCGAGGGCTAAATCGGAGCAGCGAGGGCAGCCCCTGAGCCTGCTGTGCCTCGCCTGTTTACTCGCCTTCGACGAGAACCGCCGTTTTGCGTGCCTTCGTACCGAGTAAGTCGGCGTCAGCCCTGATCAGGCTACTCAAGGTCGTAAAGCTAACCGGTGTCAGTGCTTCGAAAGTTTATCAAATGATCAGCACTGGCGAGTTTCCTTGCTTGGTCAAGCTAGGAGGTCGAGCGGTTACCTGGGGCAACGGGGGGGGCGGAGTGGCGGCATATACGAATTGCGGCTCGACGCATGGGTCCTTAGCAATTCCTTATTGTAAGACTCCCGCCGCCCTGTTTGCCCTTGGTGGAGAGCATATGCGCAGCACCATAAATCAATACAAAAGCTGTCATTAAGCTGGCATTACCGAGCCAATACGGCACAAAAAGGCACAAAAAAAGCACTTGCGATAAACGCTAAGTGCTTGATTTGTAACGCTTGTATGGTGGAGCCGGGGGGATTTGAACCCCCGTCCGCCAGTACTCCGCTGTCGGTACTACATGCTTAGCCGTGTCTATTAAGTTAACCCTCAGCGACCCGACGGGCAGGGTGCTTTGGGCGAGTTGTGTAAGTTTTAGTCGCTTCGTCCACAACGTACTAGGCGACGATCCTGTTCTATATGACAATCATTTCGGGTTTACAGGCATCCCCTGATGATTGCTGGAGCCGAAGCTACCAGAAGGAAGGCTAGCACCGCTTACGCGGCGAGAGCGTATTCCCCGTAGGTTTCGTCATTGGCAACTATAGAAAGTTGCAACAGTGGATTTACGAGTTCTGTTACCAACTCGGCATGCACCTAAAGTTTCATCACCGGCGTCGAATCCAAATCGGCCCCGAGACTGCTTTCGCAATCGCTGGGGCGCAGTGTACGCCAATTGGCGTGGCACGTCGACCCGTCTGCTGCAATCGTTCAGGCCAGCCTGAGTGGCTGGCCTGCTCGAAGGTTTACTTGGTGCCTTCGCTGCCCGAACCGGTGTTTTTCAGGGAAGTGATGGTCTTGGTGGTGATCTCAACGCACTTTTTCTCGTCATTCTGCGCTTGGGCCGCTTTGGCGTTCTTCACAGTGGTCTCGAGCATAGTCTTGTTTTCGGGACTCAAGTTGGTGCTGGACGAGGTGTTGGCGTTTTCGATGGTCTTGATGTTTGCAGCGCACAAATCATCGGCGGCAAAAACCGGCGAAGCCAACAGGGCGGCGCTGAGGAACAATCCAGTGAGGGCGGTACGCTTCATGTGTGTCTCCTTATAACCTGTGGACTCGGTATGGCCGGTATTTGAGGCCGTCGCCCGAGGGTTTGAAAGCCCGTTTAGCAGTTGGGCCTAAAGGATTGACTGTGGTGTGACGCAGGCGTTCTATTTTATTTTCGGAATACTGCGAAATAGCCACATTGCGCATTCAAGCACCAAAATGAGGCGATCTTCGCTTTGGGGTATCGAACGGGTTGAAGCGGGGGAGTGGAGAGGGGGGAGGGATAAAGGGGTGGATACGAAGTGCCAAATGTCCGGGTCAGGACATTTGGCACACGCCAGCGCCAGGGGCTAGTCTTCCTTGCCTTTGGAGCGCACGGCACGCTGCAGCTCACGGTCCGAATCGCGTTCACGTTCGGTGTGGCGCTTGTCGTATTCCTTCTTGCCTTTACCCAGCGCAATTTCGCACTTCACCAGGTGCTCCTTCCAGTAAACGGAAAGGGCTACGCAGGCATAGCCTTTCTGCTGAACCGAGCTGGTGAGCTTTTCGAGCTCGCGCTTGTTCAGCAGCAGTTTGCGGGTGCGTGTCGGGTCAGCGATGACGTGCGTGCTGGCAGTCTTGAGAGGCGTGATGTGGCAACCCATCAGCCAGGCCTCGCCATCCTTGAGCAGCACATAACTGTCGACCAGCTGTACCTTGGTGGCACGCAGGCTTTTTACTTCCCAGCCAGACAGGACCAGACCGGCCTCGAACTTGTGTTCGATGAAGTAATCGTGACGCGCTTTCTTATTTTGCGCGATGGTCCCTGTAGGGTGTTTCTTGAGCTTAGCCATAGGGGGCGCATTATAGGCAGTTGCATCAATGTCGGCTACGGGAAAGCGCGTGCTTGAGCACAAAGGTTGAATCCCGGACAATGCGCGATCTTTTTTGGCTGGGCGTTTCGATAATGTCGACGGACAAGGTTTCGGTCCACGGTAGCTGGGCAAGTCGCTGGGTGTTCATCCTGGCTGCTACCGGCTCTGCTGTGGGGCTGGGCAGTATCTGGAAATTTCCGTACATGGTCGGTGCCTATGGCGGCGGTGCATTTGTACTGGTTTTTCTGGCGTGCATCGCGCTGATCGGTATTCCGGTCATGATCGCCGAGACGCTGATTGGCCGTCGTTCCCGGCTCAGTCCTGCGAATGCGCTCAAGACGCTGGCGCAGGAAGCCGGGCATTCGCCGCGCTGGTCCTGGGGTGCGTTTGCCGGGATGATCACGGCGCTGCTGATTCTCTCCTTTTATAGTGTGGTGGGCGGTTGGTCGCTGGATTACATCATCGACATGGGGCGCGGCGACTTTCAAGGCGTGTCGCCGGATCAGGTCGGTGCGTATTTCGGTGCGGTGATTGCCGACCCATGGCGTCTGATTCTGTGGCACACCATTTTCATGCTGCTGTCGGCGGTGGTGATCGGCAAGGGTGTCGAGGCCGGGCTGGAGAAAAGCCTGCGCATCATGATGCCGATGCTGTTCCTGCTGATGCTCGCGCTGTTGGGCTATAGCCTGACCACGGGGCATTTCATGGAAGGCGTGCATTTCATGTTCGACTTCAACCCGGAGAAGGTGCTGGATGGCTTGCTGCCCGCGATGGGCCATGCGTTCTTTTCCCTGAGCGTCGGTGTCGGCTCGATCATGGTTTACGGCGCGTACATGACCAAAGGCGCGTCGATCAGCAGTACGGTCGTCGGTATCGCGTTGCTCGATACCTTCGTTTCGCTGCTGGCCGGCCTTGCGCTGTTCCCGATCGTGTTTGCTGCGGGCCTGAACCCAAGCGAGGGGCCGGGCCTTATGTTCGTTACGCTGCCTTACGCGTTCGGCAACGTCGCATTCGGCCAATTGATGGGCATCGTGTTCTTCGTGCTGGTGGCCGTCGCAGCCTGGAGTTCGGCGATTTCGTTGCTAGAGCCAATGGTCGCCTACCTGGTCGAGCGCACCCGTATTCGCCGCGCCTGGGTGACGTTCTGGCTGGCCTTTACCTGCTGGTTTGTGGGCCTCGGCACGGTGTTCTCGTTCAATATCTGGCAAAAAGCCAAGTTTTTCGTGAACGATGGAGGCGCATTCCACCTCTATCAATGGGGCGCATCGACTGGCCTGGACTTCTTCGGAGTTATTGATTTCTTCACTTCGCGGATCATGTTGCCGCTGGGTGGGTTGTGTTTTGTAGTATTCGCTGGTTGGGTGATGGGCCGTGAGACGGTGCGCGACGAATTGTCGATTCGCAGTCCGCTGCTCTTCAACCTGACGTACTTTTTGATGCGCTACGTGGCGCCGCTCGGCATTCTTGTGGTGTTTGCCGCTCAGCTCTGGAAATGACGCTCACATGACTACGCATATACAACGCTCTGCTTTACTGCCTTACCCGGCCGGGTTCCTTTATGACCTGGTCAATGATGTGGCTCGTTATCCCGAGTTCCTGCCGTGGTGTTCGTCCGCTACCGTGGTTGAAGCCAGTGAGGCGCAGATGCGCGCCAGCCTGGAGATCGCCAAGGGCGGTCTGAGCCAGAAGTTCATGACGCGCAACACGCTGGTTCCCGGTGAGTCGATCGTGATGGACCTGGTCGAAGGGCCTTTCGAACAGTTTCACGGCGTCTGGACGTTCAAGCCGCTGGGCGAGAAAGCCTGCAAGATCAGTCTGGATCTGTCTTTCGATTATGCCGGCACCCTCGTTCGCGCCACACTAGGGCCACTGTTCAATCAGGCAGCCAACACGCTGGTGGATGCGTTCTGCCAGCGAGCGAAAGAGCTGCATGGCTGACGCATCGATTCAGATAGAGGTGGTCTACGCCTCTGTACAACGCCAGGCATTGAAGACGATCGATGTCCCGGCCGGATCTTCGGTACGTCAGGCGCTGGCACTCAGCGGTATGGACAAGGAGTTTCCCGAGCTGGATCTTGGTCAGTGTGCCGTGGGTATCTTCGGCAAAGTGGTGGCTGATCCTGCTGCGCGGGTGCTCGAGGCGGGTGAGCGGATAGAGATTTATCGCCCGTTGGTGGCCGACCCCATGGAGATCAGACGCCTGCGTGCCGCCAAGGCGCGTGAGAAAAGAACGCCTCCCGGCTGAACGCTGGCTGAATGGAAGGCACAAAAAAGCCCGGCATGCCGGGCTTTTTGTTGGGCGCTTTGGACTACCGGGTGTTGGTGTCCAGCGGCTCCTGGGTCGGGACCGGTACGGTCTCGACGCTGTCCACGTCCTTCTGGATTGTATCCAGCAACGAACCTGGCTTGGCCGGTTCTTCAGGCTGCTGCACTGGCTGGTTCTCTGCAGGGACAGTGGTGTCGCTGCCCTTGCCGAGAATGGCTTCATCGCGGCTGACGCCGGGCATGAAGTCGCCAGACAGGCTCACAAGCTGGTCATTGCCGTTGAATATAAGGCTGACACGCTCCTGCTGGCGTTCACCGCCACCTGGTTGCAGGCTGTACAGGTAATCCCACCGATCGGAGTGGAAAGTGTCGGTCAACAGGGGGTTGCCCATGATAAACCGTACTTGCCGCCGGGTCATTCCGGGGCGTAACTGGTCTATCATGTCCTGCGTGACGACATTACCCTGCTGGATGTCGATTTTGTAAACCCCGGGGAATGAACAACCGGCGAGTGCGAGCAGTCCCACGAAGGTGAAACTGGTTAGCAAGAGCTTGGTGTTTTGCATCGGTGGGCGACTTCCACTATCTTGGCTGGGACAACGTAAACTCCGATCATACCTGCATTAAGAGAAGCTGCGAAGCAGCGTCTGCGAGAAAGCTGACCATGGTTGAAAATAACGAACTACGTAAAGTAGGACTCAAGGTAACCTTACCGCGGGTCAAAATACTGCAAATGCTCGATTCTGCAGAGCAACGCCACATGAGTGCCGAGGATGTCTACAAGGCTCTGATGGAGGCCAGCGAGGACGTCGGTCTGGCCACGGTTTACCGTGTTCTGACTCAGTTCGAGTCCGCTGGACTGGTGGTGCGCCACAATTTCGATGGCGGTCATGCGGTATTCGAGCTGGCTGATGGCGGCCACCACGACCACATGGTCAACGTGGAGTCGGGTGAGGTGATCGAATTCTTCGACGAAGAAATCGAGAAGCTTCAGAAAGCCATCGTCGAAAGACACGGCTTTGACCTGGTGGACCACAATCTGGTGCTCTACGTCCGCAACAAGAAGGCGTAATCAGCAACAGGGGCGACCGCGGTCGCCTTTGTGCTTTCTATGGCTCAGCTTTTAGCCGTAACGACCATCTTTTTGGCGTGCGCCAGAGATTCCTTGGTCAGGTCGATGCCGCCCAGCATTCGCGCGACTTCCTCTATACGTTCAGTCTTGCTGAGCTTGGACACGGCGGTGCGCGTTGCGTCGTTGTCCCGCACCTTGTGCACGAACAGGTGCTGATGGCCCTGCGCCGCGACCTGCGGCAGGTGAGTGACGGTCATGACCTGACCGCGCTCGCCTAGGCGACGCAGCAGTTGCCCCACGATCTCGGCGGTCGGCCCGCCAATCCCCACATCCACTTCATCGAATACCAGCGTCGGCACCCGAGATGTTTGTGCGGTGATGACCTGAATCGCCAGGCTGATGCGCGACAGTTCGCCACCCGACGCGACTTTCGCCAGCGCTTTCAATGGCTGGCCGGGGTTGGCGCTGACCAGTAGCTCTACCTGCTCCAGGCCGTGAGGCGAGGGTTCTACGCTGGCGTTGGCTTTGAGGTCGATCTGGAAACGGCCGCCGGGCATGCCCAGACGATGAATTTCCTGTTCTACAGCGCTGGCCAGTTTCGTCGCCGAATTGTGGCGCAGGTCGCTCAGCTCCCGGGCTTTATCCTGGTAGTGCCTGGCAAATGCCTGCACTTCATGCTCCAGCCGTTCGATGGATTCGTCGTTGGCATTCAGTGTTTCTATTTCATCCAGCAGCTTTTGTTGCAGTGTCGCGACTTCGCCCGGCTGGATGCGGTGTTTGCGCGCCAGTGTGTAAATGGCATCGAGACGTTCTTCAAGCTGTTGCAGTCTGGCCGGATCGGCATCGAAGTGATCCAGAAAACGATTCAGTTCGCCTACGGCTTCTTCTACCTGTATCTGCGCGCTGGACAGCAGCCCTGTGGCTTCGCTGAGGGCGGAGGGTGAATGGTCGACGCTGCCAAGACGATGCAGGCTGGCGGTCAGGGCATTGAGTACGTTGCCGGAATCGCTTTCGCTGCACTGCTCGACCACTTGTCGGCAAATGCTCAGCAGGCTTTCGGCGTTGGTCAGGTCCTTGTGTTCCTGTTCGAGCTGTTCAAGCTCGTTTTCACCCAGGCTCAGGCTTTCCAGTTCTTCGAGCTGATAGCTCAGCAACTGATGCCGTGCGCGTTGCTCGTCACCCGAGTTGGAGAGGCGTTCGAGCTCCTGCCGCGTCTGCCGCCAGCGCTGTGCAGCGAGATGGACCTGACGGGCCAGATCGGTCGCACCCGCGTATTCGTCGAGCAGGCGTCGATGTGTATCGGTCTTGAGCAGCGACTGGTGCTCATGCTGGCTGTGAATATCGATGAGCAGTTCGCCCAGCGCTTTAAGGTCGCCCTGAGGGCAGGGCGAGCCATTGATATAAGCGCGTGACCGGCCTTCGGCGGTGATGACCCGGCGCAGGATGCAGGGGCCGTCGTTGTCCAGGTCGCGCTCTTTGAGCCAGGTCTGTGCCTCGGGAATGTCGCCCAGGTCGAACGTGGCCAGGATGTCGGCCTTGTCGGCGCCTGGCCGGACCACGCCGCTGTCGGCACGGTCGCCCAGGGTCAGGCCGAGGGCGTCGAGCATGATCGACTTGCCCGCGCCGGTTTCGCCGGTGATGACGCTCATGCCTCGATCCAGTTCAAGGTCAAGGTGTTCGACGATGGCGTAGTTGTGTACGGAAAGGTGCACCAGCATTGAGCGGCTCCCGGGCTGTTTGTCTGGTTATTTATACAGTGTTTTATTTGTGGCTGACAATGCCCTTGCTTAGCTCGATTTGATCGGTCTGTAGTGGTTTTTAGTCCCTCTTGTGTCAAGTCGCCATTTTTTGTTGGGCTGGAATCCGGATTATTTGTCAGGGAATGCGTATCTCGATCACATGAAACCCTTGAAGCCGGAAAATCCGATCCCATATAGGTGGGCAGAAGCGCGAATCGGGATCGCGGACGTCTTTAGAGGAGAACATGTATGGCTGACGAACAGAATCTGGATGCGCAGGCGCAGGATCAGGCTGCCGAAGCGGGCGCGGGTGATGAACTGACAACTCGCGTGCAGGTGCTCGAAGAGCAACTGGCTGCTGCGCAGGACCAATCCCTTCGCGTGGCTGCGGATCTGCAGAATGTCCGCCGCCGTGCCGAACAAGATGTTGAAAAGGCGCACAAGTTTGCGCTGGAAAAATTTGCCGGTGATCTGTTGCCGATCATCGACAGTCTGGAGCGAGGCCTTGATCTGTCCAGTCCGGACGATGAAAGCATTCGCCCGATGCGTGAAGGCATCGAGCTGACCTTGAAGATGTTCCAGGACACCCTCAAGCGTTATCAGTTGGAAGCCATCGATCCACACGGTCAACCGTTCAGTGCCGACCAGCACCAGGCTATGGCCATGCAGGAAAGTGCCGACGTTGAGCCCAATACGGTGCTCAAGGTATTTCAGAAGGGTTATCAGCTTAATGGTCGCCTGCTGCGCCCGGCCATGGTCGTGGTCAGCAAGGCACCGTCGCCTGCAACGCCGTCAATCAACGAGCAGGCTTGAAATCAGCTGTAAGGCCCCCATTTAAAGGTCAAGCGTTTAAGAGCTACCGCACGGTGTAAACGCACTGGCGGCAACCCAATCCAAGTTTTGCAAGTTTCGGGAGAGTCAAAGATGGGCAGAATTATCGGTATCGACCTGGGGACTACCAACTCCTGCGTCTCCATTCTGGAAAACGGTAACGTCAAGGTTATCGAGAACGCCGAAGGTACTCGTACTACACCTTCGATCATTGCTTATGCAAATGATGGCGAGATCCTGGTCGGTCAGTCCGCCAAGCGTCAGGCGGTCACTAACCCGCACAACACCCTCTATGCGGTAAAGCGTCTGATCGGTCGCAAGTTCGAAGAGGAAGTCGTTCAGAAAGACATCCAGATGGTCCCTTACAAGATCGTCAAGGCTGACAACGGTGATGCCTGGGTTGAAGTGAATGGCCAGAAAATGGCGCCTCCTCAGATCTCCGCTGAAATCCTGAAGAAAATGAAGAAGACTGCCGAAGACTATCTCGGTGAAGCGGTTACCGAAGCGGTCATTACCGTTCCGGCCTACTTCAACGACAGTCAGCGTCAGGCTACCAAGGACGCTGGCCGTATCGCCGGTCTGGACGTCAAGCGCATCATCAACGAACCTACCGCAGCTGCACTGGCTTACGGTATGGACAAGGCCAAGGGCGACCACACTGTCATCGTTTATGACCTGGGTGGCGGTACCTTCGACGTCTCGGTCATCGAGATCGCTGAAGTCGATGGCGAGCACCAGTTCGAAGTGTTGGCCACCAACGGCGACACGTTCCTGGGTGGTGAAGACTTCGACATTCGTCTGATCGACTACTTCGTCGACGAATTCAAGAAAGAAAGCGGCATGAACCTCAAGGGTGATCCGCTGGCGATGCAGCGTCTGAAAGAAGCTGCCGAAAAAGCCAAGATCGAGCTGTCTTCCAGCACCCAGACCGAAGTCAATCTGCCGTACATCACTGCAGACGCAACCGGTCCTAAGCACCTGGTAGTGAAGATCTCCCGCTCCAAGCTGGAATCGCTGGTTGAAGACCTGGTTCAGCGCACCATCGAGCCTTGCCGCATGGCGTTGAAAGACGCGGGTATCGATATCAGCAAGATCAACGACGTGATTCTGGTCGGTGGTCAGACGCGTATGCCGCTGGTGCAGAAGCTGGTGACCGAGTTCTTCGGCAAAGAAGCACGTAAAGACGTCAACCCTGACGAAGCCGTTGCCATGGGCGCTGCCATTCAGGGCGCAGTATTGGCCGGTGATGTCAAAGACGTTCTGCTGCTGGACGTCAGCCCGCTGACCCTGGGTATCGAAACCATGGGCGGCGTGATGACTGCGCTGATCGAGAAAAACACCACGATTCCTACCAAGAAATCCCAGGTGTTCTCGACTGCCGATGACAACCAGAACGCGGTAACCATCCACGTCCTGCAGGGCGAGCGTAAGCAAGCCGGTCAGAACAAGTCGCTGGGCAAGTTCGACCTGGCCGAGATTCCACCTGCTCCACGTGGCGTGCCACAGATCGAAGTGACCTTCGACATCGACGCAAACGGCATCCTGCATGTTGGCGCGAAAGACAAGGCCACCGGCAAGCAGCAGTCCATCGTGATCAAGGCCAACTCCGGTCTGTCCGAGGAAGAAATTCAGCAGATGGTTCGTGATGCTGAAGTCAACTCCGAAGAAGATCGCAAGTTCGAAGAGCTGGCCTCTGCCCGTAACCAGGGTGATGCGCTGGTCCACTCGACTCGCAAGATGATCGCTGACGCGGGTGACAAGGTCACTGCTGAAGAGAAGACTGCGGTAGAAGCTGCACTGGTTGCTCTGGAAGCCGCTATCAAAGGCGACGACAAGGCCGCCATTGAAGCCAAGGTTGAAGAGCTGTCCAAGGTTTCCGCGCCAATCGCTCAGAAGATGTACGCCGAGCAGGCTGAAAACCCGGACGCTGCGGCCAAGCCAGCTGAAGAAACTGCCAAGGCTGACGATGTTGTCGACGCCGAGTTTGAAGAAGTAAAAGACCACAAGTAAGCGCAGGCTCACTTGAAAGCCGGTTGACCTCTTTCGAGCGCTGACTGGTAGGATGTCGCCGCGCGGGAGCTTGCTCCCGCGTTGGCGTGTCTGGAACAAGCAAAAATTTCGGCGTGCGGAGTTGCTCCGCAAGCCACGTGGCAAGATCGCGACGCTCCTGCGTGGCGAATCATTCTGCCGCTTTCTCGGCCGGATGCATCTGGCTCTGAACGAAGACCAGGATCGTTGAATCGACGTGAGTTGGGTCCGGGCCTGTATGGGGCTCAACGAGTTTGGTGTGGCTCAGGAGAGCTTTCGCCGAACGTCCTCAAGAGTGCGGAAGAATTATGGCAAAGCGTGATTATTACGAAGTGTTGGGAGTGGAGCGAGGCTCCAGCGAGGCGGACCTGAAGAAGGCTTATCGCCGTCTGGCGATGAAGCATCACCCTGACCGCAACCCTGATGACAAAGCATCGGAAGAGCTGTTCAAAGAGGCCAACGAGGCCTACGAAGTGCTTTCCGACGCCAGCAAACGCGCGGCCTACGATCAGTATGGCCATGCCGGTGTCGACCCGAGCATGGGTGGCGGCGGTGGTTTTGGTGGCGGTGCCGGTGGCGCCAACTTCTCCGATATCTTCGGCGATGTGTTCAGCGACTTCTTTGGCGGCGGCCGTGCCGGTGGCGGCGGTGGTCGTGGCGGCGCTCAGCGCGGCAGCGACCTGCGCTATACGCTGGAGCTGAATCTGGAGGAGGCAGTTCGCGGTACTAACGTGAATATCCGCGTTCCGACGCTGGTCAACTGCAAGCCATGCGACGGCAGCGGTGCCAAGAAGGGTTCTTCGCCTGTCACATGCCCTACGTGCGGTGGTATTGGTCAGGTGCGCATGCAGCAGGGTTTCTTCTCTGTGCAGCAAACCTGCCCGCGCTGCCACGGCCACGGCAAGATCATTTCCGATCCGTGCGATTCCTGCCATGGCGAAGGCCGCGTCGAAGAGTCCAAGACGCTTTCTGTCAAAGTGCCGCCAGGTGTCGATACCGGTGACCGCATTCGTCTGTCTGGCGAAGGCGAGGCGGGTACCCAGGGTGGCCCGACCGGCGACCTGTATGTTGTGATCAATGTGCGCGAACACGCGATCTTCCAGCGTGACGGCAAGCACCTGTTCTGCGAAGTGCCTATCAGCTTCACCGATGCAGCGCTGGGCGGCGAGCTTGAAGTGCCGACGCTCGACGGTCGCGTCAAACTGAAAATCCCCGAAGGCACCCAGACCGGCAAGCAGTTCCGCTTGCGTGGCAAGGGCGTCGCTCCGGTGCGTGGCGGTGGTGCGGGTGACTTGATGTGCCGTGTTGCAGTCGAAACCCCGGTCAACCTGAGCAAGCGCCAGCGCGAGCTGCTTGAAGAGTTCCGCACCTCGCTTGAAAACGACGAGTCTCACTCTCCGAAAGCCAGTGGCTGGTTTGAGGGTGTGAAGCGTTTCTTCGGCGATCTGTAAGGCTATCAACGGGAGCAGGGCATGCGACGTATTGCTGTAGTAGGCGCCGCCGGGCGTATGGGCAAGACCTTGATCGAGGCGGTTCAGCAGGCACCGGGCGCCGGCTTGACCGCTGCTATTGATCGTCCTGACAGCACGCTGGTGGGCGCTGATGCGGGCGAACTGGCTGCGCTGGGTCGTATCGGCGTGCCGCTGTCGGGTGATCTGGCAAAGGTGGCGGACGAGTTCGACGTTTTGATCGACTTCACTCATCCTTCGGTGACGCTGAAAAATCTGGCGTTCTGTCGCAAGGCGGGCAAGGCGATGATTATCGGTACCACCGGTTTCAGCGCGGAAGAAAAGCTGCGTCTGGAAGAGGCGGGTAAAGACATTCCGATCGTCTTTGCTGCCAACTTCAGCGTCGGTGTGAATCTGTGTCTGAAGCTGCTCGACACCGCTGCGCGCGTTCTGGGTGATGAGGTTGATATCGAAATCACCGAGGCGCACCATCGGCACAAGGTCGACGCGCCGTCCGGCACCGCCTTGCGCATGGGTGAAGTGGTTGCCAATGCGCTGGGTCGTGATCTGGAAAAGGTTGCGGTCTACGGTCGTGAGGGGCAGACCGGTGCGCGTGATCGCCAGACCATCGGGTTTGCGACCATTCGTGCCGGTGACGTGGTGGGTGATCACACCGTGCTGTTCGCCGCGGACGGTGAGCGGGTCGAGATCACGCACAAGGCATCCAGTCGCATGACCTTCGCCAAGGGGGCCGTTCGGGCTGCAATGTGGCTCGACGGCAAGGCACCTGGGCTTTATGACATGCAGGATGTGTTGGGTCTGCATTGATTTCATACAGGGCCATTCGTGGCCCTGTCGCATTTCCCCGCATTTCAGGCTCATTGGTGGTAGACCAAAATGGGCCTTTTCTGTAAGCTACAGCTTTAGTGTGTCCACTAAAAGCGCGCAGATGATTCCATAAGAAAGCGGGGTGACGTAACTACGTCATTCCGCTTTTTTGCAGCCTGCGATCGCCCTTTCAGGTTTTATTTACGGGAGGTCTTCTTGACTAAGCCAGCCATACTCGCCCTTGCTGATGGCAGCATTTTTCGCGGCGAAGCCATTGGAGCCGACGGTCAGACCGTTGGTGAGGTGGTGTTCAACACCGCAATGACAGGCTATCAGGAAATTCTTACCGATCCTTCCTACGCCCAGCAGATCGTTACCCTGACTTACCCGCATATCGGCAACACCGGCACCACCCCTGAAGACGCAGAGTCGGATCGCGTCTGGTCCGCCGGCCTGGTCATTCGCGACCTGCCTCTGGTAGCCAGCAACTGGCGTAACAAGCTGTCCCTCGGTGATTACCTGAAAGCCAACAACGTCGTTGCCATCGCTGGCATCGACACGCGTCGCCTGACCCGCATCCTGCGTGAGAAAGGCGCCCAGAACGGCTGCATCCTGGCCGGTGATAACATCACCGAAGAGGCGGCCATTGCCGCTGCTCGCAGCTTTCCGGGCCTCAAGGGCATGGATCTGGCCAAGGAAGTCTGCACCAAGGATACCTACGAGTGGCGCTCCAGCGTCTGGGATCTGAAAACCGACAGCCACCCTGAAATCGCCGCGTCCGAGCTGCCTTATCATGTGGTCGCCTACGATTACGGCGTCAAGGTCAACATCCTGCGCATGCTGGTCGAGCGCGGTTGCCGCGTAACCGTGGTGCCTGCACAAATGCCTGCCAGTGAAGTGCTCGCCTACAAGCCGGACGGCGTTTTCCTGTCCAACGGCCCGGGTGACCCGGAGCCGTGCGATTACGCCATCAAGGCGATCAGGGAAGTGCTGGAAACCGACATTCCGGTGTTCGGCATCTGCCTGGGCCACCAGTTGCTGGCGCTGGCCGCGGGTGCCAAGACCGTGAAGATGGGCCACGGCCACCACGGTGCCAACCATCCGGTCCAGGATCTGGACGCCGGTGTGGTCATGATCACCAGCCAGAACCACGGTTTTGCGGTGGATGAGGCGACCCTGCCGAGCAACGTTCGCGCCATTCACAAGTCGCTGTTCGACGGCACCCTGCAGGGTATCGAGCTGACCGACAAGAGCGCATTCAGCTTCCAGGGTCACCCTGAAGCGAGCCCGGGCCCGAACGACGTCGCGCCTTTGTTCGATCGCTTTATCGAAGCCATGGCCAAGCGCCGCTGACCGGTTGCCTTGAGACGGTAATACGCAGGTGCCCAGGGCGGCCCCGGACTCAATGTCCGGTCGCTGCCGCCCAGGCCACCTCAGACAAATGTTCAAGACGGCTTGCCGACTGACCTGCGGATTTGAGTGACAACCCATGCCAAAACGTACAGATATTAAAAGCATCCTGATTCTCGGCGCCGGCCCCATCGTGATCGGACAGGCCTGTGAATTCGACTACTCCGGCGCCCAGGCCTGCAAGGCTCTGCGCGAAGAGGGTTACCGCGTCATCCTGGTGAACTCCAACCCGGCCACCATCATGACTGACCCGGCCATGGCCGACGCCACCTACATCGAGCCGATCAAGTGGCAGACCGTTGCCAAGATCATCGAAAAAGAGCGTCCTGACGCACTGCTGCCAACCATGGGCGGCCAGACGGCTCTGAACTGCGCACTGGATCTGGAGCGCGAAGGCGTTCTGGAGAAGTTCGGTGTCGAAATGATCGGCGCCAACGCCGACACCATCGACAAGGCAGAAGACCGTTCGCGTTTCGACAAGGCGATGAAGTCCATCGGCCTGGCGTGCCCGCGCTCCGGTATCGCGCACAGCATGGAAGAAGCCAACGCGGTGCTTGAAAAGCTCGGCTTCCCTTGCATCATCCGTCCTTCGTTCACCATGGGTGGTACCGGCGGCGGTATCGCTTACAACCGTGAAGAGTTTGAAGAAATCTGCGCCCGTGGTCTGGACCTGTCGCCAACCAAGGAGCTGCTGATCGACGAATCGCTGATCGGCTGGAAAGAGTACGAAATGGAAGTTGTCCGCGACAAAAAGGACAACTGCATCATCGTCTGCTCGATCGAAAACTTCGACCCGATGGGTGTGCACACCGGTGACTCGATCACCGTGGCGCCTGCACAGACCCTGACCGACAAGGAATACCAGATCCTGCGTAATGCCTCGTTGGCAGTGCTGCGCGAGATCGGCGTTGAAACCGGTGGTTCCAACGTTCAGTTCGGCATCTGCCCGAACACCGGCCGTATGGTCGTGATCGAGATGAACCCGCGTGTATCGCGCTCCTCGGCGCTGGCCTCCAAGGCGACCGGCTTCCCGATCGCCCGCGTTGCCGCCAAGCTGGCCGTCGGCTACACCCTCGACGAGCTGTCGAACGAAATCACTGGCGGCAAGACCCCGGCTTCGTTCGAACCGTCGATCGACTACGTCGTCACCAAGCTGCCGCGCTTTGCCTTCGAGAAATTCGCCAAGGCGGACGCGCGTCTGACCACTCAGATGAAGTCGGTCGGTGAAGTGATGGCCATAGGCCGTACCTTCCAGGAGTCCCTGCAGAAAGCCCTGCGCGGTCTGGAAGTCGGTGTGTGCGGTCTTGATCCGAAACTGGATCTGAGCCATCCGGAAAGCATGAGCACGCTCAAGCGCGAGCTGACCGTGCCGGGCGCCGAGCGTATCTGGTACGTCGCCGATGCCTTCCGCGCCGGTATGACGGTCGAAGAAATCTTCGCCATGAACATGATCGACCCGTGGTTCCTGGTGCAGATCGAAGACCTGATCAAGGACGAAGAGAAGATCAAGACCCTGGGTCTGTCGGCGATCGACCGCGACCTGATGTTCCGTCTCAAGCGCAAGGGCTTCTCTGACGCGCGTCTGGCCAAGCTGCTGGGCGTTACCGAGAAAAACCTGCGGACTCATCGTCACAAGCTGGAAGTGTTCCCGGTCTACAAGCGCGTCGACACCTGTGCCGCCGAGTTCGCAACCGACACCGCGTACCTGTACTCGACCTACGAGGAAGAGTGCGAAGCCAACCCTTCGACGCGTGACAAGATCATGATCCTGGGTGGCGGCCCGAACCGTATCGGCCAGGGTATCGAGTTCGACTACTGCTGCGTGCACGCCGCGCTGGCACTGCGTGAAGACGGTTACGAGACCATCATGGTCAACTGCAACCCGGAAACCGTCTCCACTGACTACGACACCTCGGACCGCCTGTACTTCGAGCCTGTTACCCTGGAAGACGTGCTGGAAATCGTCCGTGTCGAGAAGCCGAAAGGTGTGATCGTCCAGTACGGTGGCCAGACGCCTCTGAAACTGGCGCGGGCTCTTGAGGCCGCCGGCGTACCGATCATCGGTACCAGCCCTGATGCCATCGACCGTGCCGAAGACCGCGAGCGTTTCCAGCACATGGTCGAGCGTCTGAACCTGCGTCAGCCGCCAAACGCCACTGTGCGCAGCGAAGACGAAGCGATTCGTGCCGCAGCGAAGATCGGTTATCCACTGGTGGTGCGTCCGTCCTATGTACTGGGTGGCCGTGCGATGGAAATCGTTTACCAGGAAGACGAACTCAAGCGTTACCTGCGCGAAGCGGTTCAGGTGTCCAACGACAGCCCTGTGCTGCTGGACCACTTCCTGAACTGCGCAATCGAGATGGACGTCGATGCGGTCTGCGACGGTACTGATGTGGTGATCGGCGCGATCATGCAGCACATCGAGCAGGCGGGCGTTCACTCCGGTGACTCCGCGTGCTCGCTGCCGCCTTACTCGCTGCCGGCTCACATCCAGGACGAAATGCGTGAGCAGGTCAAGAAGATGGCGCTGGAACTGGGCGTTGTCGGCCTGATGAACGTGCAGCTGGCGCTTCAGGGCGAAGACATCTACGTCATTGAAGTCAACCCGCGCGCATCGCGTACCGTGCCGTTCGTTTCCAAGTGCATTGGTGTTTCGCTGGCGATGGTCGCTGCCCGCGTGATGGCAGGCAAAACCCTGAAAGAGCTGAACTTCACCAAGGAAATCATTCCGAACTTCTACAGCGTGAAAGAGGCAGTGTTCCCGTTTGCCAAATTCCCTGGCGTTGACCCGATCCTCGGCCCGGAAATGAAATCGACCGGTGAAGTGATGGGTGTGGGTGATACCTTCGGTGAGGCGTTTGCCAAGGCCCAGATGGGCGCGAGCGAAGTGCTGCCAACTGGCGGTACCGCGTTTATCAGCGTACGTGACGATGACAAGCCTCTGGTTGAAGCGGTCGCTCGTGACCTCATCAATCTCGGTTTCGAGATCGTTGCCACCGCAGGCACTGCCAAGCTGATCGAAGCGGCAGGCCTGAAAGTGCGTCGCGTCAACAAGGTGACCGAAGGCCGTCCGCATGTGGTCGATATGATCAAGAATGACGAAGTCACCTTGATCATCAACACCACCGAAGGTCGCCAGTCGATCGCGGATTCCTACTCCATCCGTCGCAACGCCCTGCAGCACAAGATTTATTGCACCACTACCATTGCAGCAGGCGAAGCGATTTGTGAAGCGCTCAAGTTTGGTCCGGAGAAGACCGTACGTCGCTTGCAGGATCTCCATGCAGGATTGAAGGCATGATCAAATACCCAATGACCGTCCAGGGCGCTCGCGCCCTGGAAGAAGAACTGACCCACCTGACCAAGGTGGTCCGTCCCAAGTTGAGCCAGGACATCGGTACTGCGCGCGAACTGGGCGACCTCAAGGAAAACGCCGAATACCATGCTGCCCGCGAGCAGCAGGGGATGGTCGAGGCGCGTATACGTGATATCGAAGGCCGCATGCAGAACGCTGTGATCATCGACGTCACGACTATTCCGCACACCGGCAAGGTGATTTTCGGCACGACAGTCGAAATCGCTAACGTCGAGACTGACGAAAGCGTGGTCTATCAGATCGTGGGTGAGGACGAAGCGGATATCAAGAAAGGCAAGATTTCAGTGGGCTCGCCCATTGCCCGTGCCTTGATTGCCAAGGAAGAAGGTGATGTCGTCGTGGTGAAAACGCCGAGTGGCGTTATCGAGTACGAAATCATCGAAGTACGTCACATCTGATGCTGGCGCCCGTTTTACGGGCGCTTTCAGCGGCAAAAAAGAGTCAGGGCGCGCTTTTGGCGGCCCTGACTTCTGTTTTTATCCGTGTGCGCGGTGGACGTTGGACAGTTGCTTGTTTACCTTTGGGTTCTTGCGATAGATCAGCGCCATTTTGCCGATGACCTGAACCAGGTCGGCAGAACCGGCCTTGCACAGTTCTGCAATGGCACCGAGACGGCTTTCGCGGTCGAGGATGTTGAGCTTGATCTTGATCAGCTCATGATCGCTCAGTGCGCGTTCAAGCTCTGCAAGTACACCTTCAGTCAAACCATTGTCAGCCACGATCAATACCGGTTTCAGATGGTGGCCAATGGATTTGTATTGTTTCTTCTGCTCTGGAGTGAGCGGCATAATCTGACCTCTGCGTCTGATCTTTTAAAAGCGGCGGCCAGTTTACCCGAGCGAGTCCGGGGCCGCCCAGTTAATCACGACTCGTTTATTTTTGAGGTGCCCCGTGGCCCGTTCCAAGACAAGCCATAACTGGCTCAAAGAACACTTCGACGACAAGTACGTCAAAATGGCGCAGAAGGACGGTTACCGTTCGCGTGCCAGTTACAAGCTGCTGGAGATTCAGGAAAAGGACAAGCTCATCCGTCCGGGCATGACCGTGATCGACCTCGGCGCAGCGCCGGGAGGCTGGTCACAGGTGACCAGTCGTCTGATCGGCGGTCAAGGTCGTCTGATCGCTTCCGACATCCTTGAAATGGACAGCATCCCCGATGTGACCTTCATTCAGGGTGATTTTACCGAGGATGCGATTCTTGAGCAGATCCTGGAGGCAGTCGGTAATACGCAGGTAGACCTTGTGATTTCCGATATGGCCCCCAATATGAGTGGATTGAGCGCTGTAGATATGCCGCGTGCAATGTTTCTCTGCGAATTGGCGCTCGATCTTGCTGGTCGGGTACTACGTCCCGGTGGCGATTTTCTGATCAAGGTCTTCCAAGGTGAAGGCTTCGATGTCTACCACAAGGATATTCGCAAGCTGTTCGACAAGGTGCAGATGCGCAAACCGTCGTCGTCCCGCGACAGGTCACGCGAGCAATACCTGCTGGCTCGCGGCTTTCGCGGCATTGATGGCGCAGCCAGCATCGAGCGTTTTTGACAAGGTGCGATAGCTTTTTTCAAATGGCGTTGCCGATGCAGCATGACTGAACATTATGTTGTCAAAGTTTCACAAAGGGTTACAGACGGTGTCTGCCGTATCTGTAGGTTCTGTAGTAAGTTAGGCCGGTGAATATCATGCGAGGCACGCTTGCTGCGTGGAGCTTGCTTCAGAGGGTAGCTAATTGAACGATATGGCAAAGAATTTGATCCTGTGGTTGATCATCGCGGCTGTCCTGGTGACGGTGATGAACAACTTCTCCAGCCCTAACGAGCCGCAGAACCTCAACTATTCCGAGTTCATCCAGCAGGTCAAGGATGGCAAGGTCGAGAAGGTTTCTGTCGACGGCTACGTCATTACGGGCAAGCGCAGCGATGGCGACACCTTCAAGACCATCCGCCCGAACATCCCGGACAATGGCCTGATCGGTGATCTGGTCAGCAACAACGTCGTGATCGAAGGCAAGCAGCCTGAGCAGCAGAGCATCTGGACCCAGTTGCTGGTGGCCAGCTTCCCGATACTGGTGATCATCGCGGTGTTCATGTTCTTCATGCGCCAGATGCAGGGCGGGGCGGGCGGCAAGGGCGGCCCGATGAGCTTCGGCAAGAGCAAGGCGCGTCTGCTGTCCGAAGATCAGGTCAAGACCACCCTGGCTGACGTTGCCGGTTGCGACGAGGCCAAGGAAGAAGTCGGCGAGCTGGTCGAATTCCTCCGTGATCCGGGCAAGTTCCAACGCCTGGGCGGTCGAATCCCGCGCGGTGTGCTGATGGTCGGCCCTCCGGGTACCGGTAAAACGCTGATCGCCAAGGCCATTGCCGGCGAAGCGAAGGTCCCGTTCTTTACGATTTCCGGTTCCGACTTTGTCGAGATGTTCGTGGGTGTCGGTGCGAGCCGCGTTCGCGACATGTTCGAGCAAGCCAAGAAACACGCGCCATGCATCATCTTCATCGACGAAATCGACGCAGTCGGTCGCCATCGCGGTGCCGGCATGGGCGGTGGTCACGACGAGCGCGAGCAAACGCTCAACCAGTTGCTGGTCGAGATGGACGGTTTTGAAATGAATGACGGCATCATCGTCATTGCCGCGACCAACCGTCCTGACGTACTGGACCCGGCGCTGCTGCGTCCAGGTCGTTTCGACCGCCAGGTAGTTGTAGGTCTGCCGGATATTCGTGGCCGCGAGCAGATCCTCAAGGTTCACATGCGCAAGGTTCCGATGGGCGAAGACGTCAACGCAGGCGTTATCGCTCGCGGTACGCCGGGCTTCTCCGGTGCGGATCTGGCCAACCTGGTCAACGAAGCGTCGCTGTTCGCTGCTCGCTCCGGCAAGCGCGTTGTAGAAATGAAAGAGTTCGAACTGGCCAAGGACAAGATCATGATGGGCGCCGAGCGCAAATCGATGGTCATGTCCGATAAGGAAAAGCGCAACACGGCTTACCACGAGGCGGGCCACGCTATCGTTGGGCGCCTGGTGCCAGAGCATGATCCGGTCTACAAGGTCTCCATCATCCCGCGCGGTCGTGCGCTGGGTGTGACGATGTTCCTGCCGGAAGAAGACCGTTACAGCCTGTCCAAGCGTGCGTTGATCAGCCAGATCTGCTCGCTGTACGGTGGTCGTATCGCGGAAGAAATGACCCTTGGCTTCGATGGCGTCACAACCGGTGCCTCCAATGACATCATGCGTGCCAGCCAGATTGCCCGGAACATGGTCACCAAGTGGGGGCTGTCTGAAAAACTCGGCCCGCTGATGTACTCGGAAGACGAGGATGCAGGTTACCTGGGGCGCGGCAGCAGCCAGAACTCCAGTGTTTCCGGCGATACTGCCAAGCTCATCGACTCCGAAGTGCGCAGCATCATCGACCACTGTTACGGCACCGCCAAGCAGCTGTTGACGGATAATCGCGACAAACTGGAAGCGATGGCCGACGCGTTGATGAAGTACGAAACGATTGATGCCGACCAGATCGACGACATCATGACCGGTCGTACTCCGCGTGAGCCGCGTGACTGGGGTGGTGGTTCGGGGACCAATGGTACTCCGATCACGCCTGACCCTCGTCCGGAAACTCCGATTGGCGGCCCTGCTGCCGAGCACTAAGGTCTGACATGACATCTGNCGGTTGCCTTGCGGCAACCGGGTTCTTGATTTGGCCCATACGCATGTAATGGGTATCCTCAATGCAACCCCAGACTCATTTTCCGATGGTGGCCGCTACAGCCAGCGCGATGCTGCGTTGCGTCATGCCGAGGCAATGGTGCAGGCCGGCGCCACGCTTATCGATGTCGGTGGCGAGTCAACCCGGCCGGGTGCGCGTGCTGTCTCTGCGTCGGAAGAGGTCGAGCGTGTGGCTCCGGTGGTCGAGGTCATCGCGCGCGAGCTGGATGTGATCATCTCTGTGGACACCTCCACGCCTGAGGTCATGCTGGCGACGGCTGGGCTGGGTGCCGGGCTCATCAACGACGTTCGCTCGCTGCAGCGCCCTGGCGCGCTTGAGGCGGCCGCAAGCACCGGTTTGCCGGTCTGTCTCATGCACATGCTCGGCGAGCCCGGAACCATGCAGAATGACCCACACTACGAAGACCTGGTGGGCGAGGTTTGTGCCTTCCTGGCTGAGCGGATGAAACAGTGTGTTGCGGCGGGAATCGGTCAGCAGCAGATCATTCTTGATCCGGGCTTTGGCTTTGCCAAGACACTGGAGCACAATCTGAGCCTGTTCAAGCATATGGAAGCGTTGCATGCGCTCGGCCGCCCTTTGCTGGTGGGTGTTTCGCGCAAGAGCATGATCGGTGCTGTGCTGGGGCGTCCCGTCGACCAGCGTCTGTCCGGCGGGCTCGCCCTGGCGGTTCTGGCGATGGCCAAGGGGGCAAGAATTATACGTGTGCATGATGTCGCCGAAACGGCTGACGTGGTGCGCATGATCGCAGCTGTCGAAGCAGCTGAATAACAACAGTGGGGCATCCATGACTACCAGAAAATATTTCGGAACCGACGGCATTCGCGGTCGCGTAGGGCAATTTCCGATCACGCCCGAGTTCATGCTGAAACTGGGCTGGGCGGCGGGCATGGCTTTCCGCAAGATGGGCGCCTGCCGGATTCTCGTCGGCAAGGACACGCGCATCTCCGGCTACATGTTCGAGTCCGCTCTCGAGGCTGGTCTCTCCGCTGCGGGTGCTGACGTTCTCTTGCTGGGGCCGATGCCGACACCGGCCATCGCCTACCTGACACGTACCTTCCATGCCGAGGCTGGCATCGTCATCAGCGCCTCGCATAACCCGCACTACGACAACGGCATCAAGTTCTTCTCCGGTCAGGGCACCAAGCTGCCTGACGAGATCGAAATGATGATCGAAGAGTTGCTCGACGCGCCGATGACCGTGGCCGAGTCCGAGAACCTCGGCAAGGTCTCGCGGATCAACGATGCGGCCGGGCGTTACATCGAATTCTGCAAAAGCAGCGTGCCTACCAGCACCGATTTCGCCGGCCTCAAGGTTGTCATCGACTGCGCCCACGGTGCGACCTACAAGGTGGCACCCAACGTATTTCGTGAACTGGGCGCGCAGGTGGTGGTGCTTTCCGCGCAGCCTGACGGGCTCAACATCAACAAGGACTGTGGCTCCACGCATATGGAAGCCCTGCAGGCGGCCGTGCTTGCCGAGCATGCGGACATGGGCATCGGTTTCGACGGTGATGGCGACCGCGTGTTGATGGTCGATCACACCGGGACCATCGTCGATGGTGATGAATTGCTTTACATCATCGCCCGCGACCTGCACGAGGGGGGACGCTTGCAGGGCGGCGTAGTAGGCACATTGATGAGCAACCTGGGGCTTGAACTGGCCCTGGCTGAACAAGGTATTCCCTTTGTTCGGGCCAATGTCGGTGACCGTTATGTGATCGCCGAGTTGCTCGAGCGCAACTGGCAGATCGGCGGTGAAAACTCCGGTCATATCGTCTGTTTCCAGCACGCCACCACCGGTGATGCGATTATCGCCTCATTGCAGGTGATATTGGCTCTGCGCCGCAGTGGTGTAAGTCTGGCCGAAGCGCGTCTGAAATTGCGCAAATGCCCGCAGATCTTGATCAACGTGCGCTTCGCCGGGTCGGGTGTAGACCCGGTTTCGCATCCGTCGGTCCAGGAAGCCTGCGCCCGCGTCACCGAGCAGATGGCCGGGCGTGGCAGGGTGCTGCTGCGCAAATCGGGTACCGAGCCGCTGGTGCGCGTGATGGTCGAAGGCGAGGACGAAACGCAGGTCAGGGCGTACGCCGAAGAACTCGCAAAACTGGTTACTGAAGTTTGCGCCTGATTTCGGCTTGCCAGTGTCGGAACTGTTGGGTAACATCTGCGCCCACTTTGACCCACGAGGTGTAGCATGCGTCGCCCAATGGTAGCTGGTAACTGGAAAATGCACGGTACCCGCGCCAGCGTCGCTGAGCTGATCGAGGGTTTGTGCAAGCAGTCGTTGCCAGGCAGCGTCGATATCGCCGTGATGCCTGCCAGTCTGTTTACCCATCAGGTGATCGAGGGGCTCAAGGCAACATCGATCATCGTTGGTGCGCAGGATGCAGCCATTCAGGCTGAGCAAGGCGCGCTGACAGGTGAGGTTGCATCGAGTCAGCTGGCTGATGCAGGTTGCAAGCTGGTACTTGTCGGGCACTCCGAGCGTCGTCAGTTGATTGGCGAACAGGATGATGTCTTGAACAAGAAGTTCGCGGCGATCCAGGCGAAAGGTCTGACACCTGTGCTCTGCGTAGGTGAAACGCTTGAAGAGCGCAAGGCGGGGCAAACGCTCGAAGTGGTAGGTCGTCAGCTGGACAGTGTCATCGCCGAGTTTGGTGTCAATGCACTGGTCAATGCTGTCATTGCCTACGAGCCGGTCTGGGCCATTGGCACCGGATTGACTGCTTCGCCTCAGGAAGCGCAGGAAGTGCACGCAGCCATCCGTGCGCAACTGGCAAAAGAGAATGCCGAAGTCGCACAAGGCGTGCGACTTCTCTATGGCGGCAGCGTGAAGGCGGCCAATGCGGTCGAGCTCTTCAGCATGCCGGATATCGATGGGGGGCTCATTGGTGGAGCTTCCCTGAATGCAGATGAGTTCGGTGCGATCTGTCGCGCCGCGGGAAACTGAAAAAATGCTGGAAACAGTCGTAATCGTTTTTCACCTGTTGGGCGCTCTGGGCGTTGTCGCTCTGGTATTGCTGCAGCAGGGTAAAGGTGCTGACGCAGGCGCGTCGTTCGGAGCAGGTGCATCAAATACTGTCTTCGGAGGTCAAGGAACCTCTACCTTTCTCAGTAAGTTTACTGCTATACTTGCCGCATGTTTTTTCATAACCAGCTTGGGGTTAGGTTACTTTGCTAAAGAGAAAGCTCAACAGCTGACTCAAGTAGGTTTGCCAGACCCTGCAGTACTGGAAGTGAAGCAAAAACCGGCAGCAGATGATGTACCGGTTCTCGAAGGGCAAAAGCCAGCCGCTGTTCCAGCTGACGTACCTCAAGCCCCAGAGAAGAAGTAAGACAGAATTCGGCGATGTTCGTGAGGTCGCCAAAAAGAGTTGTAATGCCGAGGTGGTGGAATTGGTAGACACGCAACCTTGAGGTGGTTGTGCCCATAGGGTGTAGGGGTTCGAGTCCCCTTCTCGGTACCAATTAAGCAGGAGAGCCCGCACTAGCGGGCTTTCTTGTAGGTGGATGTTGGATTGACCCAGCAATGGATCGGTCGTATACTTCTGCCCCAGCTTTGTCGCGGGGTGGAGCAGTTTGGTAGCTCGTCGGGCTCATAACCCGAAGGTCGTTGGTTCAAATCCAGCCCCCGCAACCAGTTTTAGCGGAGCCCCTTTTAAGGGGCTTTTTGTTAGCTGGACAGTACATGACGTCGATGTTCAGCGGCGTTTTCAGGGATGGGCTTTTGCCCATTTTTTTATTTCTAAAGCATGCACGAGGGGGTTCAGGTGTCGAGCAAGCTAGAACAGTTGCAGGACTTGTTGGCCCCAGTGGTCGTGGCCCTTGGCTATCAGTGCTGGGGAATTGATTTCAGTTCCCAGGGCAAGCATTCGGTGCTGCGCATTTATATCGACAAGGAAGGGGGCGTTCTGGTCGACGACTGCGCAATCGTCAGTCGCCAGATCAGCGGTGTGTTGGACGTAGAAGATCCAATCAGCACCGAGTACACCCTTGAAGTATCTTCTCCTGGCATGGAGCGCCCGCTGTTCACTATTGAGCAGTTTGCTTCGTACGCCGGGGAACAAGTGAAAATAAAGCTGCGTTCACCTTTCGAAGGTCGACGCAACTTTCAAGGCCTTCTCCGCGGGGTGGAGGAGCAGGATGTCGTGGTGCAGGTTGAAGACCATGAGTTCCTGTTGCCGATCGACATGATCGACAAGGCCAACATTATTCCCACGTTTGACTGAGACGTGCCGGTTACTGCGGATCCCGCGGATCCAATGGCTTGCGAAAGGCGAGGCGTACGATGAGCAAAGAAGTACTGCTGGTTGTTGAGTCGGTGTCCAATGAAAAGGGCGTTCCGGCAAGTGTAATTTTTGAAGCGCTGGAGCTGGCTCTTGCCACCGCTACCAAGAAACGTTTTGAAGATGAAGTAGAACTGCGCGTAGAGATCAATCGCCAGACAGGCAACTACGAGACTTTCCGTCGCTGGACAGTTGTCGAAGACGAAGATCTGGACGATCCTGCGCACGAATTTGCTGTGGATCAGGCCCAGGCGAAAAAGCCGGGTGCTGTTGCCGGCGACCTGATCGAAGAAAAAATCGAATCCATCGAATTCGGTCGTATCGCTGCGCAGACCGCCAAGCAAGTCATTGTGCAGAAAGTTCGCGAAGCCGAGCGTGCTCAGGTGGTCGATGCCTACCGTGAGCGTCTGGGTGAAATCATTTCTGGTACTGTTAAAAAGGTTACACGTGACAATGTCATCGTTGACTTGGGTAACAATGCCGAAGCCTTGCTGGCTCGTGAAGACATCATTTCCCGGGAAACTTTCCGGGTCGGTGTTCGCGTCCGTGCTTTGCTGAAGGAAATTCGTACTGAAAACCGTGGTCCTCAGCTGATTCTGTCGCGTACTGCGCCAGAGATGCTGATCGAGCTTTTCCGCATTGAAGTTCCGGAAATTGCCGAAGGTCTCATCGAGGTGATGGCTGCCTCCCGTGACCCGGGTTCTCGTGCGAAAATCGCTGTTCGCTCCAAGGATAAACGAATCGATCCGCAAGGTGCCTGTATCGGCATGCGCGGTTCGCGAGTTCAGGCTGTTTCCGGCGAGCTGGGTGGCGAGCGTGTGGATATCGTTCTTTGGGACGATAACCCGGCGCAGTTCGTGATCAATGCAATGTCTCCTGCAGAAGTAGCGGCAATCATCGTAGATGAAGACGCGCATGCAATGGACATCGCAGTGGGAGCGGACAACCTGGCCCAGGCTATTGGTCGTGGCGGTCAGAACGTGCGTCTGGCGAGCCAGTTGACTGGCTGGACCCTGAACGTAATGACCGAATCGGACATCCAGGCCAAGCAGCAAGCTGAAACCGGTGACATCCTGCGCAATTTCATCGAAGAACTCCAAGTCGAGGAAGAATTGGCGCAGGTGCTGGTTGATGAAGGCTTCACCAGCCTGGAAGAGATTGCCTACGTACCGTTGGAAGAAATGCTCAACATCGACGGCTTTGACGAAGAAATCGTCAACGAGCTTCGCGCTCGTGCCAAGGATTGTTTGTTGACTAAAGCCATCGCTACAGAGGAAAAGCTGGCAGACGCCCATCCGGCCGAAGACCTGCTCTCGCTTGAGGGTATGGACAAGGATTTGGCGATGGAACTGGCGGTGCGCGGCGTAATTACCCGCGAAGACCTGGCCGAGCAGTCTATAGATGACCTGCTCGACATCGACGGCATTGACGATGATCGTGCCGGCAAGTTGATCATGGCCGCCCGAGCCCACTGGTTCGAGTAATTGGGCGCGGCCTGAGGAGAGAAGTGCATGACGCAAGTCACGGTGAAAGAACTGGCCAAAGTGGTCGACACACCGGTAGAGCGCCTGTTACAGCAGATGCGTGAGGCAGGTCTGCCGCACACCGCCGCCGAGCAAGTTGTGACCGATAACGAAAAACAAGCCTTGTTGACGCACCTGAAAAGCGGTCACAAGGCCAAGGTGGAAGAGCCTCGCAAGATTACCTTGCAGCGCAAGACCACCAGCACCCTGCGCGTTGCTGGCAGCAAGAGCATCAGCGTTGAAGTGCGCAAGAAGAAAGTCTTTGTGCAGCGTAGCCCGGAAGAGATCGAAGCCGAGCGCAAGCGCGAGATGGACGAACGCCGTGCGGTAGAAAATGCCGCTCGTCAAAAGGCTGAAGAAGAAGCCAAGCGTCGCGCTGAAGAAGATGCGCGCAATCAGCCTGCTGCAAGCCAGCCCGCTTCGGCTGCTGCCGAGCCTGTTGTCGCCGCCGAGCCTGTGCGTGAAGCATCGCCAGCCGCTGCTCCGGCACCGGCAAGCGCAGCGCCTTCTGCCGATGCTCGCAAGCGTGACGAACAACGTCGCCCTGACAAGCCTCGTGCTGACGACCGCAACGCCCGTGGCGGCGACGGCGAGCGTAAAAACGCTCCGCATCGCGCTTCGGTCAAGGAGAAGGCTCCGGCCCCTCGCGTTGCTCCTCGCACTACCGACGAAGAAAGCGACAGCTTCCGTCGCGGTGGCCGTGGCAAGTCCAAGCTGAAGAAGCGCAATGCTCACGGTTTCCAGAGCCCTACCGGCCCCGTCATCCGTGACGTTGCCATTGGCGAGACCATCACTGTCGGCGAATTGTCGGCACAGATGTCGGTCAAGGCTGCGGAAGTCATCAAGTTCATGTTCAAGATGGGCACCCCGGTGACCATCAATCAGGTACTGGATCAGGAAACTGCCCAGTTGATCGCCGAAGAGCTGGGCCACAAGGTCACGCTGGTCAGCGACAACGCCCTGGAAGATTCCCTGGCCGAATCGCTGAAGTTCGAAGGTGAGTCGTTCTCCCGTGCACCGGTTGTGACCGTAATGGGCCACGTCGACCACGGTAAGACCTCGCTGCTCGACTACATTCGTCGTGCCAAGGTTGCAGCTGGCGAAGCCGGCGGCATCACCCAGCACATCGGTGCCTACCACGTTGAAACCGAACGCGGCATGGTCACGTTCCTCGACACCCCTGGTCACGCCGCGTTTACCGCCATGCGTGCCCGTGGTGCCAAGGCAACGGATATCGTGATTCTGGTGGTTGCAGCTGACGACGGCGTGATGCCTCAGACCATCGAAGCTGTTCAGCATGCTGTTGCGGCTGGCGTTCCGCTGGTTGTTGCGGTGAACAAGATCGACAAGCCTGGTGCTGACCTCGATCGTATCCGCAGCGAGCTGTCGGTCCATGGCGTGACGTCCGAAGAGTGGGGCGGTGATACGCCTTTCGTTTCGGTCTCCGCGAAAATGGGTACTGGCGTCGACGAGCTGCTGGAAGCTGTTCTGCTGCAGGCCGAAGTCCTGGAACTCAAGGCAACCCCGTCGGCCCCGGGTCGTGGTGTTGTTGTCGAGTCCCGTCTGGACAAGGGCCGTGGTCCGGTCGCTACTGTTCTGGTTCAGGACGGTACGCTGCGTCAGGGCGACATGGTGCTGGTCGGTTCGAACTTCGGCCGCATCCGCGCCATGCTCGACGAGAACGGCAAGCCGGTCAAAGAAGCAGGTCCTTCGATTCCGGTCGAAATCCTGGGTCTTGACGGTACTCCGGATGCTGGCGACGAAATGTCGGTGCTGGCTGACGAGAAGAAAGCCCGTGAAGTCGCACTGTTCCGCCAGGGCAAGTTCCGCGAGGTCAAACTGGCTCGCGCTCATGCCGGCAAGCTGGAGAACATCTTCGAGAACATGGGTCAGGAAGAGAAGAAGACGCTTAACATCGTCCTCAAGTCCGACGTCCGCGGTTCTCTGGAAGCATTGCAGGGCGCCCTTGGCGGCCTGGGTAACGACGAAGTGCAAGTGCGCGTAGTGGGCGGCGGTGTCGGTGGTATCACCGAGAGCGACGCCAACCTGGCACTGGCCTCCAACGCTGTACTGTTTGGCTTCAACGTGCGTGCCGATGCTGGCGCGCGCAAGATCGTCGAGCAGGAAGGTCTGGACATGCGTTACTACAACGTGATCTACGACATCATCGAAGACGTCAAGAAAGCCCTTACCGGCATGCTTGGCAGCGACGTCCGGGAGAATATCCTGGGTATCGCCGAAGTCCGCGATGTGTTCCGTTCGCCGAAATTCGGCGCGATCGCAGGGTGTATGGTTCTGGAAGGCACTGTCTACCGTAACCGTCCGATTCGTGTTCTGCGCGAAGACATCGTTATCTTTGAAGGCGAGCTGGAATCCCTGCGCCGCTTCAAGGACGACGCTGCCGAAGTACGTGCAGGCATGGAATGCGGTATCGGCGTCAAGAGCTACAACGACGTCAAGGTTGGTGACAAGATCGAAGTCTTCGAGAAGGTCCAAGTGGCTCGCAGCCTCTAAATCGCGAGCTTCAGGAGTCATGGTGGGAGCCTCGCATGCAAATGCCCTGCTTTCCCCATGGGCTCTAAACGCAACGCCCGGTCTGGCAATTGTCAGGCCGGGCGTTTGCCGCTTTCAGACTGTCAGGGTTTGGTCCCGGATCAGTAACAGGTAACAAGCATGGCAAAAGAATACAGCCGTACCCAACGTATCGGCGATCAGATGCAGCGCGAACTGGCGCAGCTGATCCGTCGCGAAATCAAGGACCCGCGTGTGGGTCTGGTCACCATCACCGCCGTAGACGTCAGCCGTGACGTGGGTCATGCGAAGATTTTCATGACCGTCATGGGCCAGGACAGCGCGGAAGAAATCGCGCAGACCATCAAGGTGCTCAACGCTGCCGCAGGCTTCCTGCGCATGCAGTTGGCCCGCGAAATGAAGCTGCGCAGCGTACCGCAACTGCACTTCCACTATGACGAAAGCGTCGTGCGTGGCGCGCATCTCTCGGCACTGATCGAGCGTGCCGTTGCAGAAGACGGTCAGCATCAGGAAGGCCCCGCATCGACGGATGCAAAGCCTGAAAGTACCGAGGAATAAAGAGTGGCTCAGGTCAAGCGTATACGCCGCAATGTCAGCGGGATCATCCTGCTCGACAAGCCACTGGGTTTCACGTCCAACGCCGCTCTGCAAAAGGTTCGCTGGCTGCTCAATGCCGAGAAAGCCGGGCATACCGGCAGCCTTGATCCTCTGGCAACGGGTGTTCTGCCGTTGTGTTTTGGTGAAGCGACCAAGTTCTCTCAGTACCTGCTCGATTCGGACAAGTCCTACGAGACCCTGGCGCAACTGGGCAAGACCACGACCACTGCCGATTCTGAAGGCGAGGTTTTGCTCACGCGTCCGGTGACCGTTGGTCGCGACGATATCGAAGCGGCTCTACCGCATTTTCGCGGACAAATCAGCCAGATACCTCCCATGTACTCGGCCCTCAAGCGTGATGGCCAGCCACTTTACAAGCTGGCGCGTGCAGGGGAAGTAGTGGAGCGCGAGCCCCGTTCTGTTACTATTACGCGCCTGGAATTACTTGATTGCGAAGGCGACACAGCACGTCTGTCCGTCGATTGCAGCAAAGGCACCTATATCCGCACGCTGGTCGAGGATATCGGTGAGAAGCTCGGTTGTGGTGCTTATGTCGCAGAATTGCGTCGTACCCAGGCCGGGCCTTTCACGCTGGCTCAGACAGTGACGCTGGAAGAGCTCGAGCAGGTGCATGCCGATGGCGGCAATGAAGCGGTCGACCGTTTCCTGATGCCATCGGACAGCGGTCTGCTGGACTGGCCGCTGTTGAAGTTTTCGGAACACAGTTCGTTTTACTGGTTGCATGGTCAGCCAGTACGCGCGCCGGACGCACCGAAATTCGGTATGGTTCGCGTGCAGGATCACGAAGGTCGCTTCATCGGTATCGGTGAAGTCGCCGAAGACGGGCGCATTGCGCCGCGTCGCTTGATTCGGTCAGAGTGACCGAAACCAGTCCAGGCGTCGGCTTGCCGGCGAGTGGGGTGGAACGAGGATGGCTGTCAACAGGCACGGTCATACCTCATTTTTTAATACGAGGATCTGTCCTCGGCCTGTTGGAAACGTTTCTCCGGAAGCGCTTCCTTGCACAAAAGGATTGCCCACATGGCACTCAGCGTTGAAGAAAAAGCTCAGATCGTAACCGACTACCAGCAAGCTGTTGGTGACACTGGTTCGCCAGAAGTGCAAGTTGCACTGCTGACCGCCAACATCAACAAACTGCAAGGCCACTTCAAGGCCAACGGTAAGGACCACCACTCGCGTCGTGGTCTGATCCGTATGGTAAACCAGCGTCGCAAGCTGCTGGATTACCTGAAAGGTAAGGACGTTAGCCGTTACAGCGCCCTGATCGGTCGTCTGGGTCTGCGTCGCTAATAACGACGTTGCTAGAGGTTGGTTGTCTGTCACGATCCGTCGGGTTTGCCCGGTGGTTCTGGCAGGCTCCCAGCCTCAAGTTTTATCTGGGCTGTGGAAGGGGCCGATTCCCCACGCTGCCCAAGAATTCGCAAGAAACCAGTTCCCCAAGAGCCACAAAGAAAGGTAGGAAACCGTGAACCCGGTAATCAAAAAGTTTCAGTTCGGTCAATCGACCGTAACCCTCGAGACAGGCCGTATCGCCCGTCAAGCCTCTGGTGCAGTATTGGTCACCGTTGACGACGACGTCAGCGTACTCGTGACTGTGGTCGGCGCCAAACAGGCTGACGCTGGCAAAGGCTTCTTCCCTCTGTCCGTGCACTATCAGGAAAAAACCTACGCTGCCGGCAAGATCCCTGGCGGTTTCTTCAAGCGTGAAGGCCGTCCTTCCGAGAAAGAAACCCTGACTTCGCGCCTGATCGACCGCCCGATCCGCCCGTTGTTTCCAGAAGGCTTCATGAACGAAGTGCAGGTTGTCTGCACCGTCGTCTCCACCAGCAAGAAAACCGATCCGGACATCGCTGCGATGATCGGTACTTCGGCTGCCCTGGCCATCTCCGGTATCCCGTTTGACGGTCCGGTTGGTGCTGCCCGCGTTGCTTTCCACGAAAGCACCGGCTACCTGTTGAACCCGACTTACGAGCAGCTGCAGGCTTCGAGCCTGGACATGGTCGTTGCCGGTACTTCCGAAGCCGTCCTGATGGTTGAATCGGAAGCCAAAGAGCTGACCGAAGACCAGATGCTGGGCGCTGTGCTGTTCGCGCATGACGAGTTCCAGGTCGTGATCAACGCCATCAAGGAACTGGCTGCCGAAGCCGCCAAGCCTACCTGGGCCTGGCAGCCTAAGCCTGAAGCGACTGAACTGCTGAGCGCTATCCGCTCCGAGTTCGGCGAAGCGATCTCCCAGGCTTACACCATCACCGTCAAAGCCGACCGTTATGCGCGTCTGGGCGAGCTGAAAGATCAGATCGTTGCCAAACTGGCTGTGGAAGAAGGCAGCCCGTCTGCCAGCGAAGTCAAAGCCGCTTTCGGTGAAATCGAATACCGCACCGTTCGCGAAAACATCGTTAACGGCAAGCCGCGTATCGATGGCCGTGACACGCGCACCGTACGTCCTCTGAACATCGAAGTCGGTGTTCTGCCAAAGACCCACGGTTCGGCACTGTTCACCCGTGGCGAAACTCAGGCGCTGGTTGTTGCCACGCTGGGTACTGCACGTGACGCACAGCTGCTCGATACGCTCGAAGGCGAGAAAAAAGACCCCTTCATGCTGCACTACAACTTCCCTCCGTTCTCGGTGGGCGAGTGTGGCCGCATGGGCGGCGCAGGTCGTCGTGAAATCGGTCACGGCCGTCTGGCCCGTCGCAGTGTCCAGGCCATGCTGCCAGGCGCAGACGTGTTCCCGTACACCATCCGTGTTGTGTCGGAAATCACCGAGTCCAACGGCTCCAGCTCCATGGCTTCGGTCTGTGGTGCTTCCCTGGCTCTGATGGACGCTGGTGTGCCGATGAAGGCGCCGGTTGCCGGTATCGCCATGGGCCTGGTCAAGGAAGGCGAGAAGTTCGCGATTCTGACCGACATCCTGGGTGACGAAGACCACTTGGGCGACATGGACTTCAAGGTAGCCGGTACCTCCAAAGGTGTTACCGCGCTGCAGATGGACATCAAGATCAAAGGCATCACCGAAGAAATCATGGAGATCGCCCTGGGCCAGGCCCTTGAAGCTCGCCTGAACATCCTCGGTCAGATGAACCAGATCATCGGTCAGTCGCGTAACGAACTGTCGGCCAACGCTCCGACCATGATTGCGATGAAGATCGACACCGACAAGATCCGTGACGTGATCGGCAAGGGTGGCGCAACCATCCGTGCCATCTGCGAAGAGACCAAGGCTTCGATCGACATCGAAGACGACGGCTCGATCAAGATCTTCGGCGAGTCCAAGGAAGCGGCTGAGGCAGCACGTCAGCGCGTTCTGGGTATCACCGCAGAAGCGGAAATCGGCAAGATCTACGTCGGTAAGGTTGAGCGCATCGTCGATTTCGGCGCATTCGTCAACATCCTGCCGGGCAAGGATGGTCTGGTTCACATCTCGATGCTGAGCGATGCTCGCGTAGAGAAAGTGACCGATATCCTCAAGGAAGGTCAGGAAGTCGAAGTACTGGTACTGGACGTGGATAACCGCGGCCGTATCAAGCTGTCGATCAAGGACGTAGCCGCAGCGAAAGCGTCGGGCGTCTGATTGATCTGAGCTGCAGATGAAAAAGGACTCTTCGGAGTCCTTTTTTTATGAGCGCAATTAGAGGCTTACACATGGAGCATGCAAACTGCTCGGTACAAACATGCATCTTGCAAGCCCGGGTTTGGACGAACGGGCAATCTGCACGACTCAGCAAAACAAAGAAAAACATAAACAATTGATTTTAAAGGCTATTTTAACTGTCTCGTTTTTGGCACACCGCTTGCGATATACCTGTTAACCCTGCCACCACATGCTGGTGCAGATTTTGAGAAAAACAGGAGTTATCGTATGAAGAAGTTCGCTATTGCCGCTGCTACCGCTACTGCCCTGACTCTGACCATGGCCAACGCTGCTTTCGCACAGACCTCGGCTCAAGCGCCAATGGTTCTGGCAGCTAACACCACTACTCAAGAAGTCAAAGAAGACACTTCTGACACCTGGATCACCACCAAAGTCAAAGCTGATCTGCTGACTGAAAAAGGCATCCCAGGTTCGGACATCAAGGTTGAGACCAACAAAGGCGTGGTTTCCCTGTCCTCCATGGTAAAAGTTACCGAAGCTCAGAAAAACACTGCCGTCGCTATCACCAAGAAAATCAAAGGTGTTAAAGACGTATCGGCTGCTGGCCTGAAAGCCGAGTAATCGAATACTGCTCATGAACACCCGCAGTCATTGATTGATGGAAGGTTCATGCGAGGCTACAAGGATGTAGCCATTAAAGGCCCCGACTGAAGAGTCGGGGCCTTTTCTATGGGCGCTACGAAACACATGAAGGGAAGGGGAGCCGGGGGATCAGTTGCGGCGTTTGCTCTCGATGCCTACCAGGCGACCGCCTTCAAAGCGCAGGTACTGATACATGCCGTTATCAGGACCGTAGATCCATTCCTCGATCTTCACGGCTTCTGACCTTCGATAATTACTACTAAAGGTTTCCCGAGTGCCGAGTACTTCCTGGCTGACCGGTTCGCCGCATTTCTGCTGGACCTCGAACGTCCGGTCGCCGGTGCTGACCAGCTGGCTGCCGCAACGCAGGGTCGAGGTGGCATACGCTGATGCGACAACTGACCCGGCCATGGCGGCGAGGGTCAGGTTGATCAGCCGTTTGATTCGGGTGTGTGCCAATGGCTTCATTCGCTGTCGAGGTGGAGGGGGCTGATGACTTTACCATCCGGTTGGGCCTGACCCAGTTGCGCGTCGACGAAGTACACGCGAGCGTCTTCTAGCTTGCCCTTGTCCACCAGGTAATCCTTGATGCTGCTGGCTCTGCTCTGGCCCAGTTCGCGCAGCAGCACCTCATTGCTGCTCCAGAACTTGAGTACGGCGGCACGCATCTGGGCAGCACGCTGCTCCTTGCCCAGACTGGCCCACTCAGCGGGCGGTTGCTGTTTCAGGCGTGTCCTGTAGATGCCTTCGAGCATAGGCGCCTTTTCCTCTTCCGGGACCTCTATCAAACCGGCCCTGGCTGGAACCTTGTCGCCGCGCCGCTGGAGGATCTTGTAGTACGTGTACTGGTATTCGCGTTCCAGTCTTTGCTGAGCGATCAATGGACCGTCACTGCTGGCGGCGCTGGTGCCTTCGATCTCCAGCTTCAGGTCCGGACGTTCCTTGAGCGCCACCGAGAGCTTGTCCAGGGCATTTTGCGCCTCTGCCGACAAGTCACTGGAGCCTGGCGCGAAACTTACGCTGCCGAGGTCCTCGGAGCTTCCACCGGCAACCAGCCCGCCGAGCATCTTGAACGGGGCCTGTGCTGCACGCAGCACCAGGTTACGCAGGGTCTGCCAGACAATCGGCATGACGCTGAACTGCGGGTTGTTCAAGTCGCCTTCGATGGGCAGCTCCAGGGAAATGCGCCCCTGGGTATCCTTGAGCAGCGCGACCGCCAGACGAATAGGCAGGTCCAGCGCATCCGGGCTGTCGACCCGTTCACCCAGCTGCAGCTGCTCCACCAGCACCTTGTTCTGGGCCTTGAGCTGGCCCTTGGTAATCAGGTAGTGCAGGTCGAGATTGAGCCGGCCCTTGCGGATCCGGAAACCTGCGAACTTGCCGGAGTAGGGGGTCAGGTTGGTCAACTCGACGCGCTTGAAGCTGGTGGTGATATCCAGACTGGCCATCGGGTCGAACGGGTTGAGGCTGCCCTTGATGGTGACCGGCGCATAGCGGTCGACCTTGCCCTCGATATTCACGGGGGCCGGTGTAGGCTTGCGATTGTCGATGGTGCCGATACGCCCATTGAGTTGCTGCACGGCGGTGGCGAAGTTGGGGGTCAGGGTCATGTCGGCAAAGTTTGCCGAGCCATCGTTGATATTCACTTCACCCACGTAGATCGCCAGCGGGTTTTCCTTCTTGCCTGCCGCTTGCGTTCTGGCTGCCTTTGGCTGGCTGGCGGTTTTGCCGGCAGCCGCATCGGCTGGCTGCGGGATCAATAGATCATCGATGTTGGTGGTCCGGTCCTCATTGATCATGAAGCGCGCGTAGGGCTGATCCATGTTCACTTTGGCAATCGACAGGCCCTGGCCGTGCTGGTAGTCCAGCCCCTCGAGCGCCAATTGCTGCCACTTCAGGAAGTCGCGCTGCTTGAGCGTATCCAGCGTGTGCAACTGATTGACCTGTGCTTTACCGGTGACGCTGAACGCCAGTGGCTCGGTGCTTTTCAGGTCGACCGCCAGATCGCTGCCGAGCATGCCACTGCGCAGCTCCAGACGAATGAACGGGCTGATGTAGGCCTGAGCGAGGCGCAGGTCGATGTCGCGGGTGGTTACGTTGAGTCGTGCGCTGACCGGGTTGAGGTTCACGTCACCGGCGGCAGTGAGATTGCCCTGTTTGCCCAGCCCGGTATCCAGCTTGAGCGTGAAGGGCGCCTTGTTCAGGCTGTCGAAGTTCTGGATGTCCAGATTCAGTGGGCCAACGTCCAGCGCGACCGGCTCTTGAGGTACGCGATCTGCCAGATGGACCATGTAGTTGCGCAACTGCACATCCCGCAACAGGACTTGCCAGGGTTTGCTCTGCGCCACGGGTTTATCGCTGGCTTTGGCTGAGGCCTCGGTGGCAGGCGCCGGCTCGGCGGCTTTTTCGTCCACCGCTGGCGTGTGCGTTGCTGCGGGCTTGCCAGGTTGGCTGGCAAACAGTTTTTGCCAGTCCAGTTGCCCGTCGGTTTCACGTGCGGCCCAGGTTTCCAGCTTCTGGCTGCGGACCTTGCCTACGGTAACCAGCTGCTTTGCGAGGTCGACCGATGTTTCGCTGACGTCCAGGCGTTGCAGGCGTACCAACGGGCGACCGTCGGGAGCGTTGAGCGCGAAAGGCGCGACACTGGCCGAGACGTTGGTCAACTTGAGCTCGGTCTTCTTGGACAGGTTCAGTGTGTAGGCCGTGCTGAAATTCAGCACGCCGTCCTCAAGCGCCAGCGGCAAGGCATCACGTACGTAAGGCCACCACAGTTTCATCTTGCTGTCGGTGACCTTCAGCGTGCCCTCGGAGGTGATCGGGATCAGGCTGATGCGGCCGACCCAGTCGATCTGCCCACCGTCCGGACCCGCCGCGACCAGGGTCATGTCGGCATTGTCTTCAGGCAGTGTGCTGAGGTTCTTGAGCTCGAAATCCAGCGCGTCGTAGAGAAACTCGATGGGCTGGCTGGGGCGCAGGTCCTGGAAGTGAACGTAGCCTCCCGCCAGTTTGATTTCGTCGATACGCAGCGGGAATGGCTTGGTGGCGGGTTCGTCCTTTGTCGGTTCGCTGGCGGGCAGCTTGAACAGCTGTGCCAGATTGAGCTTGCCCTGTTTGTCGAACAGCAACTCGGTGCGTGGTTTGATCAGCTCGACGCGTTGCAGATGCAGGGCCCGCGTCCACAGGCTGTTGATTTGCAGATTGGCATAAAGCTTTTCAAACGCCACCTGCTCCTTGCCTGGCGTGCCGATGTTCAGGCCCCAGAGCGTCAGCTCCAGCGTGAAGGGGTTGAATTCCAGGCGTTCGAGCTTTGCCGGCACTGTGGCGTAATTGGCCAGTTGCTGGTTCGCGATCCGCAGAGCGACGCCGGGAAGAATGAAAAAACCCAGCAAACTGTAGAGCGCGATCACAGCCAGCAGGGAGCCAAGTGTGCGTTTCAATCCTCTGGACATGGGCAGCGGCGTCTCTCTCTTTTGGAAGCCCTTGGAGTATGGCATGCCTGTTCGGTTCCGAAGGCACTGCCGTCGCGGCTTGTAGGAACTTTCCGGTTGTACGTTAAGCTATCGAGCGCCGGATCAGAGTTGCAGAATCAGCGTTTTCAGCGGCGGTTGATTGTCCTGAGACGGGAAGTCTGCAGCGGGACGCATCTCCTGGCAGTCGCGCACCGGACGCCCGGCCTTGGTGGCACAGCGCAGTACCTGCTCACGCCAGTCCTGCATGCTGACTTTCGCCAGATTGTTGCAGCAGATCAGCACGCCATCGTCTGCCGTGGTCAACAGCGCAGGTTTGAGCAGGCTTTGATAGTCGCGCAGCAGGTCAACGGTGCCGAACGCGCTCTTGGCCCATGCGGGTGGATCAAGCAGGACCAGATCATATTGGCGCTGTTGCAGTTTCACGTAGCTGGGCAATTGCTGGCTGCGGCGTGCGGCAATGGGCAGCCCGGCCAACTGGCGGATTGCCGGAAAATAATCCGACTGGATGAATTGCATCGGCGGCAGTTGCGGATTGAGCGCGCCATTCTCGCGACCCACCGCCAGATTGCCTTCGGCGAAGTCCAGATTGCACACTTCACTCGCGCCACCGGCCGCAGCACTGAGGCCGACGCCGCAGGTGTAGGCGAACAGATTCAGCACGCTTTTCCCGGCGCTGTGCTGCTTGACCCAGCCGCGGGCGTTGCGCAGGTCGAGAAACAACAGCGGGTCCTGGCCTGCATGCCGGCCGCGGACCCGGTAATTGAGCCCCCATTCGTGGCCGACATGATCGGCCAGAGCCGCTTCTTCAGCCTTGTACACGGTGTCATGGCGATCCACGCGCGAGTTGCCTTGCGAGCGATCGTTATAGACCAGCAGGGTATCCAGGCCCAGACGCGTGTTGGCCTGTTCATACAGTGCCAGCAGGGCATCGCGATCCAGGCGGGTATGAAAGCTCTGCACCAGCAATTGCGGGCCGTAGCGGTCGATGGTCAGCCCGCTGGCGCCCTCCTGGCTGCCGTGAAACAGTCGATAGCAGTCCGTCCCCTGCCCATGCAATTGGTCAAGCAACGCCTGGCGATTATCGAGGGCGACGCTGAGCGCCTGATTCAAGGAAGACATGCTGAGCGCCTCGGGCTGGAATAAGGCGCGGGAGTTTACCAGTTACCGGACGCCGGGGGGTTTTGAAGTCTGCCATGCGCTTGATCTCCTGCGTTGTCATACAGCGCCAATATTCCCCTGCTACGGTGCTTTTTTGCCTGTCAGCGAGGGGATAACCGTGAGCCAGTTCGATCTCAAGCGTCGCCGTGTCATCCAGGCCGTTGGAACGGTAGGTGCCGGTCTGCTGTTACCGGGTGTTGCGCCGGCGGTCATCGCCTCGGTGCAGGATCGTCCGAAGATGATGGATGGCGTGCAGTCCGGCGATGTGTTCGGCGACAAGGCGATCGTCTGGAGCCGAAGCGACCGGCCTTCGCGCATGGTCGTCGAGTGGGACACGCGCAGCATGTTCACCCAGCCACGCCGCGTGGTGTCGGCGCTGGCCGATCAGCGTAGCGACTTTACCGCGCGGGTCGAGTTGAGCGGGCTGCCGGTCGATCAGGCGATTTTCTACCGGGTGTCTTTCGAGGATGCGCAGAGCGGTGTCGTCAGTGAACCGTGGTTCGGCCATTTGCGCAGCACACCGCAGCAGCGCCGCGACATCCGCTTCGTCTGGAGCGGCGATACGGTCGGGCAGGGCTTTGGCATCAACCCCGATATTGGCGGCATGCGTATTTATGAAGCCATGCGTTTGCGCTTGCCGGACTTTTTTATCCACAGCGGTGACACCATCTACGCCGACAGCCCGGTGCCGGAGCAGCTCACCACGGAGGACGGGCGTATCTGGCGCAACATCACCACCGAGGCGAAGAGCAAGGTGGCGGAGACCCTTGACGAATACCGGGGCAATTACCGCTACAACCTGATGGATGAAAACCTGCGTCGCTTCAACGCCGAAGTACCGCAGATCTGGCAGTGGGATGATCACGAAGTCACCAACAACTGGTCGCCCAGCAAACAGCTCGATGATCGCTACAAGGTCAAGGACATCAGCCTGCTGTCCTCGCGTGCCCGCCAGGCTTATCTGGAATACGCGCCATTACGCTTGCAGGAAGCCGACAACGGCGGACGCATTTATCGCAAGATCCCTTACGGTCCGATGCTCGACGTCTTCGTCCTCGACATGCGCAGCTATCGCGCCGGCAACGATGCCAACCTGGCTGACAAACCGGGTCCGACCACTGCGTTTCTGGGCCGTGAGCAACTGGACTGGCTCAAGCGCGAGCTCAATGCGTCGCGCGCGCAGTGGAAAGTCATCGCGGCGGACATGCCCATCGGCCTGGGCGTTCCGGATGGTGAGGTCAGCCCCGGCGTACAGCGTTGGGAGGCCATCGCCAACGGCAATGACGGGCCGGCGTCGGGGCGCGAGCTGGAGGTCGCCGAATTGCTGGCGTACCTGCGCGCGCAGAAGATTCGCGATTGTGTCTGGCTGACGGCCGACGTGCATTACTGCGCTGCGCATCATTATCAGCCGGATCTGGCCGAGTTTCAGGACTTCGACCCGTTTTGGGAGTTCGTCGCCGGGCCGTTGAATGCCGGTAGCTATGGTCCCAATGTGCTGGACAAGACCTTTGGCCCCGAGCTGGTGTTCCAGAAGGCGCCTCCTGCGCAGAACACCTCGCCATTTGCGGGTTTTCAGTTCTTTGGTGAAGTGAATATCGACGGACAGACCGGTGAGATGACCGTGACGCTGCGCGATCTCGACGGGGTCTCGGTCTTCGAGCGCAAGCTCCAGCCTGAGAAGGCAGTCAGCCGCATCGTCTGATAAACAACCGCTGTGGCGGGTTGATCAGGGCTTCGGAAATTCCGTGCAACATGCTTGTCGTCGGTGGCCTATCATGAGCTACCTAACGACGGGACCGGATGCGTTGCATGCTGGCTATTTTTCTCGAAACCCTGAACATCACCGCCCCGGTGTTTGCCATGCTGTTTCTGGGCGTGTTCCTCAGGCGTATCGGCGCGATCAATGATGGTTTCATCGTTGCGGCTTCCGGGCTGGTGTTCAACGTCACCATGCCTGCGCTGTTGTTTCTGGGCATTATTCACGCCGACCTGCGCACCGCATTGCAGCCCAAACTGCTGATTTTTTTCAGCGTTGCGACGCTCCTGAGTTTCGCGTTCGCCTGGGGATGGGCGATCTGGCGTTGCCCGCACGAAGAGCGCGGGATCTACGTCCAGGGCGCGTTTCGTGGCAATAACGGGGTCATCGGTCTGGCCCTGGCGGCCAGCATGTACGGGCCTGATGGCATTTCACTGGGCGCCATTCTCGCCGCGTTGGTCATCGTCTTTTACAACACGTTATCGACGGTGGTATTGGCGGTTTACAGCCCGGTGATCAAGTCCGACCCCTGGAGCATCTTCAAAAGCGTGCTGGCCAACCCGCTGATCATCAGTGTGATCATCGCCTCGCCCTTCGCTTACTTCGCCATCGGCTTGCCCAAATGGCTGGAAACCTCCGGCAGCTATCTTGCCCAGATGACCCTGCCGCTGGCACTGATCTGCATCGGTGGCACGCTGTCGCTGGCGTCGTTGCGCAAGAGTGGAAAACTGGCTGTCAGCGCCAGCGTCATGAAGATGATCACGCTGCCAGTGCTGTGCACGCTGGCCGCCTGGCTGGCCGGTTTTCGCGGCGCTGAACTGGGGATTCTGTTCCTGTATTTCGGCAGCCCGACAGCGGCTGCCAGCTACATCATGGCGCGCACGGCCAACGGCAATTACGAGCTGGCCGCTGCGATCATCGTCATCACAACGCTGGCTGCCGCGGTCACGACCAACGTGGGGATTTTCATCCTGCAATGGGGCGGCTGGATCTAATCGGTTTTGACGTAGCTGTCGATCACTTCCTGGGCCGCCCGAAACGCATCGATGGCCGCTGGCACGCCGGCGTACACCGCGCAGTGCAGCAGGGCTTCACGAATCTCCTCGACCGTGCAGCCATTGTTCAGTGCGCCACGAACGTGGCCCTTCAGTTCTTGTGGGCATTTCAGGGCGGTGAGGGCGGCCAGGGTGATCAGGCTGCGGGTTTTCAGCGGCAGACCTTCGCGACTCCAGACGCTGCCCCAGGCGTGCTCGTTGACGAAATCCTGCAGCGGCTGGCTGAAATCGGTGGCGTTCCCCAGCGCACGGTCGACGAAGACATCGCCCATCACCTGGCGACGGATCTGTTCGCCATCGCTGATCGTTTTGTCTGTCATGGCCTTGCTCCTTGTATCGATACGGGTTGGAGGTCAGTGCTGGCGTCGCCACGCGCGGATCGTGCCCCAGACAACCACGGCACCCAGCACAGGCAATACCAGCGTGAGCATTTTGCTTTCAAGCCGTTCGGCCAGCGCCATGCCGGTGCTGATCGACAGGATATGCAGCCCGTAGGTCAGGTACAACGACAGCAGAAACAGGCCTTCCAGACGGTCTATCCGGTATCCGGAATAGAACAGCGGCACGCACAACAGCGAGACGCCGAGCATGATCGGCAGGTCGAACACCAGCGCATTTGGCGAGATCGTCAGCGGCACCGGGGCGATCAGTGCGGTCAGCCCCAGTACGCCCAGCAGGTTGAACAGATTGCTGCCGATGACGTTACCCACGGCAATATCGCGTTCACCACGGAACGCTGCGATCAGCGAGGTCATCAGTGCCGGCAATGATGTGCCGATGGCAATGATGGTCAGGCCGACGATGCGCTCGGAAAGCCCCAGATGGATGGCAATCACCACTGAAGCGTCGACCAGCAGGTGTCCGCCAGCGGTCAGCAGCAGCAAGCCCGTGGCAAGCATGAGCATGCGTGTGAAGGTACGAGGTTTTTCGGCTGTCTCGGCATGCCCGTGGCGCGGCGCATGACCACCCTGACGGATGATGATAATGAGGCAGGCCAGCAACCCGGTAAGCAGCAGTGCGCCGTCCAGTTTGCTGAATTCGCCGTTCCACGAAAGACCGATAGCCAGCAGGCAGGCACCGATCATCAACGGAATATCGATGTGCAGTACCTGACGGGCAACGCGTAGCGGAATGATCAGCGCGCAGAGGCCAAGGATCACCAGTACATTGAAAATGTTGCCGCCGATGACACTGCCCACGGCGATGTCGGTGTTATCGGCAAACGCGGCTTGCAGGCTGACTGCCATCTGCGGCGCACTGGTGCCCATCGCCACGACGGTCAGACCGACGATCAGTGGCCGGACCTTGAAAATCGCCGCCAGATGTACCGCTGCACGCACTGACAGTTCCGCCCCGATCAGCAGCAATAACAAGCCACTGAGCATTTGGATAAGCGCGGGGGCGGGCAGGGCCGATAGCTGGAGAATACGAGTGTCCTTGTCGGAGGTGATCGGAGGTTGGGGTTAATCCAGGGCCTGCACGCGGACTGGCGCTGTCCCGCTGCGCAGCATACCCAGTTGTTCGGCCGCTTCGCGAGAGACATCGATCAGACGGCCGCGCGTGTGAGGGCCGCGATCGTTGACGCGTACGACTACCGACCTGTCGTTGTCCAGGTTGGTGACCTTGACGCGCGTGCCGAAAGGCAGTTGTCGGTGCGCAGCGGTCAGCGCATTCTGATTGAACGGCTCGCCGCTGGCAGTGCGGTTGCCATGATGGCGGGCGCCGTAATAGGCGGCGGTGCCAGTCTCGTCGTAACCATGGGGGTCGATGATGTGATTGGCGCACCCTGCCAGTAAGGTCAGCAGGCTGCAGGCAAAAATAAGGCGGCGCATGGGGTGGGTTCCTGAGTGCCGGAGTAGTTGTGGTTGACGCTCGTGCCAATCCTCCATGCTGGCATGCATTTCGTGACGTTCCGCGTACTCAACAGCGGACGCAGAGCGTCCGGAACTGCATTCCCACGCGGAGCGCTCAGCGTTATACATAAGTCATGAAGAGCCCAGAAGGCGGGGTCTTTGACCGCAATCGCGGTGAATAAAGATCTCCGTGGGCGTGAGCTTGCTCACGAAGACCTTGGTCCAAACGCCCTGTCTCTAGAGGCTGTACCGGCCTATTCGCGAGTAAGCTCGCTCCCACAAGACTCGTGTATAACGCTGGTCGCATAGCATGGGAACGTGAGTGACGAGGATCAGCCCTCCAGCTTGGTCTTCAGCAGTTCGTTGACCTGCTGCGGGTTGGCTTTGCCTTTGGAAGCTTTCATCGCCTGACCAACGAAGAAACCGAACATCTTGCCGCGCTTGGCTTCATCGGCGGCGCGATATTGTTCGACCTGCTCCGCGTTGGCTGCCAGCACCTCGTCGAGCATCGATTCAATGGCACCGCTGTCGGTGACCTGCTTCAGGCCGCGCTTTTCGATGATTTCATCGGCGCTGCCTTCAGCATTGGCCATCGCCTCGAAGACCATTTTCGCGATCTTGCCGGAAATGGTGTTGTCGGTGATGCGCTTGAGCATGCCGCCCAACTGCTCGGCACTGACCGGCGACTGGTCGATCTCCAGGCCCTGCTTGTTGAGCAGGCTGCCCAGCTCGACCATGACCCAGTTGGCTGCCAGTTTGGCGTCACCACTGATGCTCACCACCTGTTCGAAGTAGTCAGCCTGCTCGCGGCTCGAAGCCAGCACGCTGGCGTCGTAGGTCGAGAGGCCGAACTGGCTCTGGAAGCGTTCGCGTTTCTGTGGTGGCAGCTCCGGCAAGGTGGCGCGGGTTTCTTCGAGGAAAGAATCCTCGATGATCACCGGCAACAGATCCGGGTCGGGGAAGTAACGGTAGTCGTTGGCTTCCTCCTTGCTGCGCATGGCGCGGGTTTCGTTGGTGTTCGGGTCATACAGGCGCGTTTGCTGGATAACCTTGCCACCGTCTTCGATCAGATCGATCTGGCGCTGAATCTCGCTGTTGATCGCCTTTTCGATAAAGCGGAACGAGTTGACGTTCTTGATCTCGCAGCGCGTGCCGAACTCGACCTGGCCCTTCGGACGAATCGATACGTTGCAGTCGCAGCGCAGCGAACCTTCGGCCATGTTGCCATCACAGATGCCCAGGTAGCGCACGATCGCGTGGATGGCCTTGACGTAAGCCACGGCTTCCTTGGCGCTGCGCATGTCCGGCTCGGAAACGATCTCCAGCAGCGGCGTGCCAGCACGGTTCAGGTCGATACCGGTCATGCCCTGGAAGTCTTCGTGCAGGCTCTTGCCTGCATCCTCTTCCAGGTGCGCACGGGTGATGCCGATGCGCTTGACCGTGCCGTCTTCAAGGGGGATGTCCAGGTGGCCCTTGCCGACGATCGGCAGCTCCATCTGGCTGATCTGATAGCCCTTGGGCAAGTCCGGGTAGAAGTAGTTCTTGCGGGCGAACACGTTGTGCTGGCCGATTTCGGCGTTGACGGCCAGGCCGAACTTGACGGCCATGCGCACGGCTTCCTTGTTCAGCACCGGCAATACGCCAGGCATGCCCAGATCGACGAGGCTGGCCTGCGTGTTGGGCTCGGAGCCGAACGTGGTCGCGCTACCGGAAAAAATCTTTGATTGGGTCGAAAGCTGGGTATGAATCTCCAGCCCGATGACGACTTCCCATTGCATGTGTTTCTCCTCAGAAGCCTTCAGGTGCGCGAGTGTGCCAGTCGGTGACTTGCTGATACTGATGCGCCACATTCAAGAGACGGCCTTCCTGGAAATACGGAGCGAGCAGTTGCACGCCGACCGGTAGACCGTCGACGAAGCCTGCAGGCATGGACAAGCCGGGCAGGCCCGCCAGGTTGGCGGTGATGGTGTAGAAGTCTTCCAGGTATTCGGCAATCGGATCGTTGGTCTTGGCGCCGATCTTCCAGGCCGGGTTGGGCGTGGTCGGGCCAAGAATCACGTCGACATCGGCGAACGCGCTCATGAAGTCGTTCTTGATCAGGCGACGGATTTTCTGCGCCTGCAGGTAATAGGCGTCGTAGTAACCCGCCGACAGCGCGTAGGCGCCGACCATGATGCGTCGCTGGACTTCCGGGCCGAAGCCTTCGGCGCGCGAGCGCTTGTACAGGTCGGTCAGGTCTTTCGGGTCTTCGCAGCGGTAGCCGAAACGCACACCGTCAAAGCGCGACAGGTTGGACGAGGCTTCAGCCGGGGCGATGACGTAGTAGGCCGGGATCGCGTGCTGCAGGTTCGGCAGGCTGATTTCCTTGACGATCGCGCCGAGCTTTTCCAGCTCCTTGACGCTTTCATGCACCAGCTGCGCGATGCGCGGGTCCAGACCTGCGCTGAAATACTCTTTCGGCACACCGATACGCAGGCCCTTGAGCGAGGTATTGAGGCTGGCGGAGTAGTCCGGAACCGGCTCGTCGATACTGGTCGAGTCCTGCGGATCGAAACCGGCCATGCCTTGCAGCAGCAGTGCGCAGTCTTCGGCCGTGCGTGCCATCGGCCCCGCCTGATCGAGGCTGGAGGCGTAGGCAATCATGCCCCAGCGCGATACGCGGCCGTAGGTCGGCTTGAGGCCCGTGAGGTTGGTCAGTGCCGCAGGTTGGCGAATCGAGCCGCCCGTGTCGGTGCCGGTCGCGGCGGGCAACAGGCGTGCAGCGACAGCGGCTGCCGAACCACCCGAAGAACCGCCAGGAACGCATTCCAGGTTCCACGGGTTTTTCACCGCGCCGTAATGGCTGGATTCGTTGGCCGAACCCATGGCGAATTCGTCCATGTTGGTCTTGCCCAGTGTCACAGTACCGGCCGTTGCCAGACGCGAAACAACCGTGGCGTCGTACGGTGCCTTGAAATTGTCGAGCATCAGCGAGCCGCAACTGGTGCGGATGCCCTGGGTGCAGAACAGGTCCTTGTGCGCCAGCGGAGCGCCGAGCAGCGGGCCGTTTTCACCAGCGGCGCGGCGCGCGTCTGCCGCCTGCGCCTGGGTGATGGCCAGGTCTTCAGTAAGGCTGATGAAGCTGTTGAGCTGCGGGTCGAGCGTCGCGATGCGCGACAGCAGAACGCGAGTCAGCTCTTCGGAAGAAAACTTTTTATCGGCGAGTCCGCGAGCGATCTCGGCCAGAGTCATTTGATGCATGCAGGCGCTTTCCCTTACTCGATGACTTTCGGAACCAGATAGAGGCCGTCTTGGACCGCTGGTGCGATGGCTTGGTAAGTGTCACGACGATTTCGCTCGGTGACGGCGTCTTCGCGCAGGCGCTGGGTGGCTTCCAGCGGGTGAGCCAGCGGCTCGATGCCAGTGGTGTCGACTGCTTGCATCTGATCGACCAGCCCAAGAATGCTGTTAAGTGCTTCGGTGGTACGCGGGATATCGGCGTCATTGAGACCCAGTCGGGCCAGATGAGCGATCTTTTCCACGTCGGAGCGTTCAAGCGCCATGGGGTATCTCCAGTGGAATGCTTATGGATTTGCTTTGTTGCCAATTGCGGAACACTATCGCGTTATTACTGTCTCAAGCCGCTAACGTCGAGGGTGGTGTTCGGAAAACCGCCAATTTAGCATATTGGCTCCTTGCCCAAAATCCCTGTCGTTGTTAGAGTTTGCCGCACTTTTTTTACCACGCGTTCCCTAGGGTCCCTTTCCCATGTTCAAGAAACTGCGTGGCATGTTTTCCAGTGATCTATCCATCGACCTGGGCACTGCCAACACCCTTATTTACGTGCGTGAGCGCGGTATCGTTCTGAATGAACCCTCTGTCGTTGCCATTCGTACTCACGGCAACCAGAAGAGTGTCGTGGCCGTCGGTACCGAAGCCAAGCGCATGCTGGGCCGTACTCCAGGCAACATCGCAGCCATTCGTCCAATGAAAGACGGCGTTATCGCCGACTTCAGCGTCTGCGAAAAAATGTTGCAGTACTTCATCAACAAGGTTCATGAAAACAGCTTTCTGCAGCCCAGCCCTCGTGTGCTGATCTGCGTTCCGTGCAAATCCACCCAGGTTGAGCGTCGCGCGATTCGCGAGTCGGCCCTGGGTGCAGGCGCACGCGAAGTCTTCCTGATCGAAGAGCCGATGGCCGCAGCAATCGGTGCCGGTCTGCCGGTGGAAGAAGCTCGCGGCTCGATGGTTGTCGACATCGGCGGCGGCACCACCGAAATCGCCCTGATCTCCCTGAACGGTGTGGTGTATGCCGAATCCGTACGGGTTGGCGGTGACCGTTTCGACGAAGCGATCATCACCTATGTGCGCCGCAACTACGGCAGCCTGATCGGCGAATCCACTGCCGAGCGCATCAAGCAGGAAATCGGTACTGCCTATCCGGGCGGTGAAGTGCGTGAAGTCGACGTCCGTGGCCGTAACTTGGCTGAAGGCGTTCCGCGTGCGTTCACGCTGAACTCCAACGAAGTTCTCGAAGCACTGCAGGAGTCGCTGGCGACCATCGTTCAGGCGGTCAAGAGCGCTCTGGAGCAATCGCCTCCGGAACTGGCCTCGGACATCGCCGAGCGTGGTCTGGTCCTGACCGGTGGTGGTGCGTTGCTGCGTGATCTGGACAAGTTGCTGGCGCAGGAAACCGGCCTGCCGGTCATCGTTGCCGAAGATCCGCTGACCTGTGTAGCGCGTGGCGGTGGCCGTGCGCTGGAAATGATGGATAAGCACACCATGGATCTGCTCTCCAGCGAATAATTCGCCGGGGTGCCTTTCACGGAGTCTTTTGTATGCAGGTAGCGGATATGCTACCTGTATGCTTCAGGCTGACGCCGAAACAGGGTGCCTATCTCTTTCATTTGTCCGGGCCGGTTACATACCGCATGAATAATTGCCAATCGAAGTTCGATCCAACGATCGCATGCCCCGGAGGAGCGGCCCATTAAACCGCTTTTCTCAAAAGGCCCTTCGCTGGGCGTACGTCTGCTGGTGCTCGCCGTTCTGTCGGTTGCGTTGATGGTTGTCGACGCCCGCTTTACGATCCTCAAGCCCGTGCGCAGCCAGATGTCGATGGTGCTCATGCAGTCCTACTGGATCGTCGACCTGCCACAGCGTCTGTATCAAGGCGTCGCCAGTCAGTTCGGCAGCCGCACAGAGCTGATCGCCGAAAACGAAAAACTCAAGACCGAAGCCCTGCTCCTGCAAGGTCGCCTGCAAAAGCTGGCGGCACTGACCGAGCAGAACGTCCGGCTGCGTGAGTTGCTGAACTCCTCGGCGCTGGTCAACGAAAAGGTCGAGGTCGCCGAGCTGATCGGCATGGACCCGAACCCCTTCACCCATCGCATCATCATCAACAAGGGCGAACGCGACGGCGTGGTGCTCGGTCAGCCTGTGCTCGATGCACGCGGCCTGATGGGGCAGGTGGTCGAGTTGATGCCCTATACCTCACGCGTCTTGTTGCTGACCGACACCACCCACAGCATCCCGGTGCAGGTCAACCGCAACGGTCTGCGTGCCATCGCCAGCGGCACCGGTAATCCGGAACGTCTGGAGCTTCGGCATGTGGCGGACACCGCAGACATCAAGGAAGGCGACCTGCTGGTTAGCTCGGGCCTTGGCCAGCGATTCCCGGCCGGCTACCCGGTGGCAACGGTCAAGGAAGTGATTCACGACTCCGGCCAGCCGTTCGCGATCGTTCGGGCAGTGCCCACCGCTGCGTTGAATCGCAGTCGCTATCTGTTGCTGGTGTTCTCTGACGGCCGCTCGCCGGAAGAGCGCGCTGCCGATGCGGCGCAAGCGCAGGAATCCCTCGACAAGGGCATCGAGCCTTCCGTGATGGCGACGTTGCCTCCGCCGACACCCGCCTTCCCGATGTGGCCACAGGCAGTCGTTCCGGTCTTTCCGGGCAGTACGCTGACGCACAAGCCGGCGTCGCAATCGACAACCCCTGCACCGGCGGCAACGCCTGCGACACCGGCAAGACCTGCCTCCCGGCCTGCGGCGTCACAGCCGCCTGCCTCAAGATCTTCCACCGCTCGGGAGCCTATCGATGGTTAGTCATGTTTCCGGGCGCAATGGCTGGGTGGTCTGGCTGACGTTTGCGATCGGTCTGTTGCTGAGCGTTTCGCCGCTGCCGCAATTCATGGAAATTTTCCGCCCGCTGTGGCTGGCCCTGCTGCTGACCTTCTGGGTTCTGGCGCTGCCGCACAAATACGGTATGACCACCGCGTGGATACTGGGCCTGATGGAGGATGTGCTGTACGGCACACTGCTCGGCCAGAATGCCCTGATCCTCAGCCTGATTACCTTTTTGGTGATGTCCCTGCAGCAGCGCCTGCGCATGTTTCCCATGTGGCAACAGTGCCTGGTGCTGTTGGTGGTATTCGGTCTGGCGCAGCTTGCGCAACTCTGGCTGAGCGCATTGACCGGCAACCGTCAGCCTACGCTGGCGCTGGTGCTGCCCGCGTTGGTCAGCGCTCTGTTGTGGCCCTGGATCAGTTATGGCCTGCGTGGATTGCGCAAACGTTTGAAAATCAATTAAGCGCAAGGTGAGCGCGACGCCCCGCTGCGTCCCTCGCGCTCACCCGCACAGACACGGAGATGTCCTTATGCCCTCGCTTTATCTGGCTTCTGGCTCGCCGCGCCGCCGCGAACTTCTGACTCAGATCGGTGTGCCGTTTACCGTACTGAGCGCTCAGATCGACGAAACCCCCTTCGACCATGAAACCCCCGCTGCCTATGTCGAGCGTCTTGCGCTGGGCAAGGCTCAGGCCGGGCTGTCCGTGCTGCCAGCCGAACACCAGGCCTGCGTGATGGGGGCCGACACGGCGGTGGTGCTCGATGGACGCATTCTTGGCAAGCCGGTCGATGAGTCAGATGCCTTGGCGATGTTGATGGCCCTGTCCGGGCGCGAGCATGACGTGCTGACGGCTGTCGCGCTCAGTGATCGGCAACGCAGCGAAACCCGTATTGTTACCAGTCGTGTGCGCTTTCGCCCGATTCAAACCCATGAAGCCCACGCCTACTGGACCAGTGGCGAGCCCGCCGACAAGGCCGGCGGCTATGCCATCCAGGGGTTGGCAGCGATTTTCGTCGAGGGTCTGCAAGGCAGCTATTCTGGGGTGGTGGGGCTGCCCCTGTGCGAAACCGCAGAACTGCTCGGCCATTTCGGCATACCCTGCTGGCAATGCCTGGAAGGTGACAAGTCATGAGTGAAGAGATTCTGATCAACATCACGCCGATGGAATCGCGCGTGGCAGTGGTGGAAAACGGGGTTCTGCAAGAGGTGCACGTCGAGCGCACCCAACGTCGCGGCATTGTCGGCAATATCTACAAAGGCAAGGTTGTGCGGGTGCTTCCCGGCATGCAGGCGGCGTTCATCGACATTGGTCTGGACCGCGCGGCGTTCATTCATGCGTCGGAAATCTCCATGCGGGAAGGGCCAGCGGTCGAGAGCATTGCGTCGCTGGTACATGATGGCCAGAGCCTTGTCGTGCAAGTCACCAAAGACCCGATCGGCAGCAAGGGCGCACGGCTGACCACGCAACTCTCCATTCCGTCACGTTATCTGGTGTACATGCCGCGCACTGCGCATGTGGGCATCTCGCTGAAAATCGAGGACGAAGCCGAGCGCGAACGACTCAAGAAAGTGGTCAGCGATTGTGTTGCCCAGGAAGGTATCAAGGAAGCCGGAGGTTTCATTCTGCGCACCGCTGCGGAAGGCGCCGGTGCCGACGAAATCCTCATGGACATCCGCTATCTGCGCAGGCTCTGGGATCAGATCGGCGAGCAGATCAAGACCGTCAGTCCGCCCACGGTGATTTACGAAGACCTGGGCCTGGCGCTGCGCACCTTGCGCGATCTGGTCAGCCCGCGCATCGAGAAGATCCGTATCGACTCGCGGGAGACCTTTCAGAAAACCACCCAGTTCGTGGCCGAGCTGATGCCGGAAATTGCCGACAGGCTTGAGCACTATCCGGGCGAGCGGCCGATCTTCGACCTCTATGGGGTCGAGGACGAAATCCAGAAGGCCCTCGAGCGCAAGGTGCCGCTCAAGTCGGGTGGCTATCTGGTAATCGACCCGGCCGAAGCGATGAGCACCATCGACATCAATACCGGCGCGTTCGTGGGGCATCGCAACCTCGAAGAAACCATCTTCAAGACCAATCTGGAAGCCGCCACGGCCATCGCCCGGCAGCTGCGCCTGCGCAATCTGGGCGGCATCATCATCATTGATTTCATCGACATGGAAGACGGTGAGCATCAGCGTCAGGTGCTGCGCACGCTGGAGAAACAACTGGAACGCGATCACGCCAAGACCAACATCATCGGTATCACTGAGCTGGGTCTGGTGCAGATGACGCGCAAGCGCACCCGCGAAAGCCTCGAGCAGGTGCTGTGCGAACCGTGTCATTGCTGCGCAGGGCGGGGCAAGCTGAAGACCCCCGAGACCATCTGCTACGAAATCTTCCGGGAAATCCTGCGCGAGGCCAGGGCCTATCAGGCAGTGGGCTATCGCGTTCTGGCCAATCAGCGCGTGGTGGATCGCCTGCTTGACGAAGAGTCCGGCAACGTGGCTGAGCTGGAGAGCTTTATTGGCCGCACTATCCGTTTTCAGGTAGAAACCATGTACTCGCAGGAACAATACGACGTGGTGCTGCTCTGAGGGTGCTGATCGTTTGAAATATATGAAAAGTGCCCTACGGGTTTCTGGCAGGTATGCCGTTTTATCGAGAATGATGCGTGGCGAATGAGCAAAACCTGTACCTGACCGCACCTGCACCTCCGAGCCGGAATCCGTTCGCCGATTCCGCTCCTCGCACCCCGCAGTGGAGGGCTTCCTGAGATGGGACGTCTTCCTCGCCTTGTCGCAACCCTGACCCGCTGGGGGCTGAGCCTGTGCGCACTGATTCTGGTGCTTGCGGCGCTGTACGTGAGTCTCGGCCGTCAATTGACGCCGCTGGTTGCCGAATACCGTGTTGATGTGGAAACCCGTGCCAGCAGCGCGTTGGGTATACCGTTGAGCATCGGCAGCCTGGAAGGCAGCTGGAGCCGCTTTGCTCCGGTGTTGCTGGCCAACGATGTGATGGTCGGCGAGGGCACCAGTGCCCTGCGTCTGGATCGTGTAAGGGTTGTTCCCGACCTTTGGGAAAGCCTGCTGGCGCGTGACGTGCGCATCGCTCATCTTGAAGTGGACGGCCTGCAGTTCAGCCTCAGGCAGGACAAGGACGGCGCATGGTCGGTTCAGGGCTTGCCGGTGCACAACGACAGCCCCTTCGACCCCGAGCAGGTGCTCAGGCAGATGCAGATGGTCGCGCATTTGTCGCTGCTCGACAGCCAGGTCACGGTGCAACCGTTTGACGCCGCGCCGCTGACCCTCACCTATGTAAACCTCAGCCTGGACACCGGCAGCTATGCCCAGCGACTTGACGCACGCCTGACCCTGCCGGATGGTCAGCCGGTCGCGCTCAACGTGCGTTCGCGCATTCAGGCCAGTCAGTGGAAGGACGGCGAGGCCGATGTCTACGCCAGCCTGCCGCAAAGCGACTGGGCCAAGTGGCTGCCGAAAAGTCTCACGCGCGAATGGACACTGTCGAAGCTGCAGGCCGGGGGCGAGGTCTGGTTGAATTGGGGCAAGGGCACCGTGCAAAGCGCGACGACGCGCCTCAATGCACCGCAGGTCAAAGGCGTTTATGCCGGTCGCAAACCGGCGACGATCGATAATCTCGCGCTGAACGCATGGTTTGCACGGACTGAAACAGGTTTCGACCTGAACCTCGATTCACTGGCGATGAGCCTTGGCGACACGCGCTGGGAAAGCCGTGTGCAACTGACGCAAACCGCCGCGACGCCCGACAGCGAAGAGCTCTGGCACGTACAGGCTGATCGTCTGGACCTGACTCCCGTCACGCCGCTGATCGACTCCCTCGCGCCCCTGCCTGACAAGGCCATGGCAGTGGTCGATGGCCTCAAAGTGACAGGCGGGCTGCATAACGTGCTGCTCGACTACCGGCCACAGGCAGTGGGCGACAAGCGCCTGAGCTTTGCCGCCAATCTGGACAAGGTGGGTTTCAACGCGTATCGCGGCGCTCCGGCGGCCGGAAACGTCACCGGTGCCATCAGCGGCGATCTGGGGCAGGGCGAGCTGCGCCTCGACACCGATGATTTCATGCTGCACCTGGACCCGATCTTCGCCAAACCCTGGCGTTACCAGAAGGCCAATGCCCGTCTGACCTGGAAACTGGATGATCAGGCGTTCACGCTGATCGCCCCGTATATCAAGGTGCTTGGCGACGAAGGCAAGATTGCGGCGGACTTTCTGATCAAGATTCATCTCAGTCATGATCAGGAAGATTACATGGACCTGCGGGTCGGCATGGTTGACGGCGATGGCCGTTACACCAGCAAGTACCTGCCGACAGCGCTCAGTCCGGAGCTTGATCACTGGTTGCGCACCGCGGTGGTAAGTGGCGCGGTCAAGCAGGGGTTCTTCCAGTATCAAGGGTCGCTGAACAAGAATTCGCCCGATACGGCGCGTGTCATCAGTCTGTTCTTCGATGTCAGTAACGCAACGCTGGCGTTCCAGCCGGGCTGGCCGTCGCTGACCGGGGTGGATGGCAAGGTCTACGTCGAAAACAGCGGTGTACGTGTCAAGGCGAGCAAAGGCCAGTTGCTCGATACCAAGGTCAGCAACGTGCTGGTCAATATTCCTCATGTGCCGTCAGGTCAGGACAGTCACCTGCTGGTGGACGGTAATTTCTCCGGAAACCTGATCGACGGCCTGAAGATTCTCCAGCAGGCGCCCATTGGCACGGGCAGCACATTTGCCGGATGGCAGGGCGAAGGCCCGCTGGACGGCAAACTGAAGCTGGATATCCCGCTGGCCAAGGGCGTCGAGCCAAAGGTCGTGGTGGATTTCAGCACCGACAATGCGCGTCTGAAACTGGCTGACCCGGTGCTGGAGCTGACTCGCCTGAAGGGCGATTTCCGTTTCGACAGCGCCAGTGGCCTGAGTGGCAAAGGCATCAAGGCCCAGGCATTCGATCGTCCTGTGACCGCAGAAATCGCCGCCGAGGGCAAGCCAGGCGACAACGTGACACGCATTGTGGCGAACGGGCAAATCACCGTGAAGCGGCTGACCGACTGGCTGAACGTGACCCAGCCGCTGCCGGTCTCCGGTGACCTGCCGTATCAGTTGCAGTTGATTCTGGACAGCAAGGACAGCCCGCTGGTAATCAACTCCACGCTCAAGGGCGTGGCGATCGATTTGCCCGCACCGTTTGGCAAAACCGCCGAACAGGAGCGTCCCAGCGAGTTCCGCATGACTCTGCAAGGCGCGGAGCGCAGGCTCGGCGCGGCGTATAACGATCAGGCCAACTTTGCTTTCGCTGCACCGAATGGCAAGTTTGCCGAAGGTCGAGGCGAACTCTATCTGGGGCGCGGCGGGGCGATCGTGCCGGACGCCAAAGGCTTGCGGATCCGTGGCGAGTTGTCCGAGCTGGATATCGCGCCCTGGCAGGAACTGGCCGCGCGTTACACCGGGAATGATCCGGGCGGCAACGCGAAGCAACTGCTTAACAGCGTTGACCTGCAGATCGGCAAGCTGACCGCGATGGGCACCACACTCAATGACGTGCGTGTTCAATTGCAGCGCAACGCGGCAGCCTGGGCCCTGTCGCTGGACAGCGCGCTGGCCAAGGGCACGGCAACGCTGCCCGACGCCAAGTCTGCCCCGATCGGCATCAACATGCTCTACGTTCGACTGCCTGCATCCGATCCGACAGCGACCGTGGTGGAAAACGCACCTGACCCTCTGGCGGATATCGACCCGCACAATATCCCTGCGCTGGACGTGAAGATCTCCCAACTGTTTCAGGGCGATCAGTTGCTGGGGGCCTGGGCGTTGAAATCCCGGCCGACGCCTGCCGGCATGCGCATGTCGGACATGAGCCTGGGGCTCAAAGGCATCCTGCTGGAGGGTGACGCTACCTGGGAGGGCACGCCCGGGGCCAGCAGCAGTTCGTTCAAAGGCCGCCTGGCGGGCAAGAACCTGGCGGATGTGCTCAAGGCGTGGAACTTCGCCCCCACCGTCACCAGTGAACGCTTCGAGATGAACGTGGACGGACGCTGGCCGGGTTCGCCTGCCTGGGTCGGTCTGAAGCGCTATTCCGGCAGTCTGGATGCCACGCTCAACAGAGGCCAGTTTGTCGAAGTCGAGGGCGGTGCTCAGGCGTTGCGGGTATTCGGGCTGTTGAACTTCAACTCCATCGGCCGGCGTCTGCGCCTGGACTTCTCCGACCTGCTGGGCAAAGGCCTGAGTTACGACCGGGTCAAAGGGCTGCTGGTCGCCAGCGACGGTGTCTATGTGACGCGCAACCCGATCACCCTGACCGGGCCTTCGAGTAATCTGGAGCTCAACGGTACCCTGGACATGGTTCGTGATCGCGTCGATGCGAAGCTGCTGGTGACCTTGCCGGTCACCAACAACCTGCCTATCGCTGCTTTGATTGTCGGCGCCCCCGCCATTGGCGGGGCGCTGTTTCTGGTCGACAAGCTGCTGGGCGACCGGGTTGCGCGTTTCGCCAGCGTTCAATACAAGGTCGAAGGGCCTTGGAAAGAGCCGAAGATCACGTTCGACAAGCCATTTGAAAAGCCTCAATAGCGTCTCATGGAGTACAGTGGTGGCCATGTCATTCAGGAGCGGGTTGCCATGTCTTTCGCGGTGATTCAGATGGTCAGCCAAAGCGATGTAATGGCTAATCTGGGCAGTGCTCGGCGTTTGCTGGAACAGGCGGCTGAAGGTGGCGCGCGGTTGGCGGTACTGCCCGAAAACTTCGTCGCGATGGGGCGCCGTGACGTTGCCGATATCGGTCGTGCCGAGGCTCAGGGGCACGGACCGATCCTGCCATGGTTGAAACTGGCCGCTCGCGACCTCAAGTTATGGATTGTTGCCGGAACCTTGCCACTGCCGCCGGATGATCGGCCGGATGGCAAGGTGACGGCGTGTTCGCTGTTGATCGACGAGCACGGTGAGCAGGTGGCCCGTTATGACAAACTGCATCTGTTCGATGTAGACGTCGCTGACAACCGTGGCCGCTATCGTGAATCGGATGACTATGCTCATGGGAGCAGCGTGGTGGTAGCCGATACGCCCGTGGGGCGTCTGGGGCTGACCGTCTGCTACGACCTGCGCTTTCCCGAGCTGTACACCGCGTTGCGTGAAGCCGGTGCTGAACTGATAACCGCGCCGTCAGCGTTCACTGCGGTAACGGGGGCTGCGCACTGGGACATTCTGATCCGCGCGCGTGCCATCGAAACCCAGTGTTACGTGCTGGCGGCAGCACAGGGCGGGGTCCATCCGGGGCCTCGCGAGACTTACGGACACGCGGCCATCGTTGATCCATGGGGACGCGTACTGGCCGAGCAGGCACAGGGTGAAGCGGTGCTGCTGGCCACACGAGACAGTCAAGAACAGGCGTCCATACGGGCGCGGATGCCGGTGTCCAGTCACCGGCGCTTTTTTTCGCAGGACGCCATGCGGCCTGCTTCGGAGTGAATATGAGTGATCTGTCCTCAGTCAGCGAACACCTTCTGGCACCCGGCGGCCTGAACCTCGACAGCCTGCAGTCCGTGCTGGGCGATCTGGCCGGGCCAGGAATCGACGCGGCCGATCTGTATTTTCAGGGCATGATCTCCGAGTCCTGGTCGCTCGAAGACGGGATCGTCAAGGAAGGCAGTTTCAATCTCGATCAAGGCGTGGGCGTGCGTGCCCAGTCGGGTGAGAAAACCGGCTTTGCGTACAGCAACGCGATCACCGCCGAGGCACTGCGCACCGCCGCGCAGGCCGCGCGTTCCATCTCCCGCGCTGGCCAGAATGGTCGCGTGCAGGCTTTCACCTCGCAGGACGTGGCGCAGTTGTACGCCCCGGATAACCCGCTGGAAGTGTTGAGCCGCGCCGAGAAGGTCGAGTTGCTCAAGCGCATCGACGTTGCGACGCGTGCGCTGGACTCGCGTATCCAGCAGGTTTCGGTGAGCATGGCCGGCGTCTGGGAGCGCATTCTGGTGGCCGCCGCGGATGGCAGCCTTGCCGCCGATGTGCGCCCGCTGGTGCGCTTCAATGTCAGTGTCATCGTCGAGCAGAATGGCCGTCGCGAGCGGGGCGGGCATGGCGGCGGGGGGCGTACCGACTACCGTTATTTCCTGACCGACGATCGCGCCATGGGCTATGCCCGTGAGGCCCTGCGTCAGGCACTGGTCAACCTGGAAGCGATTCCCGCCCCGGCAGGCACCTTGCCGGTAGTACTTGGCTCTGGCTGGTCTGGCGTGCTGCTGCACGAAGCAGTGGGTCACGGCCTTGAGGGCGACTTCAACCGCAAGGGCAGTTCGGCCTACAGCGGGCGCATGGGCGAGATGGTTGCGTCGAAACTCTGCACCATCGTCGACGACGGCACCCTGGCGGGGCGTCGTGGCTCGCTGAGTGTCGATGACGAGGGCACACCGACCGAATGCACCACGCTGATCGAGAATGGCGTGCTCAAGGGCTACATGCAGGACAAGCTCAATGCGCGCCTGATGGGCGTGGCACGTACCGGCAACGGCCGTCGCGAGTCCTATGCCCACCTGCCGATGCCGCGCATGACCAACACCTACATGCTGGGCGGGCAGAGCGATCCGCAGGAAATCATCGCCTCAGTGAAGCGCGGCATCTACTGCGCCAATCTGGGCGGTGGCCAGGTGGATATCACCAGCGGCAAGTTCGTGTTTTCAACCAGTGAGGCCTATCTGATCGAAGACGGCAAGATCACCGCGCCGGTCAAAGGCGCGACCTTGATCGGTAACGGGCCGGAAGCCATGAGCAGGGTGTCGATGGTGGGTAACGATCTGTCGCTGGACAGCGGCGTCGGTACGTGCGGGAAAGATGGCCAGTCGCTGCCGGTCGGTGTGGGTCAGCCTACGTTGAAAATCGACGCGATCACCGTGGGTGGCACCGGTAGCTGAATGTGAGTCGGGGCCGGCTGCCTCTGCTGCCGGCCCCGAGGGCGAAATCAACGCAGACCGCGTTGAAGTTCGTCCAGCTCACGGATGTATTTGAAGATTTTGCGGCTGGTGGCCGGCGGTTTGTTGCGTGCAACTTCGTGTTGCGCCTGACGGATCAGCGAACGCAGCTGCTGACGGTCAGCATCGGGGTATTCGACCACGAATTTCTCGAGGTCGGCGTCATCGCCCGCAATCAGGCGATCACGCCAGCGCTCCAGATTGTGGAAACGTTCATTGTATTGGCGAGTGGAGGCATCGAGTTGGTCCAGCAACACCAGAATGGCTTCCTGGTCCTGATCGCGCATCAGCTTGCCGATGAACAGAATGTGCCGCTTTCGCGCGATGTTCGCCGTGTGCTTGGGCGCTTCGGCCAGGGCCTTGCGCAAAGCGTCGGTCAGCGGCAGCTTGGCCAGCACATCGGCTTTGAGTGTTGTCAGTCGCTCGCCGAGGTCGACCAGAGCATGCAGCTCTCGTTTGACCTGGGTTTTGCTTTTCTCCCCGTCGAGGGAGTCGTCGTAAGAATCAACCATGGGGGCAGTCCGCAAAGAAACGCCGCCATGATAACCAGTCGTGGGCCGCTTGTCCGGCCCGGTCGGTATTCGGCCTGTGCTGAAAGAAGAATTTGATGGAGAAAGTCATGAGTGCAACCCAAAGCGTCGGCCCACAAGCCTTGCCCGAACTGCAGGAACAGGTCGAGCAGATCATCGCCGAAGCCCGGCGTCAGGGTGCCAGCGCCTGCGAAGTCGCGGTGTCGGTGGACCAGGGGCTGTCGACATCGGTCCGTCAGCGTGAAGTCGAAACCGTCGAGTTCAACCGCGATCAGGGCTTTGGTATCACCCTGTATGTCGGGCAGCGCAAGGGCTCGGCCAGCACGTCGGCAACCGGCGCCGATGCGATTCGTGAAACGGTCGCCGCTGCACTGGCGATTGCCGAACACACCTCCGAGGATGAAAGCTCCGGGCTGGCCGACGCTGCGCTGATGGCCAAAGAGGTCATGGATTTTGACCTTTATCACACCTGGGACATCACGCCCGAGCAGGCCATCGAGAAAGCGCTGATCTGCGAAGCGGCGGCCTTCGATGCCGACAGCCGCATCAAGAACGCCGATGGCACTACGCTCAATACCCATCAGGGCTGCCGCGTGTATGGCAACAGCAATGGCTTCATCGGTGGCTATGCCTCAACGCGTCACAGCCTCAGCTGTGTGATGATTGCCGAGGGTGAAGGCCAGATGCAGCGCGATTACTGGTATGACGTCAACCGCCAGGGCGAGCTGCTGGCCGATGCGCAGAGCATTGGCCGCAAGGCCGCGTTGCGTGCGGCAAGCCGTCTGGGTGCGCGTCCGGTGCCGACCTGTGAAGTGCCAGTGCTGTTTGCTGCGGAACTGGCGGGCGGCCTCTTCGGCAGCTTTCTCGGCGCCATTTCCGGTGGCACGCTGTACCGCAAATCGTCGTTCCTCGAAGGCGCGCTGGGTCAGCGCCTGTTCCCTGAGTGGATGACCATCGATGAGCGCCCGCACCTGAAGCATGCGATGGGCAGTTCGGCGTTCGACAGCGACGGTCTGGCGACCTTCGCCAAGCCATTCGTGGCAGGTGGGGATCTGGTTTCCTATGTGCTGAGCACGTATTCCGGCCGCAAGCTGGGCATGCCGAGCACCGCCAACGCGGGCGGTGTACATAACCTGTTCGTCACCCATGGTTCGGACGACCAGGCTGCGCTGATTCGGCGCATGGGGCGCGGCTTGCTGGTCACCGAGCTGATGGGCAGCGGTTTGAACATGGTCACCGGCGACTATTCGCGTGGCGCGGCAGGCTTCTGGGTCGAGAATGGCGAGATTCAGTTCCCGGTTCAGGAAGTGACCATCGCCGGCAACATGCGCGACATGTTCAAGCAGATCGTCGCCGTTGGCAGCGATCTTGAGCTGCGCAGCAACATCCGCACCGGCTCGGTACTGATCGAGCGAATGACCGTAGCGGGTAGCTGACAGGCCCCCGATTTCGGCTATCGTGCCCATAAATGCAGAGCGTGGGCACGATAGTTGCGATCATCGTTCCCTACGCTCCAGCGTGGGAATGCAGTTCACGACGCTCTGCGTCGTCAAGAGGACGCAGAGCGTCCGGAACGGCATGCGACGCGGAGCGCCGCACGATAGTTGAGGTTATCGTTCCCTACGCTCCAGCGTGGGAATGCAGTTCACGACGCTCTGCGTCGTCAAGAGGACGCAGAGCGTCCGGAACGGCATGCGACGCGGAGCGCCGCACGATAGTTGAGGTTATCGTTCCCTACGCTCCAGCGTGGGAATGCAGTTCACGACGCTCTGCGTCGTCAAGAGGACGCAGAGCGTCCGGAACGGCATGCGACGCGGAGCGCCGCACGATAGTTGAGGTTATCGTTCCCTACGCTCCAGCGTGGGAATGCAGTTCACGACGCTCTGCGTCGTCAAGAGGACGCAGAGCGTCCGGAACGGCATGCGACGCGGAGCGCCGCACGATAGTTGAGGTTATCTTTCCCTACGCTCCAGCGTGGGAATGCAGTTCACGACGCTCTGCGTCGTCAAGAGGACGCAGAGCGTCCGGAACGGCATGCGACGCGGAGCGCCGCACGATAGTTGAGGTTATCGTTCCCTACGCTCCAGCGTGGGAATGCAGTTCACGACGCTCTGCGTCGTCAAAAGGACGCAGAGCGTCCGGAACGGCATGCGACGCGGAGCGCCGCACGATAGTTGAGGTTATCGTTCCCTACGCTCCAGCGTGGGAATGCAGTTCACGACGCTCTGCGTCGTCAAAAGGACGCAGAGCGTCCGGAACGGCATGCGACGCGGAGCGCCGCACGATAGTTGAGGTTATTGTTCCCTACGCTCCAGCGTGGGAATGCAGTTCACGACGCTCTGCGTCACCCATCCGCTTGCGGCTTTGACAGCCAATAACCTCCCTCCGAACCCGCGTTTTACGTTTCCCTCAAAGCATGTTCACGCTCACCGGCGCAAGGCGGTGAAGCGATTGGGCTTGTGTTGATTCTGTATCTCATTTAATAATGAATATCATTTATAAAATGAGCTGCGATCATGGGGTCTGCCCTGAACGAGTTGTCTTCGCTGGAAACCAGCGTGGCTTGAGTCTGCGGATTCGTTGTGCGCTTTAAACCGACGAGCCTCTGCTGATCGAGCATTACCTCGTCAAGAGGCGTTCCTGACGCGATTGACCGCCACGCCCTGGCCCATGATCGCTGCCTAGCCAACGTTCCTGGAGGTATGTCATGCAGCATTGGAAACGCACCATTGAGCAGGCCAATCGCTGTTTCAATCTCGGCGAGTGGGTCGAGGCCCGCGAGTTGTACCTTCAGGCGCTGGCGTTGGCGCAAGTCCTGTTCGAACGCTGGGCGGATGCCGACGAAGCGGTCGCGGCCTGTGTGATTTCTCACCATAACCTGGCGGATCTGCACCTGAGTCTGGGCCAGCCGGAGGAGAGCGCCGAGTACCTGTGTGCCATCCACCAGCACCTGTTGCGGACCCTACAGGATCAGCGCCTCCCGCCCGCCCTGCGCGAGGCGGCCTTGCGTCATAGCAGCAAAACCTACGCCGAGCTGCTGAGTTTCATCAGCGAACATGGCGAATACCCGCGCACCCATCGGTTGCTGAACAGCAGCGGTGAGCATACGCGCTCAGCGCTGCAACGCCATTCGGGAGCCCCTTCCGGACTTTTCTACGGAGCACACTGACATGCCATACACCTTGCCCGCACTGCCTTACGCATACGATGCCCTTGAACCGCATATCGATGCGCAAACCATGGAAATCCACTACACCAAGCATCACCAGACGTACATCAACAATCTCAATGCAGCGGTGGAAGGCACGGAGTTTGCGGACTGGTCTGTCGAGAAACTCGTCGCCAGTGTCCAGCAATTGCCTGAAAACCTGCGTCCAGCGGTGATCAATCAGGGTGGCGGCCATGCCAATCATTCGTTGTTCTGGGAAGTCATGGTGCCGGGCGGGGGAGGCTTGCCCACAGGCGCTGTCGCGTTGGCGATTGACGAACAACTGGGCGGCTACGAAAGCTTCAAGGAGGCGTTCACCAAGGCCGCGTTGACCCGATTCGGCAGTGGCTGGGCATGGCTGAGCGTCACGCCTGACAAGAAGCTGGTGGTGGAAAGCAGCGGTAATCAGGACAGCCCGCTGATGAACGGCAACACGCCGATTCTAGGGCTGGACGTGTGGGAGCACGCTTACTACCTGCGCTATCAGAACCGTCGTCCCGAATACATCAACGCGTTCTACAACGTGATCAACTGGGATGAGGTGTCCCGCCGTTATCAGGCCGCCCTGGCCTGAGCCTGGCAACCGGACCCAAGGCAGCCCATGCGCTTCGGATTCCTTACGCTCAGTACTGCGCGGTTATTTCGGCTGGTAGTGGGTAGCGTGCTGTTGTTGGCGGGTATGGCGCTACTGGTTGCCCATGGGCTGAGCTGGATGCACTTGCAAGGCTGGTGGTGACGTATACCGCGTTTGTCCGAGGGCTTATTCGCCCTCATCAAACCGGTTGTTGATCAGCTCGACCAGGCCATCGAGCGCTTCCTGTTCGAATTCGCCTTCAGTGTGCAGGTGGATCTCGGTGCCCTTGCCGGCAGCCAGCATCATCACGGCCATGATGCTTTTGCCGTCAACCATGCTCTCCGGAGTGCGGCCGACCCTGATCTTGCAGGGGAACTTGCCTGCGACGCCGACGAATTTGGCGGCAGCGCGGGCATGCAGGCCCAGTTTGTTGATGATGGTGATTTGACGAGCGGGCATCGCAGTGAAAATCCTTCAGCTGAGGTCGCGGTGGCGGACCTGAACGTTCTTGAGTGATTGTTGCAAAACCTGACCAAGCCGCTCGGTCAGGTAGACCGAACGGTGGTGTCCGCCGGTGCAGCCGATGGCAATGGTAACGTAGGAACGGTTACTGGCTGCAAACCGGGGTAGCCATTTGTTCAGGTAGGCAAAGATGTCCTGAAACATTTCTTCGACATCAGGCTGCACCGACAGGTAGTCGATAACAGGCTGTTCAAGCCCTGAATGGTCGCGCAGTTCTGGTTTCCAGTAGGGATTGGGCAGGCAGCGCACATCGAATACCAGGTCTGCATCGATGGGCATGCCACGCTTGAAACCAAATGACTCGATCAGAAACGCCGTGCCTGGCTCGGGCTTGTTCAGCAGGCGAAGCTTGAGCGCGTCGCGCAACTGATAGAGGTTCAGGTGGGTGGTGTTGATCTTCAGGTCGGCCAGATCGATGATCGGGCCAAGCAGTGCGGTCTCGTCGCGTATCGCTTCGGCCAGCGAACGATCGGCCGTGCTCAGGGGGTGGCGGCGCCGGGTTTCCGAGAAGCGCTTGAGCAGTGTGGCTTCGTCTGCATCCAAGTAGAGCACGTCGCACTGAATATTGCGCGCGCGGACTTCATTCAGCATCTGCGGAAAACGGGTCAGATGGCTGGGCAGGTTGCGCGCATCTATCGAAACCGCCAGCAGCGGTTCGGCGAGTTCGGTGTTGATCAGCGCGCGTTCCGCCAGCTCTGGCAACAGACCTGCCGGCAGGTTATCGACACAGTAAAAACCGTTGTCTTCCAGCACATCGAGCGCCGTACTCTTGCCTGAGCCGGAGCGACCGCTGACGATGATCATGCGCATGGTCAGTTTCCGTTCTGCACGTCCAGCACCACTTGATAAAGCGCCTGAGCGCTTTCGGCACTGCGCAGGCGCTTACGCACATCTTTGTCGTCGAGCATGCTGGCGATCTGGCGCAGCAGCTCCAGGTGCTCATCGGTAGCGGCTTGCGGGACCAGCAGGACGAACAGCAGGTCAACCGGCGCGCCATCGATGGCGTCGAAATCCACGGGTGTAGCGAGGTGAATGACTGCACTGACAGGCTCGCTGCAGTCAGCAAGGCGGCAGTGGGGAATGGCAATACCGTTGCCAAAACCGGTCGAGCCCAGTTTTTCCCGGGCAACGAGGCTTGCGAATACTGTATCCGAGACCATGCCCGGCACTTCACGGCCGATCAGGTTGGCAATTTCTTCGAGTACACGCTTTTTGCTGCCACCCGGCACGTTCACGAGGGAGCGGCCGGGGGTCAGGATATTTTCGATTCGGATCATTAAATGGGCGTTAGCGAGCGGCCGCACCTTTGAGGATGCTTTGCTGCTTTTCCTTATGCTTGAGCAATTGTCGGTCTAGCTTGTCAGTGAGCAGGTCGATGGCAGCGTACATGTCATCATGTTCAGCATTGGCAACGACCTCTCCACCATGGATGTGCAACGTGGCTTCGATCTTTTGCTTGAGCTTTTCGACCGTCATCGTGACCTGCACGTTGGTAATCTTGTCAAAATGCCCTTCGAGCTTCTTGAGCTTGAGCTCAACGTATTCACGAAGGGGTTTGGTCACTTCCAGTTGGTGTCCACTGATGTTGACTTGCATACAGCTTTCTCCTTTGCCAGTGCATAAAGAGGCAGGCATGGCGCCTGCCACTGGGACGCTGTGGCTCGGCCTGCATCACATCAGTCGCTTACGCTCACTGGAAGGGGCGATCCCGAGAGACTCACGGTACTTGGCGACTGTGCGACGGGCTACTTGAATGCCTTGTGCCTCCAGTAAACCAGCGATCTTACTATCACTCAACGGCTTTTTCTGATTTTCCGCCGCAACCAGTTTTTTGATGATTGCGCGAATTGCCGTGGACGAGCATTCTCCGCCCTCGGAGGTGCTCACATGGCTTGAGAAGAAGTATTTCAGCTCGTAAATGCCACGTGGGGTGTGCATGAATTTCTGCGTGGTCACCCGCGAGATAGTCGATTCGTGCATGCCAACTGCCTCGGCAATGTCGTGCAGGACGAGCGGCTTCATGGCCTCGTCGCCGTACTCGAGGAAACCGCGCTGGTGTTCGACGATCTGCGTGGCGACCTTCATCAGTGTTTCGTTGCGGCTTTGCAGGCTTTTGATGAACCAGCGCGCTTCCTGCAACTGATTGCGCATGAAGGTGTTGTCTGCGCTGGTGTCAGCGCGCCGCACGAAGCCCGCGTATTGCGGATTGACCCGCAGGCGTGGCACCGACTCCTGATTGAGTTCGACCAGCCAGCGTTCGTTGTCCTTGCGCACGATCACGTCCGGAATGACGTATTCGGCTTCGGTGGATTCGATCTGCGAGCCTGGACGCGGGTTGAGGCTTTGCACCAGCTCGATGACCTGGCGCAGCTCGTCTTCCTTGAGCTTCATGCGCCGCATCAGCTGGCCGTAGTCGCGGCTTCCGAGCAGATCGATGTAGTCGCTGACCAGGCGCTGTGCTTCTGTCAGCCACGGCGTTTTCGCTGGCAGCTGGCGCAGTTGCAGCAGCAGGCATTCGCTCAGATTGCGAGCACCGATGCCGGCAGGTTCGAACTGCTGGATGCGATGCAGTACGGCTTCGATCTCGTCGAGCTCGATGTCCAGCTCAGGGTCGAACGACTCGAGAATCTCATCGAGCGTCTCGTCGAGGTAGCCCTGATTGTTGATGCAGTCGATCAGCGTGACCGCTACCAAACGGTCCTTGTCGGACATCGGCGCAACATTCAGTTGCCACAGCAGGTGGCTTTGCAGGCTTTCACCGGCGGAGGTGCGTGTGGTGAAGTCCCACTCGTCGTCATCGTTGCTTGGCAGGCTGCTGGCGCTGGTCTGGTAGATGTCTTCCCATGCAGTATCCACGGGCAGCTCGTTGGGAATGCGCTCGTTCCATTCACCGTCTTCAAGATTGTCCACGGTAGGCGCGGATTCCTGATAGGTCGGTTCCTGAACGTCGGGGTTGGGCTTTTGTTCGATGTTGTCGGCAAGCGGGTCGGAGTTGTCGAAGTCGTCGCCTTCTTCCTGCCGCTCCAGCATAGGGTTTGACTCCAGCGCTTCCTGGATCTCCTGCTGAAGATCCAGAGTTGAAAGCTGAAGTAAGCGGATTGCCTGTTGCAGCTGCGGTGTCATCGTCAGCTGCTGGCCCATTCTCAAGACTAGCGATGGTTTCATGGCAGGGGCTAAACACCTTATTCGCCGGCGCGCATGCGCCATCTACTACAGGCGCCGTGGCGCCAACTTAAGCAAATTATATGCCTGAAACCTGTGCATTTGCCTAGAGTGATATGACAAATAAAATGTTGTCAATACACTGCGTAGGCATCAATCGGCTGCGAAGCGCAAAGGGGCAGTCGATTAAAGGCGGAACTCGTGGCCGAGGTAGACCTCTTTCACCAGCTGGTTCGCCAGAATGGTCTCGGAGTCGCCTTCCGCAATCAGCTGTCCATCGTTGACGATGTAGGCCGTTTCGCAGATATCCAGTGTTTCCCGGACGTTGTGGTCGGTGATCAGTACACCGATGCCCTTGGCCTTGAGATGGTGAATGATCTGCTTGATGTCGCCTACCGAAATAGGGTCGACACCTGCGAATGGTTCATCCAGCAGGATGAATTTCGGCGCGGTGGCCAGGGCTCGGGCGATTTCCACACGGCGACGTTCACCACCCGACAGGCTCATGCCCAGGTTGTCGCGGATATGGGTGATGTGGAACTCCTGCAGAAGGCTTTCCAGTTCCTTGCGGCGTGCACCGGCGTCGAGCTCCTTGCGGGTCTCGAGAATCGCCATGATGTTGTCGGACACCGAGAGCTTGCGGAAGATCGAGGCTTCCTGTGGCAGGTAGCCGATACCCGCGCGGGCGCGACCGTGCATGGGTTGATGGCTGACATCCAGATCGTCAATCAGCACACGACCCTGATCAGCCTGCACCAGACCCACGATCATGTAGAAGCAGGTGGTCTTGCCGGCGCCGTTCGGGCCCAGCAGGCCGACGATCTGGCCGCTGTCGATGGAGATGCTCACATCGCGCACGACCTGCCGGCTTTTGTAGCTTTTAGCCAGATGCTGGGCTTTGAGCGTCGCCATTTACTGGGCCTTCTGAGGTTGATCGGTTTTCTTTTTCGGCTGGATGACCATGTCGATACGCGGACGTGGTGTAGTCACCTTGGCACCGCCATTGGCCCGACCGGCACTGACGACCTGTCTGACCGTGTCATAGACGATTTTCTCGCCTTCCGAGGTGTTGCCATCATTGATGACCTTGGCCTTGTCGATCAGGACGATACGGTCCTGGCCGGCGTAATACTGAATGGTGACGGCATAGGCCTGCACGATCGGCTTGTCCACGGCAGGCTTCTGCTCGTAGTAGGCCAGATTGCCGACCGAGGTGAATACGTCGACTTCGCCCTGGGCATTACGCGTGATCGTCACGGTGTTGCCCGTGATTTTCATCGAGCCCTGAGTGATGATGACATTGCCCTTGTAAGTCGCCACGCCTTTCTTGTCATCGAGCTGAGCATCGTCAGACTGGATGTGGATAGGCTGATCTCGGTCGGTTGGCAGGGACCAGGCGCTCGCGCTTCCCAGTGCTGCGCCCAGGCCGAGCAATAAAGGAAGAGTTTTAACGAGCCTCATACTGTCCTCTTACGTTGGACAGCAGGTCCATCCTGCTGTCTTTCAAATACGCTTTCATTCCCTTGGCCGTGGTCACACCGCCTGCGCCGTCGATTCTAACGTCTTGGTCGGTCTGCGCATATTGCTTCTGAGGGAATACGGTCATGCGACTACTGGTGATGATAGTCGTACGTTGTTTTTCATCGGTGCGTTCAACGCGCACGGAATCGATCAGCTCGACCTGGTCGCCGCCGGACGAAACCTCGCCTTTCTTGCTCTGCACGTGCCAGGGAAACTCGCCGCCGCGGTACATGTGCAGGTCTGGCGTGGTCAGCAGGGTCACGTCAGTGGCTTTCACATGCTCCACCTTGTCGGAGGTCATGTCGTACTGAAGCGTGCCGTCGGGCAGGTACTGAACGCTGTGGGCGTTGATTGCATAGTAGTCGATGACAGTGTCGTCGACCGTCGAGACCGGTTGATCCATGAAGCTTTCCGGGCTGATGTTCCAGTAGCCGACCGCTGCCAGCAGCAGCGCCAGTACCCCGAGAAGCAGGAACTTGCGAATTTTTTTAGTGAACATAATGGCTTCTATAAATAGGCGGAGTGAGCCGCTTCAAGGTTGCCTTGCGCACTCAGAATCAGTTCGCAGAATTCGCGCGCTGCGCCTTCGCCGCCTCGCGCCCTGGTTATCCCGTGTGCATGCTCGCGTACAAAGCCGGCAGCATTGGCCACTGCCATGCCCAGACCTACGCGTCTGATGACGGGCAAGTCTGGCAGATCATCACCCAGATAGGCGACTTGTTCGTAACTCAGATTGAGTTCTGCCAGCAACTTGTCCAGCACTACCAGTTTGTCTTCACGCCCCTGGAACAGGTGTTCAATGCCCAGGCTCTTTGCCCGGCGCTCGACTATCGCGGTCTTGCGGCCACTGATGATCGCCGTGGTGACGCCCGAAGCTATCAGCATTTTAATGCCTTGGCCGTCGAGGGTATTGAATGTCTTGATCTCGCTGCCGTCTTCCATGAAGTAAAGGCGGCCATCGGTCAGCACGCCATCGACGTCGAAGACTGCCAGCTTGATGGCCTTGCCGCGTTGCATGAGATCCTGGGTCATTATTTCGGTTTCCATTACATGACGCCTGCGCGCAGGAGATCCTGCAGGTTGAATGCGCCAACCGGCCGGTCGTTCTGGTCTACGACAACAAGCGCACTGATTTTGTTGTCCTCCATGATTTTCAGCGCCTCGGCGGCGAGCATCTCGGCATGGGCGGTCTTGCCATGAAGCGTCATGACCTCATCGATGATGGTCTGGCGGATATCGACAGGGCGGTCCAGCGTCCGGCGCAAGTCACCGTCCGTGAAGATGCCGGCCAGGGTGCCATCGGCTTCGACGATGGCGGTCATGCCCAGACCTTTACGAGTCATTTCAAGCAGTGCGTCGCGCAGCAGGGTACCGCGTTGCACGCTGGGCAGTGATTCGCCGGAGTGCATCACATTCTCGACCTTGAGCAGCAGGCGACGACCCAATGCGCCGCCCGGATGTGAGAATGCGAAATCTTCGGCGGTGAAACCGCGGGCGTCGAGCAGCGCTACGGCGAGGGCGTCGCCCATGACCAGTGCGGCGGTTGTCGAGGACGTCGGTGCCAGGTTGAGCGGGCAGGCCTCATGCACGACATGCGCGTTGAGGTTGATGTCGGCAGCCTTGGCCAGAATGGACTCGGGGTCGCCGGTCAGGCTGATCATCTTTATGCCCAGGCGCTTGATCAGTGGCAGCAGGGTGACGATTTCGTTGGTGCTGCCAGAGTTCGACAAGGCCAGGATGATGTCGTCACGGGTGATCATGCCCATGTCGCCATGGCTGGCTTCGGCCGGATGCACGAAAAAAGAGGTGGTGCCCGTGCTCGCCAGCGTGGCAGCGATCTTGTTGCCGATATGTCCGGACTTGCCCATGCCGACCACGACCACGCGCCCTTTGCTGGCAAGGATCATTTCGCACGCGCGCACGAAATCGCCGTCAAGACGTTCAAGCAAGCCTTGCATGGCTTCTATCTCAAGGCGAATGGTGCGTTGCGCCGATTGGATCAGGTCACTGGATTGGTTCATGTCTGGAAAGGGTCAGCCTGCTGAAAGGCGGCGATTATAGCGGTAATGAACGATTCCCTCACGTCTGATCGTCGTTGTGTTGTTTTTAAACGAATTTTCTACGTACCTGCGGGTCTGTATTCAAGCCTGTGGCCATAACATTGTGGTACAGAATAATTCAGCGAATACCTGAACCGCTCGGTTCTCTTCTTGGGGGCGGGTGGCTGCGGTGATATAGTTCGCGGCCTGTTCGGCACGCCTGGACAGCCTGTCGGTGTTCAAAAACCGACGGCTCAAGGCGGAAGCTGTATCGCAAGGAGTTTAGATGAGTCCTGATGACGCCTATGCGGTCGAGTTGAAAGGTGTGTCTTTCAAACGCGGTGCGCGCAGCATTTTCAATAACGTTGATATTCGTATTCCGCGCGGCAAGGTTACCGGGATCATGGGGCCGTCAGGTTGCGGCAAGACCACCCTGTTGCGCCTGATGGGTGCCCAGTTGCGCCCGAGCGAGGGACAGGTGTGGGTCAATGGCCAGAATCTGCCGGAGCTGTCGCGCAGTGATCTGTTCGATGCCCGCAAGCAGATGGGCGTTTTGTTTCAGAGCGGTGCACTGTTTACCGATCTGGATGTTTTCGAAAACGTCGCCTTTCCCCTGCGCGTGCACACCGAGCTGCCGGAAGAAATGATCCGCGACATCGTTCTGCTCAAGCTTCAGGCCGTGGGCCTGCGCGGCGCGGTGGAACTGATGCCGGACGAATTATCGGGCGGCATGAAGCGTCGTGTCGCGCTGGCGCGCGCAATCGCTCTCGATCCGCAGATTCTCATGTATGACGAGCCCTTTGTCGGGCAGGACCCTATTGCGATGGGGGTGCTGGTGCGTCTGATCCGGCTGCTTAACGACGCACTGGGTATCACCAGCATCGTGGTGTCCCATGACCTCAGCGAGACTGCGAGCATTGCCGACTATCTATATGTCGTCGGCGACGGGCAGGTGCTGGGGCAGGGTACGCCGCAGGAACTGATGTCCTCGGACAATCCACGTATTCGTCAATTCATGACCGGCGAGCCGGACGGCCCTGTACCGTTCCACTATCCGGCGCCGGATTTTCGCGAAGATCTATTGGGGAAGCGCTGATGCGCAATAAGTCACTGATGGACCGGGTCAGCCTGCTGGGGCGTTCGGCCATTGATATTGTTACTGTTCTGGGGCGTTCCGGTCTGTTTTTGGTGCACGCCCTGCTCGGTCGCGGCGGTGCCGGCAGCAGTTTTCAATTGCTGGTCAGGCAGCTGTATTCGGTGGGGGTCATGTCGCTGGTCATCATTGTGGTGTCCGGCATGTTCATCGGCATGGTACTGGCGTTGCAGGGCTTCAGCATCCTGACCAAATACGGTTCGGAGCAGGCGGTCGGCCAGATGGTTGCCCTGACCCTGCTGCGTGAACTCGGTCCTGTGGTGACGGCCTTGCTGTTCGCCGGTCGTGCCGGGTCTGCATTGACCGCCGAGATCGGCAACATGAAATCCACCGAGCAGCTGTCGAGCCTTGAAATGATCGGTGTCGATCCACTCAAGTACATCGTTGCGCCGCGTCTGTGGGCCGGCTTCATCTCGTTGCCGATTCTGGCGATGATTTTCAGCGTGGTCGGTATCTGGGGGGCTTCCTGGGTGGCGATCGATTGGCTCGGAGTCTATGACGGTTCTTTTTGGTCGAACATGCAGAACAGCGTTTCTTTCACGAACGATGTGCTCAATGGGGTGATCAAAAGCGTCGTATTTGCCTTCGTGGTGACATGGATTGCCGTTTTCCAGGGTTACGATTGCGAGCCTACTTCCGAGGGGATCAGTCGCGCGACGACCAGAACCGTCGTATACGCCTCGTTGGCCGTGCTGGGACTGGACTTTATTTTGACCGCTTTGATGTTTGGAGATTTCTGATGCAAAACCGTGCCATCGAAACCGGAGTCGGTCTGTTCCTGCTGGCGGGGATACTGGCTCTGCTCCTGCTGGCCCTGCGAGTCAGTGGTCTGAGCACGAGCGCGAGCACCGACACTTATAAACTTTATGCCTACTTCGACAATATTGCCGGTTTGACTGTCAGAGCCAAGGTAAGCATGGCTGGCGTCACGATCGGCAAGGTGACGGCGATCGATCTGGATCGCGATACCTTTACCGGTCGCGTCACGCTGGAGATTCAGAAGAAGGTCGATAACCTGCCTTCGGACTCGACTGCGTCGATTCTGACTGCCGGTTTGCTGGGTGAAAAATACATCGGTCTGAGCGTCGGTGGCGATGACAAGCTGCTCAAGGATGGCGGGACTATCCATGACACGCAGTCGTCGCTGGTGCTGGAAGACCTGATCGGAAAATTCCTGCTCAATACTGTTAGTAAAGACGCCAAGTGAGGAGCTTCAAATGATCTCTATTCTGCGCCGTGGCCTGCTGGTATTGCTGGCCACTCTGCCAATGCTGGCGAATGCCGCGGCGACCCCGTCGGCTCATGACCTGGTGGAGCGCACCACCAAGGAACTGTTGAGTGACCTGGCGACCAATCGCGAGCAGTACAAAGCCAACCCAAGCGCGTTCTATGATGCACTGAACCGCATTGTCGGTCCTGTCGTGGATGCCGATGGCATTTCCAAAAGCATCATGACCGTGAAGTACTCCCGCAAGGCGAGCCCTGAACAGGTGAAGCGTTTCGAGGAAAACTTCAAGCGCAGCCTGATGCAGTTCTACGGCAATGCCTTGCTTGAATTCAACAACCAGGGCATCACCGTCGCACCTGCCAAGGACGAAGGCGATGACCGCACCAGCGTTGACATGCAGGTCAAGGGCAATAACGGCGCGATCTATCCGGTTTCCTACACGCTGGTCAAGCTGAACGGCGAGTGGAAAGTGCGTAACGTTGTCATCAACGGTATCAATATCGGCAAGCTGTTCCGTGATCAGTTCGCCGATGCCATGCAGCGCAACGGCAACAACCTGGATACCACCATCAACAACTGGGCTGGCGAAGTGGCCAAGACCAAATCTACCGTTGATGCCACGCAGAAGCCGGTGCAATGACCGAATCTGCCGTCCGCCTCGTCGGGCCGGGTGAGCTCAGGCTGATCGGTGTGCTGGATTACCGTACAGGGCCGCAACTGCGCAAGCAGGGTGCGGCGTTGATCAAGTCCGGTGATCTGGCAGACCTCACGCTTGACTGCTCGGGTGTCGAGAAGTCCAGCAGCGTCGGCCTGGCCTTGTTGCTGGCGTTCATGCGCGACGCCCGTGATGCGGGCAAGTCGATGACCATCCGTGCACTCCCCGAAGACATGCGCCAGATAGCTCGCGTATCAGGTTTGACCGAGCTGCTGGACGCCCACTGAAAGGCATCATCGAAAAAGCCCTTTATCCGGGACCTGCTTGTCGGGCTTCGCATAACATGGGCTTTTTTTGTATGATGCCAGACCCGCGCGCGTACAGCGCCGATCGAGGTTAAGCATGCAGGCCGTAGAAGTTAAAAGCTTCCTTGAAGGAAAGCTGCCGGAAATCAAAGTGGAAGTCGAAGGCGAAGGCTGCAACTTCCAGTTGAACATCATCAGCGACGAGTTGGCCGGCCTGAGCCCGGTCAAACGTCAGCAACAGATTTATACCCATCTGAACCCCTGGATTGCCGATGGCAGCATCCACGCGGTGACCATGAAATTTTTCAGCCGCGCTGCATGGGCCGAGCGTTCCTGAGCCAATTGGTGTCGAGACTCTAATGGATAAATTGATTATTACCGGCGGCGTTCGTCTTGATGGCGAAATTCGCATTTCCGGGGCAAAGAACTCTGCCCTGCCGATCCTTGCCGCCACGTTGCTGGCGGACGGACCCGTCACCGTTCAGAACCTGCCGCACCTGCACGACATCACGACCATGATCGAGCTGTTCGGTCGCATGGGCATCGAGCCTGTCATCGACGAAAAGCTCAGTGTCGAAATCGATCCGCGCACCATCAAGACCCTGGTCGCCCCGTACGAACTGGTGAAAACCATGCGTGCGTCGATTCTGGTGCTGGGCCCGATGGTCGCTCGATTCGGTGAGGCCGAAGTGGCTCTGCCAGGCGGCTGTGCCATCGGTTCGCGTCCGGTCGACCTGCACATCCGTGGTCTTGAAGCCATGGGCGCGATCATCGACGTCGAAGGTGGCTACATCAAGGCCAAGGCACCCGAGGGTGGCTTGCGCGGTGCCAACTTCTTCTTCGATACCGTGAGCGTGACCGGTACTGAGAACATCATGATGGCAGCCAGCCTCGCCAACGGTCGCAGCGTGCTGCAGAACGCCGCACGCGAGCCCGAGGTTGTCGATCTGGCCAACTTCCTGATCGCAATGGGCGCCAAGATTCACGGTGCAGGTACCGACACCATCACCATCGATGGCGTCAAGCGTCTGGGCCCGGCCACTTATAAGGTCATGCCTGACCGTATCGAGACCGGCACCTACCTGGTGGCCGCTGCTGTTACCGGCGGTCGCGTTAAGGTCAAGGACACCGATCCGACCATCCTCGAAGCTGTGCTGCTCAAGCTTCAGGAAGCAGGTGCTGAAGTCACGACCGGTGAAGACTGGATCGAGCTGAACATGCACGGCAAGCGTCCAAAGGCGGTCAATGTGCGTACCGCGCCTTACCCGGCGTTCCCGACCGACATGCAGGCGCAGTTCATTTCGCTCAACGCGATTGCCGAGGGCACGGGGGCGGTCATCGAGACCATCTTCGAAAACCGCTTCATGCACGTGTATGAAATGCACCGCATGGGTGCTCAGATTCAGGTTGAAGGCAACACCGCCATTGTCACCGGCACCGAAGTACTCAAGGGCGCGCCAGTCATGGCGACCGACCTGCGTGCATCGGCCAGTCTGGTGATCTCGGCGCTGGTCGCTCAGGGCGACACGCTGATCGACCGCATCTACCACATAGACCGTGGTTACGAGTGCATCGAAGAGAAGCTGCAAATGCTGGGTGCCAAGATCCGCCGCGTTCCGGGCTAGCAGCAGGCGGCCCTGATGCCGCTGGCATCGGGGCCGCCTGTTCTGTCGCGGGTGTGATTTCTGATTCGTTTCACTTCAGGTCAACAGGCCTGAGGGCTGTCATGCGCCGCTTGCGTCGTGACAAAAGTTTCCTGATAAGGACTTACGTTTCCCATGTTGACCATCGCACTGTCCAAGGGCCGCATTCTTGATGACACCCTGCCGCTTCTCGCTGAAGCGGGCATCGTGCCGACCGAGAATCCGGACAAGAGCCGCAAGCTCATCATCCCCACGACTCAGGCCGATGTGCGCCTGCTGATCGTGCGCGCCACCGACGTGCCGACCTATGTCGAGCATGGTGCCGCCGATCTGGGTGTCGCGGGCAAGGATGTGTTGATGGAATACACCGGTCAGGGCCTCTATGAGCCGCTGGACCTGCAGATTGCCAAGTGCAAGCTGATGACCGCTGGCGCCATCGGTGCGGTCGAGCCCAAGGGCCGTCTGCGCGTGGCTACCAAGTTCGTCAACGTTGCCAAGCGTTACTACGCCGAGCAGGGCCGTCAGGTCGATATCATCAAGTTGTACGGCTCCATGGAGCTGGCACCGCTGATTGGCCTGGCAGACAAGATCATCGATGTGGTCGACACCGGTAACACCTTGCGCGCCAACGGCCTCGAGCCTCAGGAACTGATCGCGACCATCAGTTCGCGTCTGGTGGTCAACAAGGCCTCCATGAAGATGCAGCACGCACGTATCCAGGCCCTCATCGACACCCTGCGCAAGGCAGTGGAGTCGCGACACCGTAGCTGATCCCTTCACGCAACGTTGAGTTGCGTCCAGCTATCCGTGTCATAGCCAAATTTCTCAGGTGCCTGCGCGGATAGCTTGGTAGCTTTAGGCTCCTGAGCATCCGCCAATTATTGAGGCCCCGCTATGACCACTCCCACTGCAATTCGCCGACTCGACGCTGCTGACCCGGATTTCGCACGACATCTGGATCATCTGCTGAGCTGGGAAAGTGTGTCTGACGATTCGGTCAACCAGCGCGTGCTCGACATCATCAAGGCGGTGCGTGAGCGGGGCGACGCGGCGCTGGTCGAGTTCACCCAGAAGTTCGACGGGCTACAGGTTGCGTCGATGGCCGACCTGATCCTGCCTCGCCAGCGCCTGGAGCTAGCGTTGACGCGCATTACCCCGGTTCAGCGCGAAGCCCTGGAAAAGGCCGCCGAGCGTGTACGCAGCTACCACGAAAAGCAGAAGCAGGATTCCTGGAGCTACACCGAGGCCGACGGCACGGTGCTGGGCCAGAAGGTCACGCCGCTGGACCGTGCAGGCCTGTACGTGCCGGGTGGCAAGGCTTCCTACCCGTCTTCGGTATTGATGAACGCCATACCGGCCAAGGTGGCAGGCGTGACCGAAGTGGTCATGGTCGTGCCGACGCCGCGTGGTGAAATCAACGAGCTGGTGCTGGCCGCTGCCTGTATTGCAGGGGTTGACCGGGTGTTCACCATTGGCGGGGCACAAGCTGTTGCCGCGCTGGCGTACGGCACTGAAAGCGTGCCGAAAGTCGACAAGGTGGTCGGTCCTGGCAACATTTACGTGGCGACCGCCAAGCGTCATGTGTTCGGCCAGGTGGGGATCGACATGATCGCCGGTCCTTCCGAAATTCTGGTGGTGTGTGACGGCCAGACCGATCCTGACTGGATTGCCATGGACCTGTTCTCCCAGGCCGAGCACGACGAAGATGCCCAGGCCATTCTGGTCAGTCCGGATGCCGAATTTCTCGACAAGGTCGCCGCCAGCATCACCCGTCTGCTACCGACCATGGAGCGGGCGGCCATCGTCGAAACGTCGATCAATGGCCGCGGTGCGCTGATAAAGGTGGCTGACATGGCCCAGGCTATCGAAGTCGCCAATCGCATTGCGCCCGAGCACCTTGAACTGTCGGTCGCCGATCCGGAAGCCTGGCTGCCGCAGATCCGCCATGCGGGTGCGATCTTCATGGGGCGCCACACCTCCGAAGCACTGGGCGACTACTGCGCAGGTCCCAACCATGTGTTGCCGACCTCTGGCACGGCGCGTTTCTCTTCGCCGCTGGGCGTCTACGATTTCCAGAAGCGCTCGTCGATCATCTATTGCTCGCCGCAAGGTGCGTCCGAGCTGGGCAAGACAGCGTCCGTGCTGGCTCGTGGCGAATCCCTGAGCGGCCACGCGCGCAGTGCCGAATATCGAATCACTGACCCTGACTGGAAAGCAGGCAACACAGAGGACGGCAAATAATGAGCAAATTCTGGAGCCCTTTTGTCAGCGATCTGGTGCCTTATGTGCCGGGCGAACAGCCGAAGCTGACCCGACTGGTCAAGCTTAATACCAATGAAAACCCGTATGGCCCTTCGCCAAAGGCCATCGACGCCATGCGCGCTGCGCTGACCGACGACTTGCGTCTGTACCCGGACCCCAACAGTGATCTGCTCAAGCACGCTGTCGCCGATTACTACAAGGTGCAGCCCAATCAGGTGTTCCTGGGCAATGGCTCGGATGAAGTGCTGGCGCACATTTTCCACGCTTTGTTTCAGCACGATGCTCCGCTGCTGTTCCCGGATATCAGCTACAGCTTCTATCCGGTGTATTGCGGCCTGTATGGCATCGACTATGAAACGGTGTCGCTGGACGCGCAGTTCCAGATCCGTGCTGTGGACTATGCCAAGCCGAATGCCGGGATCATCTTCCCCAACCCGAATGCGCCGACGGGTTGCCTGCTCGGTCTGGACAAGGTCGAGCAGATCATCAAGGCCAGCCCGGATTCGGTGGTGGTCGTCGATGAAGCATATATCGACTTTGGTGGCGAGACGGCCATTACGCTGATCGACCGTTACCCGAACCTGCTGGTCACTCAGACCCTGTCCAAGTCGCGCTCGCTGGCCGGTCTGCGCGTTGGCCTGGCGGTGGGGCATCCTGACCTGATCGAGGCGCTGGAGCGGGTCAAGAATAGCTTCAACTCCTACCCGCTGGACCGCATGGCCAACGTGGGAGGGGCAGCGGCTTTCGAGGATCGCGAGCACTTCGAGACGACCTGCAACAAGGTCATCGAAAGCCGCGAGGCGCTGGTCGAGCAGTTGCAGGGCAAGGGCTTTGAAGTGCTGCCATCGGCAGCCAACTTCATCTTCGCTCGCCACCCGCAACACGATGCCGCAGCACTGGCCGCCAAACTGCGCGAGCAGGGCGTTATCGTCCGCCACTTCAAACAGCAGCGAATCGCCCAGTTCCTGCGTATCAGCATCGGCACGCCAGAGCAGCATCAGGCGTTGCTGGAAGGTCTGGGCGACATCTGAGACGCGGATCGGTCAGCCCGAAAACGGGCTGACCTTGCGCTGCCACAGCATCATCGATGCCGCAGAGCATCCGCATGGCCTGGAAACACCGCCGACCTATGTGAGTAATCCAAACGGCTCGAAAACACCCCGGACCTGTGTGGGAGCGAGCTTGCTCGCGAAGAGGCCCGTTCAGCCTCTGAAACTCCATTGATCAGGTAATCCGCCTTCGCGAGCAAGCTCGCTCCCACAAGATCATCGCTGCCGCAGAGCATCTACATTGCTTGAAACACTTCGGACCTGTGTGAGTGTCTCGCATGGCTTGAAAACACTCCGGATCTGTGTGGGAGCGAGCTTGCTCGCGAAGAGGCCCGTTCAGCCTCTGAAACTCCATTGATCAGGTAATCCGCCTTCGCGAGCAAGCTCGCTCCCACAAGATCTCGCTGCCGCAGAGCATCCACATGGCTTGAAACACTTCGGACCTGTGTGAGTGTCTCGCATGGCTTGAAACACTTCGGACCTGTGTGAGTGTCTCGCATGGCTTGAAAACACTCCGGACCTGTGGGAGCGAGCTTGCTCGCGAAAAGGCCTGCACAAGCGCCGAAAATGCATCGATTGAAACACTTTCTTCGCGAGCAAGCTCGCCCCTCACGCCCTTCGGGCAGAAGCCCGGACGCCCTTTATTCCCGGCGTCACAGATCTGTGCTGTACCGCACTTTCAGGTAATGGCGCATCACTCCGGCGCTGCGGCGGGTGTCGGGGCGGGTGGTGGGCGTAGGCCGACTTCGGCGCTCAGGCGCATTTCCTTGCCGTTGCGCATCACGTCGATAGCAATCTTGTCCTTGGGTTTGGTGCGCGCCACTTGGTTCATCGAGCGACGACCATCGCCGGCAGGTTCGCCATTGATGCTCAGGATCACGTCGCCCAGTTGCAGGCCGGCTTTCTGCGCCGGTCCGTCGCGGAAGATGCCGGCCACAACGATACCTGGACGATCCTTCAGCCCGAAGGATTCGGCCAGTTCCTGGGTCAGGGGTTGAACTTCGATGCCCAGCCAGCCACGAATGACCTGACCGTGCTCGATGATCGACTTCATGACATCCATTGCCAATTTGGTCGGAATAGCGAAGCCGATGCCCTGGGAGCCGCCGGACTTGGAAAAAATCGCGGTATTGATACCGATCAGATTGCCGCTGGCGTCTACCAGCGCACCGCCCGAGTTACCCGGGTTGATGGCCGCATCGGTCTGAATGAAGTCTTCATAAGTATTGAGGCCCAATTGATTGCGCCCGGTGGCACTGATGATCCCCATGGTCACGGTCTGGCCGACCCCGAACGGGTTGCCGATCGCCAGCGCAACATCGCCGATGCGGATGCTGTCAGAGCGCGCGATGGTAATCGCGGGCAGGTTTTTCAAATCGATCTTGAGCACCGCCAGGTCGGTTTCCGGGTCATTGCCGATGACCCGGGCAATGGTTTCGCGGCCGTCTTTTAGCGCTACCACGATCTGGTCAGCGCCAGTGGTGACGTGGTTGTTGGTCAGTATGTAGCCTTCAGGGCTCATCATCACGCCAGAACCCAGGCTCGATTCCATACGCTTCTGCTTGGGCGTGTTGTCGCCGAAGAAGCGGCGGAACTGCGGGTCTTCGAAAAGCGGATTGTTGCCCTTGTTGACCATCTTGGTGGTATAGAGGTTGACCACCGCGGGCGCTGCGGCAATGACCGCGTCGGCATAGGAAGACGGACCTTGCATGACGTTGGTGGTCTGTGGGGCCTGTTGCAGATTGACATCCAGGCTCGGCAGACCGACCCACTGCGGATAGCGCTGAATAATCAGCATGGCGATAAGCACGCCAGCCAGCAATGGCCAGCCGAAAAAACGCAGTGCCTTGAACATTTAACAAGTCCTGATGGTTGCGGGCGCAGAAAGTTTTGCCACGGGTGCGCCATAATGGCGGGCATTATACGAGTACAACGCAGCTCTGAACTGCATATTTAGGAGTCTTTTATGGCTGTTGCCCTGAGCACCCTGGTCGAAGAAGCCGACCGCTATCTGAACAGTGCCCGGATTCAGGATTACTGCCCCAATGGCCTGCAGGTCGAAGGGCGGCCGCAAGTCATGCGCATCGTCAGCGGCGTGACGGCCAGTCAGGCCCTGCTGGATGCGGCAGTCGATGCCCAGGCTGATCTGGTTCTGGTTCACCACGGTTATTTCTGGAAGGGCGAAAACCCGTGTGTCGTCGGCATGAAGCAGCGTCGCCTGAAGACCTTGCTCAAACACGACATCAGCCTGCTGGCCTATCACCTGCCGCTGGATGTGCATCCCGAGGTGGGCAACAACGTGCAACTGGCGCGTCAACTGGACATCACGGTCGAAGGCCCTCTGGACCCTGAAAACCCGCGTGTGGTCGGGTTGATCGGCTCGTTGTCCGAGCCCATGACTGCGCGGGATTTTGCCCGTCGCGTGCAGGATGCGCTGGGGCGTGAGCCATTGCTCATCGAAGGCAGTCAGATGATTCGCCGTGTCGGCTGGTGCACGGGCGGTGGTCAGAACTACATTGATCAGGCAGTGCTGGAAGGCGTCGATCTGTTCCTCAGTGGCGAAGCGTCAGAGCAGACGTTTCATAGCGCACGCGAGAATGACATCAGCTTCATTGCGGCCGGTCATCATGCCACCGAGCGCTATGGCGTGCAGGCGCTGGGCGATTATCTGGCGCGACGGTTTGCGCTCGAGCATATCTTCATCGACTGCCCGAACCCGATTTGAACGATCAAACAGCAGGGCATATGCATAGATCGTTTCGATCTAGCTGCGTCGCTGATTAGCGATATCACGCATGTTAAAGTGCCCGGCTCGAATACGGCCCGCTGGCCGCCCCGGGGTTTCCCGGTCCATAACGAACGCAATCCGTGAGTAGCCATGGTTGACAAACTGACGCATCTGAAACAGCTGGAGGCGGAAAGCATCCACATCATCCGCGAGGTCGCCGCCGAGTTCGATAACCCGGTGATGCTGTACTCGATCGGCAAGGATTCGGCCGTGATGCTGCACCTGGCGCGCAAGGCATTCTTCCCCGGTAAACTGCCATTCCCGGTCATGCACGTCGATACGCGCTGGAAATTTCAGGAGATGTATCGCTTCCGCGACCAGATGGTCGAGGAAATGGGGCTGGACCTGATCACCCACATCAACCCCGATGGCGTGGCACAGGGCATCAACCCGTTCACCCACGGCAGCGCCAAACACACCGACATCATGAAGACCGAGGGCCTGAAGCAGGCGCTCGACAAGCATGGTTTCGACGCCGCCTTTGGCGGTGCCCGACGCGATGAAGAAAAGTCCCGGGCCAAGGAACGCGTCTACTCGTTCCGCGACAGCAAGCACCGCTGGGACCCGAAAAACCAGCGTCCCGAGCTGTGGAACGTCTACAACGGCAACGTCAACAAAGGCGAGTCGATCCGTGTGTTCCCGCTCTCCAACTGGACCGAGCTGGACATCTGGCAGTACATCTACCTCGAAGGCATCCCGATCGTGCCGCTGTATTTCGCCGCCGAGCGCGACGTCATCGAGAAGAACGGCACGCTGATCATGATCGACGACGAGCGCATCCTCGAGCATCTCACCGATGAAGAGAAGTCGCGCATCGTCAAGAAAAAGGTCCGTTTCCGCACCCTCGGCTGCTACCCGCTGACCGGTGCTGTCGAGTCCGAAGCGACCAGCCTGACCGACATCATTCAGGAAATGTTGCTGACGCGAACTTCCGAGCGCCAGGGCCGGGTCATTGACCATGACGGCGCTGGCTCGATGGAAGAAAAGAAACGTCAGGGTTATTTCTAAGGGGTGTCACATGTCGCATCAATCTGATTTGATCAGCGAGGACATCCTCGCCTACCTGGGCCAGCACGAACGCAAGGAAATGCTGCGCTTTCTTACCTGTGGCAACGTCGATGACGGCAAGAGCACGCTGATCGGGCGTCTGCTGCACGACTCCAAGATGATCTACGAAGATCACCTGGAAGCCATCACCCGTGACTCGAAGAAGTCCGGCACCACTGGCGATGACGTCGATCTGGCGTTGCTGGTGGATGGTCTGCAGGCCGAGCGGGAGCAGGGCATCACTATCGATGTCGCCTATCGCTATTTCTCCACGGCCAAGCGCAAGTTCATCATTGCCGACACCCCGGGCCACGAGCAGTACACCCGCAACATGGCCACCGGCGCGTCGACCTGTGACCTGGCGATCATTCTGGTGGACGCGCGCTATGGCGTGCAGACCCAGACCCGTCGTCACAGCTACATCGCTTCGCTGCTGGGCATCAAGCACATCGTCGTCGCCATCAACAAGATGGACCTCAACGGCTTCGATGAAAGCGTTTTCGAGTCGATCAAGGCCGATTACCTGAAGTTTGCCGAGGGCATAGCGTTCAAGCCGACCACCATGGCTTTTGTGCCGATGTCGGCGCTCAAGGGCGACAACGTGGTGAACAAGAGCGAGCGTTCGCCGTGGTACACCGGCCAGTCGTTGATGGAAATTCTCGAAACGGTCGAAATCGCCAGCGACCGCAACTATGCGGACCTGCGTTTCCCGGTGCAGTACGTCAACCGTCCGAACCTGAACTTCCGTGGCTTCGCCGGTACGCTGGCCAGCGGCATCGTGCACAAGGGCGACGAGATCATCGTGCTGCCATCGGGCAAGAGCAGCCGTGTGAAGTCCATCGTCACCTTTGAAGGTGAGCTGGAGCAGGCCGGGCCGGGCCAGGCAGTGACGCTGACCATGGAAGACGAGATCGACATTTCCCGTGGTGACCTGCTGGTGCATGCCGACAACGTTCCGCAGGTCAGCGATGCGTTCGAGGCCATGCTGGTGTGGATGGCCGAAGAGCCGATGCTGCCGGGCAAGAAGTACGACATCAAGCGCGCCACCAGTTATGTGCCGGGCTCTATTGCCAGCATCACCCACCGGGTCGATGTGAATACGCTGGAGGAGGGCCCTGCCAGCTCGTTGCAACTGAACGAGATCGGCCGGGTCAAGGTCAGCCTCGATGCGCCCATCGCGCTGGACGGCTACAGCAGCAACCGCACCACGGGTTCGTTCATCGTCATCGATCGTTTGACCAATGGCACCGTTGCGGCAGGCATGATCATTGCCAAGCCGGTTTCAGGTGGTGGCTCGCAGCACCATGGCGAACTGGCCCACGTCTCCACAGAGGAGCGCGCGCAGCGCTTCGGTCAGCAACCGGCCACCGTGTTGTTCAGCGGCCTGTCCGGCGCGGGCAAAAGCACGCTGGCCTATGCGGTCGAGCGCAAGCTGTTCGACATGGGCCGTGCGGTCTATGTACTGGACGGTCAGAACCTGCGTCATGACCTGAACAAGGGCTTGCCACAGGATCGTGCCGGTCGTACCGAGAACTGGAGCCGTGCTGCTCATGTGGCGCGTCAGTTCAACGAAGCCGGCCTGCTGACTCTGGCCGCATTCGTTGCGCCGGACGCCGAAGGGCGTGAGCGCGCCAAGGCGCTGATCGGCAAGGATCGTCTGCTCACGGTCTATGTGCAGGCATCGCCAGCGGTCTGCCGCGAGCGTGATCCACAGGGCCTGTATGCCGCTGATGGCGACAATATCCCTGGCGAGTCCTTCCCGTATGACGTGCCGCTGAATGCCGATCTGGTGATCGACACGCAGACACTCAACGTTGAAGAAAGCGTCAGGCAGGTGCTGGATCTGCTGCGCAGCCGCGGCGCGATCTGATTCATAGCCTCTAGCAAGGGGCTTACATCTGCAGGGGATTGCAGTGTCGATCCCNCCGCAGACAATCTCTGCGGCGGGCTTTTTGTGTGGCTGTGAAAGCTTACTTCTTCAAGCCGTAATGCTCGTCCAGCATGCCCGGGGTGTTGGGCGACTTGGGGGCGTAATCCTTGGGCGTTTCAGTGTCGCGTGGCGGGGTCAGGCGGTCGCGATGATCGCGGTGCGCATGATTGGCCTCAGGGTGCAGGGCGGCCAGCAGGCGTTGGCGGGTCAGCTCGTCGAGAGCCAGGCGGTTGGCGCCCTCGGCAAGGTGTTCCTGAACATCCTGATAGCTCTGTGAAAGCTTTTGTACCAGATTGGCCGTGCTGTTGAAGTGCGTGACTACCTCGTTCTGATAGGTGTCGAAACGCTCCTGAATGTCATCCAGCTGGCGCTGGGTGCTGTTCGGAACGGTGTTGGGCAGCAGGCGTGCCACCAGAAAACCAATGACGACACCGGCCACCAGGGCGAGCGTCGGCAACAACCAGACTAAGAGCGAGTGTTCCACGAGTCCTTCCTCTATAAACGGCTTTGCTTTACGTTAACGGCTCGAACCTGCGCTGTATACCCGCGACGTATCGTTGATATGCATGCCGCAGACAATCAGCTAGACGAGTCGACCCATTTCGAGGTCACGGAGTTCTGTTTTGCTCATGCGTGAAACCCCATTATTTATCGATGGCCCTGAGGGCCAGCTCGAAGCGCTGTATCAGGACGTCCCCGACGCCCGAGGTGTTGCACTGATCTGCCATCCTAACCCGATACAGGGCGGAACGATGCTCAATAAAGTCGTTTCGACGTTGCAGCGCACCGCACGCGATCAGGGTTTGATCACATTGCGCTTCAATTATCGCGGCGTCGGCGCCAGTGCCGGTACGTCGGTTGCCGGGCCGGGCGAGATTGATGATGCCCAGGCAGCCGCCCGATGGCTGCGGGCGCAACATCCGGATCTGCCGATGACCCTGTTCGGATTTTCCTTTGGCGGCTACGTTGCTGCAAACCTGGGTGGCAGGCTGGAAGCGCAGGGTGAAAAGCTCACGCACGTGTTTCTGGTTGCTGCTGCGGCTTCGCGGCTCGAGGATCAGAGCGTGCTGCCCCAGGCTTGCCCGCTGACGATCATTCAGCCCGAGAACGACGAAGTGATCGAGCCCGAGACCGTCTATGCATGGTCCGCCGCGTTGCAACGTCCCCATGAGCTGCTGAAAGTGGCAGAATGCGGACACTTTTTTCACGGCAAGCTGACTGATCTGAAAGATCTGCTCCTGCCGCGACTTTCCAGCTGATTGCAGCCGTATTGCATCCTATTGATAAGCGACCTGCCATGACCACTCGTATCCTGACCGGTATCACGACCACCGGCACTCCCCATCTGGGCAACTACGCGGGCGCCATTCGCCCGGCCATTGTCGCCAGCCGTCAGAGCGATTTCGACTCGTTCTACTTTCTGGCCGACTACCACGCGCTGATCAAATGCGATGACCCGCTGCGCATTCAGCGCTCGCGTCTGGAAATCGCCGCGACCTGGCTGGCAGCGGGGCTGGACGTTGATCGTGTGACCTTCTATCGCCAGTCGGACATTCCCGAAATCCCGGAACTGACCTGGCTGCTCACCTGCGTCGCGGCCAAGGGCCTGCTCAATCGCGCCCACGCCTACAAGGCGTCGGTGGACAAGAACGTGGAAAGTGGCGAAGACCCGGATGCAGGCATCACCATGGGGCTGTACAGCTACCCGGTGCTGATGGCTGCCGACATCCTGATGTTCAATGCGCATCAGGTTCCGGTAGGGCGTGATCAGATTCAGCACGTTGAAATGGCCCGCGATATAGGCCAGCGTTTCAATCACCTGTTCGGCAATGGCAAGGAGTTCTTCGTCATGCCCGAGGCATTGATCGAAGAGAGCGTAGCCACGCTGCCAGGCCTGGACGGTCGCAAGATGTCCAAGAGTTACGACAACACCATCCCGTTGTTCAGCGGTGCCAAGGACATGAAAGGCGCGATATCGCGCATCGTCACCGACTCGCGTGCGCCGGGCGAAGCGAAAGACCCGGACACCTCGCACCTGTTTACTCTGTACCAGGCGTTCTCGACGGCCGAGCAGTGCGCTGAATTCCGCTCTGACCTGTTGCAGGGCCTGGGCTGGGGCGAAGCCAAGAATCGTCTGTTCACGTTGCTGGATGCACAACTGAGCGAACCCCGTGAAAAGTATCTGGGGCTGATCGAGCGTCCTGCCGATCTCGAAGACATCCTGCTCGCTGGCGCGCAGAAAGCCCGTCGCGTCGCCACTCCGTTTCTCGAGCAATTGCGCGAGGCGGTGGGCCTGCGGTCGTTCCGTACCGTGGTGCAGAACGCCGACACCGGCAAGAAAAAGGCCAGCAAGGGCGCTCGTTTCGTCAGCTTCCGTGAAGACGACGGCAGCTTCCGTTTCCGCCTGCTGGCAGCCGATGGCGAGCAGTTGCTGTTGTCGCGCAACTTTGCCGATGGCAAGGCTGCAGGCGTGGTCAGCAAGCAGTTGCAGCAGGGCGGCGAACTGGACCTGCGCAGCGAAGACGATCGCTTCACGCTGTGGCTGGACGGCGCCTGTGTGGCGGACAGTCCGGTATTCGCCGACGCTGCCGCGCGCGACAGTGCCATCGAAACTCTCAAGCTGGCGCTCGCTCCTCAACAGGACTGATTGCCAATCCCCGGGGTCGTCGCTACAGTGACGACCCGTTTTTGTTGCCTTGCTAACGAATTATGACGCCCCTAGAACGATATCAAGCTGATCTGAAACGCCCGGACTTCTTTCACGATGCCGCGCAGGAAAACGCTGTGCGTCATCTGCAGCGCCTGTACGACGATCTGATCGCCGCTCACGACAGCAAGCCTGGCCTGTTCGGCAAACTGTTCGGCAAGAAAGAGCAGACGCTGGTCAAGGGGCTGTACTTCTGGGGTGGCGTAGGCCGCGGCAAGACGTATCTGGTCGATACGTTCTTCGACGCACTGCCGTTCCAGGACAAGGTCCGTACGCACTTCCACCGCTTCATGAAGCGCGTGCACGAAGAGATGAAGACCCTCAAGGGCGAGAAAAACCCGCTGACGATCATCGCCAGGCGGTTTTCCGACGAGGCGCGGGTCATCTGCTTCGACGAGTTTTTCGTCTCCGATATCACCGATGCCATGATCCTCGGCACGCTGATGGAAGAGCTGTTCAAGAACGGCGTGACGCTGGTGGCTACGTCCAACATCGTCCCGGACGGCCTGTACAAGGACGGCCTGCAGCGGGCGCGTTTCCTGCCGGCCATCGCGCTGATCAAGCAGAACACCGACATCGTCAACGTCGACAGTGGCGTCGATTACCGTCTGCGCCACCTGGAACAGGCCGAACTGTTTCACTTTCCGCTTAACGAAGTTGCACAGGAAAGCCTGCGTAAAAGCTTCAAGGCCCTGACGCCGGATTGCGCAGAAACCATCGAAAACGATGTGTTGATGATCGAAAATCGCGAGATCCGCGCGCTGCGCACCTGTGACGACGTGGCTTGGTTCGACTTCCGTGAATTGTGCGACGGCCCGCGCAGTCAGAACGATTACATCGAGCTGGGCAAGATCTTCCATGCCGTGCTGATCAGCGGCGTCGAGCAGATGGACGTTGCTACTGACGACATCGCCCGGCGCTTTATCAACATGGTCGACGAGTTCTACGATCGCAACGTCAAGCTGATCATCTCGGCCGAGGTTGAATTGAAGGACCTGTACACCGGCGGCCGGTTGATGTTCGAGTTCCAGCGTACCCTCAGCCGCCTGCTGGAAATGCAATCCCACGAATTCCTCTCGCGGGCGCACAAGCCTTAGCAGTTGCGGCGAGCTTCAGGCGACAGGCCTGAAGCTCGATCACGCTGCGCCTTGTACCTCAAAGCCGCTCTTTATGGCCTTCGAACTGTTGCCGGTACTGATTGGGTGACAGCTCGGTGTGCTGGCGGAACAGTCGGGCAAAGAAGCTGGCGTCGTCGTAGCCCACTTCATAGCTGATGGTCTTGATGCTCTTGCGCGTCCCAGAGAGCAATCCCTTCGCCGTTTCGATCCGCAGTCTTTGCAGGTAATGCAGTGGCTTGTCGCCCGTGGCGGTCTGAAAGCGGCGCATGAAATTGCGAATGCTCATGCCATGCTCGCGGGCCACGTCTTCAAAGCGGAACTTGTCGGCAAAGTGCTCTTCCAGCCAGTGCTGAATTTGCAGGATGACCACGTCCTGATGAAGCTTCTGACCGCCAAAACCGATTCGCCCCGGCGAGTAGGTGCGACGCACTTCATAGAGGATGTCGCGGGCGACGGCCTGGGCGACATTGGCGCCGCAGAAGCGCTCGATCAGATAAATATACAGATCGCAGGCTGAGGTCGTGCCGCCCGCGCAATACACGTTGTCGGCGTCGGTGAGGTGCTTCTCTTGATTGAGCAGGACCTTGGGATAGCGCTCGGCAAATGCGCTGAAAAAACGCCAGTAGGTCGTCGCTTCCTTGCCGTCCAGCAAGCCGGCTTCGGCAAGCCAGTAGACGCCGGTGGCTTCGGCGCAGAGTACGGCGCCGTTGGCGTGCTGTTCGCGCAACCACGGCAGGGTCTGTGGATAACGCTGACAGAGGGTTTCAAAATCGTCCCAGAAGGCCGGGATGACGATAATGTCGCTCTGGCACAGCGCGCCGTCGACCGGCAGGGTGACATCGCTGAAGCTGCTGACAGGCAGCCCGTCGGGGCTGACCAGGCGCGTTTCGAAGGCGGGCACCAGGCCGTGGCCCAGTTGCTTGCTGTAGCGCAGGCTCGCCAGGTGGAAGAAGTCCTTGGCCTGCATGACAGTGGAGGCAAACATCTTGTCCGTGGTCAGAATACTTACGCGGCGCAGAGGAGTGGCGTGTCGGATCGGCATAATCGTTATTCTTATATGGGTAAATGGTCAAGCTACGGCTGGATCGTCTTATTTTTTGCCAAAACTGTCCAGTCTCGTTACGTGGAGCCCCTTGGCAGGGCACCCATGATGGCTTTGTGCTAAGAGGGTCAATATCCGCCAATCCACGCCTCGCAGGCAATAAACAGAATGTGAACAAAAAATCCGGTTGAGGTTATTTTTACAGTCTGTATAATCCGCCAGCTCTTTGCAGTGGAAGTGATGCGCCGTCTGCCGAAGAATCTTGCCGTATAACGGACGCGCTGACCCGAGCCCCCGATAGCGTCTGTTTCCGGCTGCCTTTGACTTGTCAAAGTACGCACTATTCAGTAAGATCCGCCGTCTAATTTTCAGGGCGGCCCCTGAGGCTATAAAGAATGAAAACTTTTACTGCTAAACCGGAAACAGTTAAGCGCGACTGGTTCGTCGTCGACGCTGCTGGTCAGACCCTGGGTCGTCTGGCCACCGAAATCGCGAGCCGTCTGCGTGGCAAGCACAAACCGGAATACACTCCGCACGTTGATACCGGCGACTACATCGTCGTGATCAATGCCGAGCAGATCCGCGTTACTGGTGCCAAGACCACCGACAAGATCTACTACTCACACTCCGGTTTTCCGGGCGGGATCAAGTCGATCAACTTCGAAAAGCTGATCGCCAAAGCTCCTGAGCGCGTGATCGAGACCGCGGTCAAAGGCATGCTGCCTAAGAACCCGCTGGGTCGCGACATGTATCGTAAGCTGAAAGTCTATGCGGGCGCTGTACACCCTCATACTGCTCAGCAGCCCCAAGAACTGAAGTTTTAACGGAATAGTTCATTATGTCGGCGACTCAAAATTACGGCACTGGCCGTCGCAAGACCGCAACCGCTCGCGTTTTCCTGCGTCCGGGTACTGGTAACATCTCGATCAACAACCGCTCCCTGGACAATTTCTTCGGCCGCGAAACTGCCCGCATGGTAGTTCGTCAGCCGCTGGAACTGACCGAGACCGTTGAAAAGTTCGACATCTACGTCACCGTTATCGGTGGCGGCGTAAGTGGTCAGGCTGGCGCAATCCGCCACGGTATCACTCGCGCTCTGATGCAGTACGACGAGACACTGCGCGGTGCTCTGCGTAAAGCAGGCTTCGTGACTCGCGATGCTCGTGAAGTTGAACGTAAGAAAGTCGGTCTGCGTAAAGCGCGTAAGCGTCCGCAGTACTCGAAGCGTTAATACGCTCTTCGTTCAAAGAAAGAACGTCCATCCCCTCGCGGGGCTGGGCGTTTTTTTATGGGCGTGATTTTTACGGTCATGATGTTTTTGCGTTGCTCGTTTTACGTCGATATTGTGAAATTTATCCGCCTGTCGACGAAGATTACGGAATTTACATCGCGTAAATGAGCTATCTTGTGGCCCGCGACGAACGCCTGTCATGTTGTGTTCATTATCGGATGCGCCCTTGAAGCGCGTTCGTTCGTCTGTCCGATAAATTTTAACAAGCGAGGAGGATCGCCATGGGCGTGACCAACCGGTTGGCCTGCTACTCCGACCCCGCCGACCACTATTCTCATCGCGTACGCATTGTGCTCGCCGAGAAGGGTGTCAGCGCCGAAATCATTGAAGTGGTGGCAGGTCGTCATCCGCCGCAGCTGATTGAAGTAAATCCATACGGCAGCGTGCCGACCCTCGTCGATCGTGACCTGGCGTTGTACGAGTCGACCGTGGTGATGGAGTATCTGGATGAGCGCTATCCACATCCGCCTCTGCTGCCTGTCTATCCGGTTGCCCGTGCCAACAGTCGTTTGCTGATCCATCGTATCCAGAGAGACTGGTGTGGCCTTGTCGACCTGATTCTGGATACGCGCAGCAAAGAGCCTGCTCGTGTTCAGGCGCGCAAGGAGCTCCGCGAGAGTCTGGCCGGGGTTTCTCCGTTGTTCGCGGAAAAAGCTTTTTTCATGAGCGACGAGCTAAGTCTTGTTGACTGCTGTCTACTCCCCATACTCTGGCGTTTGCCAATTTTGGGTATTGAATTGCCGCGGCCTGCCAAGCCGCTGCTTGATTACATGGAGCGCCAATTTGCGCGTGAGGCTTTTCAGGCGAGTCTGTCTGCTGCCGAACGTGAAATGCGCTAAGGCTTAAGGAGCCGTTAATGAACTCCAGTCGCCCTTATCTTGTTCGTGCTCTTTACGAGTGGATCGTCGATAACGATTGCACCCCGCATGTGCTGGTCAATGCGGATTACCCGTCGGTGCAGGTCCCGCAAGGGTTTGCCAATGACGGGCAGATTGTCTTGAATGTTTCGCCGAGTGCCGTGCGTCATCTGCATATGGATAACGAAGCGGTGAGCTTCGAAGGCCGCTTCGGCGGTGTGCCGCACACGCTTTATGTACCTGTCGCTGCCATCCTGGGTATTTATGCCCGCGAGAACGGTCAGGGCATGGTTTTCGATCTGGAGCCCTCCATGGAAGAGGGCGAAGAAATCGAGATCGAGATCGAAGACGATACGCCTCCGCCAGACAGCGAACCGCCTCGTCCGAGTGGCAGGCCGAGTCTGAAGGTCGTGAAGTAAAAACCGGCAATAAAAAAGGCGATCTTCGGATCGCCTTTTTCATGCCTGTCGGTTACCCGTCAGTCGATGTACTCGAAGAGTTTGACGATCTTCTGCACGCCGGAGACGCCCTGTACCAGGTTGGTGGCGCGATTGGCTTCGTCCTGGGTTACCAGGCCCAGCAGGAAGACGATGCCGTTCTCGGTCACCACCTTGATGCGCGAGCCGGGAATGGATGCGTCAGCGATCATCTGGCTTTTGATCTTGGTGGTCAGCCAGGCGTCATTGTTGCGCGCCAGCAGCGAGGAGGGTGCCATCACCTGCAGTTCGTTGTTGACCTTCTTGACGCGCTGAACAGCGCTGGCGGCCTGTTCGGCCATTGCCTTGAGGTCGGCACGCGGTGTCTGGCCAGCCAGCAGCACGATGCCGTTGAAGCTGGTCACGACGATGTGCGAGCCCTCTGCGAGGTCAGGGTTGGCCTTGGAGATGTTGACGGCTGCCTTGGTCTCGATCAGTGAATCGTCGATCTTGCTGCCGAAGGTGCGCGTGCCGCGATCGTCTTCGATCGGTTTTTCGCGAGTGGCCGTGATCACCGAACTGCATCCGGTGATGCTGAGGCACAGTGTCAGAACCAGTAGGCTGAGACGATTAGGGGTCATTCTTCACTCCCGAACAGTTGGCTGTCGATCAAATCGCAAAGGCAATGGATCGCCAGCAGATGGACTTCTTGTATGCGTGCCGTGACATTGGCGGGTACGCGGATCTCCACATCCTCGGGCAATAGCAGCGAGGCCATGCCGCCACCGTCGCGTCCTGTCAATGCTACGACAATCATTTCGCGATCATGTGCGGCCTGGATGGCTTGAATAATATTCGCCGAGTTGCCGCTGGTGGAAATGGCCAGCAACACATCGCCTGGCTGACCCAGCGCGCGAATCTGTTTGGAGAAGATTTCGTTGTAGCTGTAATCGTTGGCGATCGAGGTGATCGTCGAGCTGTCGGTGGTCAGTGCAATCGCTGGCAGGCTCGGCCGCTCGCGCTCGAAGCGGTTGAGCAGTTCCGAGGAGAAGTGCTGTGCATCGCCCGCTGAACCGCCATTGCCGCATGCGAGCATCTTGCCCTCGTTGAGCAGGGCATTGACCATGACCTGACTGGCTTGCTCGATAAAGGGTGCAAGGACTTCCATCGCCTGTTGCTTGGTTTCGATGCTGGCCTGGAACAGCCGGCGAATTCGGGATTGCATGTCCATCAATGTGACCTTAATTAGAGCGTACGGCGGCGGGACGGATGCGCCGGGTTCTCCCGGGAGCTATCCGGCACACAAGGTGTGCAGCCGGCAAAACAAATAGCGAAATCGGTGACGGTTAGTAGTGTGTTGCAGGTCATGACTCAAGTCGGATTGCTGCTTCACTGCGCCAGGTCAGCTGTCAAAAGCGCTCTTGATCCAGTTCAGTGGTGCGGCCTTGCCGGGCTCGCCTTCAATGGCGATCACGTCGAAACGGCAGGGGTGATTGGCCCAGGCCGTTGCGTGCTGCAGAAAAAGCTGTGCGGCTGTGACGAGTTTCTCCTGCTTGCGAAAATCGACGCTTTCCGTGGCGCCGCCCCATCCTGAATGGCGCCGGTAGCGAACTTCGACGAATACTACTGTATCGCCGTCAAGCATGACTAGATCAAGCTCGCCGCGTTTGCATAACCAGTTTTGTTCAATCAGGCGCAGGCCCTGCTGCTGCAAAAACTGCAGGGCGAAGGCTTCGGCCTCGCGCCCTGCTTGCTGGCGGGTGCTGCGTTGCATCAAGGAGCGGTGTCCGGCAGGCGCTGGATCTTGCCGTCGACGAACTCGGCCCATGGCAGCTGGCGTTCGACGCGGCGGCCAGGGTTCAGGCTGAGGCTACCGGACAGCCCGTCAATGCGGCTGTCAGGCATCGCCTTGAGTTGAGCGAGGCGCGGCGCCAGGCGATACGCGTCGATACCCATCGCATACAGACGACCCAGGCTGCCTGCAGCCTGTGGCCATTGTGCGGTGACCTGCTGGCGCAGCGGGTCTTCGGCGTTCAGCAGCCATGGCGTTTCGCAGAAGCGCACGCCATTCAGGTCCATGTATTGGGCGTGATCGTTGCTGTTGGTGAACAGGTGCGAAGTGGCATAGACCGGAACGTCACCGGCGTACTGGAAGACCATGGTGGGTTTGATCTGTTGCGCTTGTTGTGGCGTCGCGGCGAGGAACATGAAGTCGATGTCCTGGCGACGGCTCGGCTGAGCTGCGATCTGAGTGCCGGCCGTGCTTTGCAGGCGCTGAGCGCGGCCTTCGCTATTGCGCAGCTGGAACAGGTCGGCGACCTGCTGTGCCAGTTCTACCGGCTGATCAACGTGCTCTGCAGCGATCAGCGTACCGCCCTTGGCTTGCCAGCTCTTGCGGAAGGCATCCAGCACGCGGTCGCCCCACTCACCTTTCGGAACCATCGCCACGGCGCTGCGCTTGCCGTCCGCCCAGGCACGACGAGCAACCTCGCGGGCTTCGTCTTCTGCGGCCAGGCCGAACTGATACAGCTGCGCCGGGCCTTCATTGCTGGTATCGCTGTAGTTCAGCGCCAGTGTAGTAATAGGCAACTGCTGACGGCTGTTCAGTTGTTTGACGAGATTCTTTTCCAGCGGACCGACGACCAGTTGCACACCAGCGGCCTGAGCCTGACGGTAGAACTCGTCCATCGAGGTGATTCGCGAGCTGTCGAAGACCTGAATGGCCGGAGGATTCTCACCTGCTTGCTGAGCCTGGAAGTGCGCGGCCATGAAGCCTTCGCGCAGCGCCTTGGCGACTGCGGCCAATTGGCCATCCTGCGGCAGCAGCAGGGCAATTTTGGTAATCGGCTCGCTGGTCAGTGCACGCAGCTGCGCGAGAGCGGTTGGCAGTTGCAGTGCAGCAGGGTGTTTCGGATTCTGCGCTTTCCAGCTGTCGATGGCAGCCTGTTGCTGCTCAAGCGTGCCTGCGCCCTTGATCGAGCGAGCCAGGTTCAGCCAGCCGCCCATATCGTCGGTCGCTGTGCTCTGCAGTTGCTCGGCGGGCAGGGCAGAGACCAGTGTCCAGATCGCGTCATTGTTGGCGCTGGCGTCTGCGCCTTGCAGCAACGGGCCGGCATAAACACGTTCATTGGCGGCTGCGAGCGCCTGGCCATCGGCTTCAAGAGCGCGTGCCTTGACCATGTGCGTGCGAATCTGCTGCTCGACCGACAGCTCGCCCAGGCGCTGCATGCTTGGATGATTCAGGGCGGTCAGCGCTGCCTTGGGTTGATTACGGCCCATCGCCAGTTCGGCGGACAGTGTGCTGGCGAAAACCTGCAAGCCGGGCTTGAGTTGATCGATTTGCACCTGTCCGAGGATTTGCGCGGCGCGTCCTGCGTCATTCTGGCGGCTGGCCAGATCGGCCGCACTCAAGCGCAGCGTTGCGGCCTGCTCGGGGGTTTTGGCGCTGGCGGCCTGCTCGAGCAGTTGCTCGATGCTGGCATCAGGGGTTCGAGGCAGCTCGCCAAGGCTGGACGAGGGCGAGCTGGCACAGGCTGCAAGGAGGGCAGCGAGGCAGAGGGCAGAGAGCAGCCGCAGACAAGCGATCATTGGTATGTTCCTGAAACTCGAGCGAATTAACGGGGGATTGTACCCAAGCGCTGGCCGGGGTGCGATGTCGAAGGTATTTAAAGCCGTGATATCAGTCGCGTTAAGGTCATCTGGCGGCCAAATCGTTCAATTGGAGAGGTGCGCCGCGTTTCTTGCTCGGGTCTGAACATGTTTTCATTCCTTTTTTGTCGGCATCCTGACGCGCGAACCGTTCCGCCGCGCCGCAGCCTGTACAATGCAGTTTTTCCAAGCACCTGTTATAACCTGCGAGGTTTGCGTTTTGACTGTTCCGGTTGTTTCGAATTCCACTCCGGGTTCGCTTTATGTAGTGGCGACTCCCATCGGCAATCTGGACGACATGAGTGTGCGAGCCTTGAAGGTGTTGCGTGAGGTCGCGCTGATCGCAGCTGAAGACACGCGCCATTCCGCACGGCTGATGCAGCACTTCGGCATCTCGACTCCATTGGCAGCCTGTCACGAACATAACGAACGTGATGAGGGTAGTCGCTTCATTACACGTCTGCTGGCCGGTGATGACGTTGCGCTGATTTCCGATGCCGGCACGCCATTGATCTCCGACCCCGGTTATCACCTGGTGCGTCAGGCGCGTGCCGCAGGTGTTCAGGTTGTACCGGTGCCGGGCGCGTGTGCCTTGATTGCGGCTCTGTCTGCGGCCGGGCTGCCGTCGGATCGATTCATTTTCGAAGGTTTTCTTCCGGCCAAGGCTGCGGGTCGCAAGGCCAGGCTCGAGCGTGTCAGGGAAGAGCCACGCACGCTGATCTACTATGAAGCGCCGCACCGCATCCTGGAGTGCCTGCAGGATATGGAGCTGGTCTTCGGTGCTGACCGTCAGGCCTTGCTGGCGCGTGAAATAACCAAAACTTTCGAAACCCTCAAGGGTCTGCCTTTGGGTGAGCTGCGTGCATTCGTCGAATCGGACAGTAATCAGCAGCGCGGAGAATGCGTGGTGCTGGTGGCTGGCTGGACGCCGCCGGATGACGAAGATGTCATTGGTGAAGAGGCTCGTCGGGTGCTGGATCTGCTGCTTGCAGAGATGCCGCTCAAGCGCGCCGCAGCGCTGGCAGCCGAAATAACCGGCGTGCGCAAGAACCTGCTGTATCAGGTGGCGCTGGAGAAACAGAAGGAGTAACGGGGGCTTTTGAAGGGGGTAAGCGAGCCACACAATGCTATTAAAGCTTGTTCTTGATGGCGTGTGCCGCTAACCTTGTCGGCGGAGAGTCGATTGGACAGTCGCTGCCTCTTGTTGTTCCGCAACAAGGGGGGGAGGAAAGTCCGGGCTCCATAGGGCGGAGTGCCAGGTAACGCCTGGGAGGCGCGAGCCTACGGAAAGTGCCACAGAAAATAACCGCCTAAGCGCTTCGGTGCCGGTAAGGGTGAAAAGGTGCGGTAAGAGCGCACCGCACGTCTGGTAACAGTTCGTGGCAAGGTAAACCCCACTCGGAGCAAGACCAAATAGGGTTCCTAGGCGTGGCCCGCGCTGGAACCGGGTAGGTTGCTAAAGGCGTCCAGTGATGGCCGTCGTAGAGGAATGACTGTTCTCGACAGAACCCGGCTTACAGATCGACTCTCCACCTTTTTTCTTCCCCTTCGTTTCACGCAGCAAAACCCCTCCGTAATACCAAAAAAATCTTACAGCTCATAAATCACATTAACTTTGAATCGCAACGATTTGAGCTGTGTGGGATTTATCCGTCAGTTCCTTCGCAAAATTACCTTTTTAGCCCCGATACCTCTCCTAAATCTCCGAAATGTAAGGGTTTTCCTTAAGACCGTGCCTTGACGGTGTGGTGGGCGCGTTCCTATAGTGTGCGCAAGTGGCAGAAAGTGGCACGAAGTGGGTTTTTTTAGCGCAAAAAGCTAATATTCGGAGAATGCGCCTGTGTTCCGTGGTGCCAATGCGATCAATCTCGATGCCAAGGGCCGTCTCGCTATGCCGAGCCGGTACCGTGACGAGTTGGATTCGCGTAGCGCCGGCCAACTTATCGTGACCATTGATGCCGTTGATCCATGCCTTTGCCTTTATCCGCTTTCCGAATGGGAGCTGATAGAAGCAAAACTTCGTGATCTGGCGACGTTTCGTGAAGAGAACCGCCGTCTGCAAAGGCTTCTGATTGGTAATGCTGTCGATCTGGAGCTCGACGGGAGTGGGCGTTTTCTGGTGCCGCCGCGCCTGCGCGAGTACGCCAGGCTGGATAAGCGCGTAATGCTGGTGGGCCAGCTCAACAAGTTTCAACTGTGGGACGAGGACGCCTGGAATGCTCTTGCTGATGCTGACCTGGCTGCCATTCAAAAACCTGGCGCGATGCCCGACGAATTACGTGATTTGATCCTGTGACTATGAATAGCGGCTTTACCCACATCACCGTGCTGCTTGAAGAAGCCGTGGAGGCTCTCGCGGTGCGCGCCGATGGCTGCTACCTGGACGGCACGTTCGGGCGTGGCGGGCATAGTCGTCTGATACTCAGCCAGCTGGGCCCAGAGGGTCGGCTCCTGGGATTCGACAAGGACCCTCAAGCGATTGCCACCGGGCAAGCGCTAGCGGCCGAAGACGGCCGCTTTGTCATTGTGCAGCGCAGCTTTGCCGAATTGGGATCCGAGACTCAGGAACGCGGTTTGGCGGGCAAGGTCAGTGGCATTCTGCTGGATCTGGGTGTGTCGTCCCCGCAGCTGGATGATCCCGAGCGCGGTTTCAGCTTCATGAACGACGGTCCTCTGGACATGCGCATGGACCCGACCCGTGGCGTGAGCGCTGCCGAGTTCATCGCGACTGCACCGGCTGAAGAAATTGCCCGCGTTTTCAAGGAATACGGCGAAGAGCGATTTGCCAAGCGGATGGCCAATGCGGTCGTCGCGCGCCGCGAAGTCCAGCCTTTCGAGCGCACAGCCGATCTGGCAGAAGTGCTCAAGGTCGCAAACCCTGCCTGGGAAAAGGGCAAGAATCCTGCAACGCGTGCCTTTCAGGGCCTGCGTATTCACGTAAACAACGAATTGGGCGATCTGGAAGCCGGTCTCGAAGCGGCTCTGGATGCGCTGGAAGTGGGCGGCCGTCTGGTCGTCATCAGCTTTCACTCGCTGGAAGACCGCATCGTCAAGTTGTTCATGCGCAAGCTCGCCAAGGGCGAAGCCGACAACATGCCGCGTAATCTGCCGATCCAGTTCAAGCCGTTCGAACCGAAAATCAAAATTCACGGCAAGGCCCAGTTCGCCTCTGATGTCGAAACCAAAGCCAACCCGCGCTCGCGCAGTGCTGTCATGCGTGTAGCGGAGAAGCTCAGGTGAGCCGTCTGTTTCTTAAACCTCTGCCCGGCGGCAGCTTCATTATGCTGCTGCTGTTCATTGCTGTCCTGATTTCGGCGATTGGCGTTTCCTATAGCGCACATTGGAATCGTCAACTGCTCAACTCGCTGTATTCGGAAATGAGCGTGCGCGACAAGGCGCAGGCAGAGTGGGGCCGGCTGATTCTTGAGCAGAGCACCTGGACTGCACACAGCCGTATCGAGACTCTGGCCACCGAACAACTGAAGATGCGCATCCCGAGCGCCGCCGAAGTACGGATGGTGGCGCCATGATGAAGCTCGATGGCGCTCTTTATCCGTGGCGTTTTCGCGTAGTCGTAGGGCTGCTGGTGTCCCTCGTGCTCGCCATTTGCTGGCGCATCGTCGACCTGCAGGTCATCGACCATACCTTTCTTAAAGAGCAAGGCGATGCACGCAGCCTTCGGCATATTCCTATTCCGGCGCACCGTGGCCTGATCACTGACCGTAACGGCGAGCCGCTGGCGGTCAGTACTCCGGTGACGACGCTGTGGGCCAACCCGCGTGAAATGCAGCAGGACAAGTCCAAGTGGCCGATGCTGGCAGCCGCGCTGGGTCAGGATCTCAAGGCATTGACCGAGCGTCTGGACTCGCAGGCGAACAAGGAATTCATCTATCTGGTCCGTGGCCTGACGCCAGAGCAGGGCCAGTCGGTCATCGACCTGAAAGTACCGGGTGTCTACGGCATCGAAGAATTCCGCCGCTTTTATCCGGCCGGCGATGTCACCGCACACATGGTCGGCTTTACCGACCTTGATGACCATGGCCGCGAAGGCGTCGAGCTGGCGTATGACGACTGGCTCGCCGGTGTGCCCGGCAAACGTCAGGTCATCAAGGACCGGCGCGGTCGACTGATCAAGGATGTTCAGGTCACCAAGAATGCCAAGGCCGGAAAGACCTTGGCTTTGTCCATTGACCTGCGCCTGCAGTACCTGGCGACCCGTGAACTGCGCAATGCCATCGTCGAGAACGAGGCCAAGGCCGGCAGCATGGTGATCATGGACGTCAAGACCGGCGAGGTGCTGGCGATGGTCAACCAGCCGACCTACAACCCGAACAACCGCCGCACCATGGTGCCTGCCGCCATGCGCAACCGGGCCATCATCGACGTGTTCGAACCTGGTTCGACCATGAAGCCGATCTCCATGACCGCGGCGCTGGACAGTGGCCGCTGGAAGCCGACCGACAAGGTCGAGGTTTATCCGGGCACCCTGCAGATCGGCAAATACACGATTCGTGACGTGACCAAGACCGAAGGCCCGATCCTTGATCTGACCGGCATTCTGATCAACTCCAGTAACGTCGGCATGAGCAAGGTCGCGTTCGATGTGGGCGGTGAGGCGATCTTTCGTGCCATGCAGCGCGTCGGTTTCGGTCAGTACACCGGCCTCGGCTTCCCTGGCGAGCGCGTCGGCAACCTGCCCAACTACCGCGAATGGCGCAAGGCTGAAACCGCCACGCTGTCCTATGGCTACGGTTTGTCGGTCACGGCTTTGCAACTGGTGCATGCCTACGGCGCGCTGGCCAACAATGGCCGCATTGTGCCGTTGACCATTCTGAAAACAGATAAAGAGCCGGAATCGACCCAGGCCATTCCGGAGAAAACCGCCAAGACCCTGCAAGGCATGTTGCAGCAGGTTATCGAGGACCCGCGCGGCGTCTATCGCGCCCGTGTACCGTCCTACCACGTCGGTGGCAAGAGTGGTACGGCGCGTAAGACGTCCATCGGTACCAAGGGCTACGCGGAAAACTCCTATCGCTCGCTGTTCGCCGGTTTCGGCCCGATGAGTAACCCGCGTTACGCCATCGTGGTCGTCATCGACGAGCCGAGCAAGGGCGGTTACTACGGCGGTCTGGTTTCGGCCCCGGTATTCAGCAAGGTCATGTCCGGCACGTTGCGCCTGATGAACGTGACGCCGGACAACCTTGCGCCACCTGAACAAGTCAACGCCGCACCGGCAGCCAAAGGAGGGCGTGGTTGATGGCCTTTAATCTGAGCAAGATTTTCGCTCACACCGATCGCGATGCGCTGATTCGCGAGTTGACTCTCGACAGCCGCAATGTCCGTCCGGGTGATCTGTTTCTAGCCATACCGGGTATCAAGGTCGATGGCCGTGCGCATATTGCCGACGCGCTCAAGCGTGGCGCGGCGGCTGTGGCGTACGAAGTCGAAGGCTCGACCGTTCTGCCGATCACTGACGTGCCGCTGATCCCGGTCAAGGGGCTCGCCGCGCAGTTGTCCGATATTGCCGGCCGCTTCTACGGCGACCCGAGTCGCAGTCTGAATCTGGTAGGTGTTACCGGCACCAACGGCAAGACCAGCGTCACCCAGCTGGTTGCGCAGGCGCTTGATGCGCTGGGTCAGCACTGCGGCATCGTCGGCACACTGGGCACAGGATTCTACGGCGCGCTGCAAAGCGGCCGTCATACCACGCCTGACCCGATTGCCGTTCAGGCGACGCTGGCCGATCTGAAAAAGGCCGGTGCGCGCGCAGTGGCGATGGAAGTGTCGTCTCATGGGCTGGATCAAGGGCGGGCGACGGCGCTGGCGTTTGATGTGGCGGTGCTGACCAATCTGTCCCGTGATCACCTGGATTATCACGGCACCATGGAAGCGTACGCTGCCGCCAAGGCCAAGCTGTTTGCATGGTCCAACCTGAAATGCCGGGTAATCAACCTGGATGATACTTTCGGTCGTGAACTGGCCGGTATCAAGCAAGAGTCTCGGTTGATCACCTATAGCCAGCTGGATAGCTCGGCCTACCTGTATTGCCGCGATGCGAAATTCGATGATGATGGCGTGCGCGCTACGTTGGTCACGCCTCAGGGCGAGCATTTCCTGCGCAGCAGCCTGCTGGGTCGCTTCAACCTGAGCAACGTGCTGGCTGCGGTCGGCGCTTTGCTGGGCCTGGATTACGCGCTGGACGAAATTCTCAAGGTGCTGCCGAAACTCGAAGGCCCGGTCGGGCGCATGCAGCGTCTGGGTGGTGCCGACAAGCCGCTGGTGGTTGTCGATTACGCGCATACTCCGGATGCGCTGGAAAAAGTCCTCGAAGCACTGCGCCCGCACGCTAAAGGCCGTCTGTTGTGCCTGTTCGGCTGCGGCGGTGATCGTGATCGCGGCAAGCGTCCGCTGATGGCTGAAGTGGTCGAACGGCTGGCAGACGGTGCGTGGGTCACCGACGACAACCCGCGCTCCGAATCGCCAGCCAGTATTTTTGACGATATTCGCCCTGGCTTCGCTGCTGTCGACAAGGTGCGTTTCATCGAAGGTCGCGGTCAGGCCATTGCCGAACTGATTGCCAGCGCCAATGCCGATGACGTCGTAGTGCTCGCCGGCAAGGGCCACGAGGACTATCAGGAAATCAATGGTCAGCGGCAGCCATTCTCCGATTTGCAAGAAGCCGCCAACGCGCTTGCCATATGGGAGCCTGCAAATGCTTAAGCCAATGACCTTCAGCGAACTGGTTGTACCACTCGATGCGCGTCTGGTCGGGGGCGACTGCAGCTTTTCCGGCGTGAGTACCGACAGCCGTGGCATCGAGCCAGGTCAGCTGTTCGTAGCCCTGACCGGGCCGCGTTTTGACGGTCATGAATACCTCGATCAAGTGGCTGCGAAAGGCGCGGTCGGTGCTCTGGTCGAGCGCGAAGTGCAGGGCGCCGCCTTGCCGCAACTGGTCGTGCTGGATACCCGCAAGGCGCTTGCACAACTGGGTGCCATGAATCGCAATGCATTCGTCGACCGGCCGGTTGCTGCAGTCACCGGCTCCAGTGGCAAGACCACGGTCAAGGAAATGCTCGCGAGCATCCTGCGCACGCGCGGCCCCGTGCTGGCGACCCGAGGCAACCTGAACAACGAATTGGGCGTTCCACTGACTCTGCTGGAACTGGCCCCGGAATATACGTCCGCTGTGATCGAGCTGGGTGCGTCGCGGGTCGGCGAGATTGCCTACACCGTAAGCCTCGCCAAGCCGCACGTCGCCATGATCACCAACGCCGGAACTGCCCACGTCGGCGAGTTCGGCGGCCCGGACAGAATTGTCGAAGCCAAGGGCGAGATTCTCGAAGGTCTCGGCGCGGGTGGTACTGCAGTATTGAATCTGGAAGACAAGGCGTTTCCGATCTGGCGCAAGCGCGCCGGCGATCGCAATGTCCTGACCTTCGCACTGACCGACTCTGCGGCTGACGTGTACGCCAGCGAGCTGAGCCGTGATGCTCGGGGCTGCCCGGCTTTTACCCTCAACAGCCCGCTCGGCACTGCCCGGGTCCAGTTGAACCTGCTCGGCACACACAATGTGTCCAACGCCTTGGCCGCTGCGGCTGCGGGCTGCGCAATGGGTGTGCCGCTGGAAGGGATCGTCACCGGGCTGAACAACGTGCAGCCGGTCAAGGGCCGTGCCGTGGCGCAAATCGCCAGCAATGGCATGCGCGTCATCGATGACACCTACAACGCCAACCCTGCCTCGATCAACGCGGCCGTCGACATCCTCACCGGCTTCACCGGTCGTACCGTACTGGTGCTGGGCGACATCGGTGAGTTGGGCGAATGGGCCGAGCAGGGCCATCGCGAAGTGGGCGCCTATGCCGCTGGCAAGGTGTCGGCGCTGTATGCCGTCGGCCCATTGATGACTCACGCGGTCAGCGCCTTCGGCGAGCACGCTTACCACTTTGCCAGTCAGGCTGAACTGATCGCGGCGCTGGGCGCCGAGCAGAATCCTGATACCACTTTACTGATCAAGGGCTCGCGTAGCGCTGCGATGGAACACGTCGTGGCTGCCTTGTGCGGTTCTAGCCTGGAGAAACATTAATGCTGCTGCTGTTGGCCGAGTTTTTACAACAGTTCTACAAAGGCTTCGCGGTCTTTCAGTACCTGTCATTGCGCGGGATCCTTGGCGTGCTCACCGCCCTGACGCTGTCGCTGTGCCTGGGGCCGTGGATGATCCGCACCCTGCAAATGCGTCAGATCGGTCAGTCTGTGCGCAACGATGGTCCGCAATCGCACCTGTCCAAGTCGGGTACGCCGACCATGGGTGGGGCGCTGATCCTGTCGTCCATCGGTATCAGTACATTGCTGTGGGCTGACCTGAGCAACCGTTACGTATGGGTTGTGTTGCTGGTGACACTGTTGTTCGGCGCCATCGGCTGGGTCGATGACTACCGCAAGGTGATCGAAAAGAATTCCCGAGGCCTGCCGAGCCGCTGGAAGTATTTCTGGCAGTCGGTTTTTGGCCTCTGTGCAGCGATCTTCCTTTATACGACTGCACCGTCGGCGACTGAAACCACGCTGATCGTGCCGATGCTCAAGGATGTGCGTATCCCGCTGGGTATCGGTTTCATCGTGTTGACCTATTTCGTGATTGTCGGCTCCAGCAACGCAGTCAACCTGACTGACGGGCTGGATGGTCTGGCGATCATGCCGACGGTGATGGTAGGCGGTGCCTTGGGCATCTTCTGCTACCTGTCGGGTAACGTGAAATTTGCTGAATACCTGCTGATTCCCTACGTGCCGGGGGCGGGCGAGCTGATTGTGTTCTCTGGGGCGCTGATTGGCGCCGGGCTCGGATTCCTCTGGTTCAACACGTATCCGGCGCAGGTGTTCATGGGCGACGTCGGTGCGCTGGCACTCGGCGCGGCGCTGGGCACCATGGCGGTGATCGTTCGTCAGGAAATGGTCCTGTTCATCATGGGCGGCGTGTTCGTGATGGAAACCCTTTCAGTGGTCATTCAGGTTGCGTCTTTCAAACTTACCGGCCGCCGCGTATTCCGCATGGCGCCGATCCACCACCACTTTGAACTCAAAGGCTGGCCCGAGCCACGTGTGATCGTCCGTTTCTGGATCATCACCGTGATTCTGGTGCTCATTGGCCTTGCCACGCTGAAACTGAGGTAGAACGAGTGTCCCTGATCGTTTCCGACCGCTTCCGCATTGTCGTGGGTCTAGGCAAAAGCGGCATGTCTCTGGTTCGCTTCCTGGCGAACCAGGGCGTGTCCTTTGCCGTGGCCGACACGCGGGAGAATCCTCCTGAGCTGGCGACCTTGCGTCGCGACTATCCGCAGGTGGAAGTGCGTTGTGGCGAGCTGGACGTGGATTTCCTCTGCCGTGCCGATGAGCTGTACGTCAGCCCCGGTCTGGCCCTGGCGACCCCGGCCCTGCAGCAGGCTCACGCACGTGGCGTCAAACTGTCGGGCGACATCGAACTGTTCGCGCGTCACGCGAAGGCGCCGGTGATTGCCATTACCGGCTCGAATGCGAAAAGCACCGTGACGACACTGGTCGGCGAAATGGCTGCTGCCGCTGGAAAGCGTGTGGCGGTGGGCGGCAATCTAGGCACTCCGGCGCTGGACCTGCTCAGCGACGACGTCGAGCTGTACGTGATGGAGCTTTCCAGCTTTCAGCTCGAAACCACTGACCAGCTCAATGCCGAAGTGGCGACCGTGCTGAATATCAGTGAAGACCACATGGACCGTTACAGCGGCCTGCCTGCCTACCACCTGGCCAAGCACCGGATTTTCCGTGGCGCGCGGCAGGTGGTGGTCAACCGTCAGGATGCGCTCTCCCGTCCGTTGATTGGCGAAGGCCTGCCGTGCTGGACATTCGGCCTCAACAAGCCCGACTTCCATGGTTTCGGCCTGCGTGAAGAGAACGGCGAAAAGTACCTGGCGTTCCAGTTTGAAAACCTCATGCCGGTACGTGAGCTGAAAGTGCGTGGTGCGCACAATCAGTCCAACGCGCTTGCCGCCCTGGCCCTGGGGCATGCGGTCGGCCTGCCGTTCGACGCCATGCTCGCCAGCCTGCGCGAGTTCACTGGTCTGGAGCATCGCTGCCAGTGGCTGCGCGAGCACGAAGGCGTTCATTACTACAACGACTCCAAAGCCACCAACGTGGGTGCCGCGCTGGCTGCCATCGAAGGGCTGGGCTCGGATATCGACGGCAAGCTGGTGCTGATCGCCGGCGGCGATGGCAAAGGCGCTGATTTCAGCGGTTTGCGCGCGCCAGTCGCCGAGCATTGCCGCGCGGCGGTCTTGCTCGGGCGTGATGCCCAGCTTATTGCCCAGGCATTGGGCGACGCTGTCCCGCTGGTGCATGTCGACACCGTCCAGGCGGCTGTCGAGCACAGCGCAAAACTGGCTCAGCGTGGCGATGCCGTATTGCTTTCTCCTGCATGCGCCAGTCTGGACATGTTCAAGAATTATGAAGAGCGCGGACGTGTGTTCGCGCAGGCAGTGGAGTGCTTGTCATGATCTTCGGTGTGATCAAGCCTTATCCATCGCCACTGATCAGTGGGCGAGGCATCGACCTGGACTTCCCGATGCTGGTCGGCTGCCTGGCGCTGCTCGGCCTTGGCCTGGTGATGATTACCTCGGCCTCGTCGGAAGTTGCCGCCGTACAGTCCGGTAACACGCTGTACATGATGACCCGTCACCTGGTTTATCTGCTGATCGGTCTGGGTGCCTGTGGCGTGACCATGATGATTCCGGTCGCCACCTGGCAACGCCTGGGCTGGATGATGCTGCTTGGCGCGTTCGGCCTGTTGCTGCTGGTACTGGTGCCGGGAATCGGGCGCGAGGTAAACGGTTCGATGCGCTGGATCGGTTTCGGCGCGTTCAACGTGCAGCCGTCGGAAATCGCCAAGGTATTCGTGGTGATCTTCCTTGCCGGCTACCTGATTCGTCAGCAGCAGGAAGTTCGCGAAAGCTGGATGGGCTTTTTCAAGCCGTTCATCGTGCTGCTGCCGATGGCCGGTCTGCTGCTCATGGAACCTGACTTCGGTGCGACCGTGGTAATGATGGGCTCGGCGGCAGCCATGCTGTTTCTCGGCGGTGTCGGCCTGTTCCGCTTCTCGCTGATGGTGGTGCTGGCGGTCGCTTCTGTGGTTGTGCTGGTCCAGGCCCAACCTTACCGGATGGCGCGTCTGACCAACTTTACCGATCCGTGGGCCGACCAGTTCGGTTCCGGCTATCAATTGACCCAGGCACTGATCGCCTTCGGTCGCGGCGAGTGGTTCGGCGTCGGACTGGGCAACAGTGTGCAGAAGCAGTTCTATCTGCCGGAAGCGCACACCGACTTCGTGTTCTCGGTACTTGCAGAAGAGCTGGGCGTGGTGGGTTCGCTGATCACCGTCGCACTGTTCCTGTTCGTCAGTATTCGCGGCATGTACATCGGCATGTGGGCCGAGCGCGCCAAGCAGTTCTTCGGTGCCTATGTGGCCTACGGCCTTTCGTTCCTGTGGATCGGTCAGTTCCTGATCAACATCGGTGTGAACGTCGGTCTGCTGCCTACCAAGGGGCTGACCCTGCCGTTCCTCAGCTACGGCGGCAGCTCGCTGGTGATCTGCTGCGCGAGCCTCGGGCTGCTGCTGCGCATCGAGTGGGAATCGCGCAACAACATGGGCAGTGAAGAAGCCGAGTTCAAGGAAAGCGACTTCGCCGAGGACACACCGCATGGACGCTAACGTGCTGATCATGGCAGGCGGGACCGGCGGGCATGTATTCCCGGCGCTGGCCTGTGCGCGCGAGTTCCAGGCACGCGGCTACAAGGTCCATTGGCTGGGCACGCCGCGTGGTATCGAAAACGAACTGGTGCCGCAGGCCGGTCTGACGCTGCACCTGATCAACGTTACCGGTCTGCGTGGCAAGGGCCGCTTGTCGCTGCTCAAGGCGCCGTTCATGTTGCTCAAGGCCCTGATGCAGGCACGCAAGGTTGTGCGTGAGGTGAAACCGGTCTGTGTGGTCGGCTTCGGTGGCTACGTCACCGGCCCTGGCGGTCTGGCGGCGAAGCTGGCAGGCGTACCGTTGATCATTCACGAGCAGAATGCCGTTGCCGGTACCGCCAACCGCAGTCTGGCCTCGTTCGCCAGCCGGGTGTGCGAAGCGTTCCCGAACACCTTTGCGGATTCATCCAAGCGTCGCACCACCGGCAACCCGGTGCGTGTCGAGCTGTTTCTGGAAACACCGCGTCAGGCTCTGGCCGGACGCAAGGCTCGTCTGCTGGTACTGGGCGGCAGCCTGGGCGCGGAGCCGTTGAACAAACTGCTGCCCGAGGCGCTGTCCCAGCTGCCTCAGGACATCCAGCCCGAAGTGTTTCATCAGTCGGGCAAGAATCATGACGCAGTCACCGCCGAGCGCTATCGCAACGTGGGCGTCGAGGCGCAGGTTGCGCCATTCATACAGAACATGGCCCAAGCCTATGGCTGGGCCGATCTGGTGGTCTGCCGCGCAGGCGCATTGACCATCAGCGAACTGGCCGCCGCCGGTCTGCCGTCGTTGCTGATACCGCTGCCCCACGCGATTGATGACCATCAGTCACGTAACGCTGATTATCTGGCTCGCGAAGGCGCAGCCTTCGTCATGCCGCAAGCGACAACTGGCGCCGCCGAGATGGCAGCACGCCTGAAAGAGGTTTTGATGCAACCCGAACAATTGAACAGCATGGCCCGCACTGCACGCAGCCTGGCCATGCCTGATGCAACCAGCACTGTCGTCAACGTCTGTGTGGAGGTGGCCCATGGTTGAGAATCAACGCGCCATGCCACAACCTGAAATGCGCCGTATCCGTCGTATCCACTTCGTCGGTATCGGTGGTGTCGGCATGTGCGGGATCGCCGAGGTGTTGTTGAACCTGGGTTACGAAGTCTCGGGCTCCGACCTGAAGGGCTCGGCCGTGACCGAGCGCCTGGAATCGTTCGGCGCACAGATTTTTATCGGCCATCGTGCCGAGAACACCATCGGTGCCGACGTGCTGGTAGTGTCCAGTGCCGTCAACACCTCCAACCCGGAAGTGGCCACCGCGCTGGAGCGCCGCATTCCGGTCGTACCGCGTGCCGAGATGCTCGCCGAGCTGATGCGTTATCGCCACGGCATCGCCGTTGCCGGTACGCACGGCAAGACCACCACCACCAGCCTGATCGCTTCGGTATTCGCTGCCGGCGGCCTGGACCCGACCTTCGTGATTGGCGGCCGTCTCAACGCGGCGGGCACCAATGCGCAGCTGGGCACCAGCCGCTACCTGATCGCCGAAGCTGATGAGAGCGACGCCAGCTTCCTGCACCTGCAGCCTCTGGTCGCTGTGGTCACCAATATCGACGCCGATCACATGGCGACCTACGAAGGCGACTTCAACAAACTGAAGAAGACCTTTGTCGAGTTCCTGCACAACCTGCCGTTCTATGGGCTGGCGGTGATGTGCATCGACGATCCGGTGGTGCGTGAAATTCTGCCGCTGGTCAAGCGTCCGACGCTGACCTATGGCTTCAGCGAGTCTGCCGATATACGTGCAATCAATGTGCGTCAGGACGGCATGCTGACATTCTTCACCGTACTGCGCCGCGACCGCGAGCCGCTGGATGTGTCGGTGAACATGCCCGGCAATCACAACGTACTCAACTCGCTGGCGACCATCGCCATCGCCACCGACGAGGGCGTCAGCGACGAGGCCATCGTTCAGGGCCTTTCCGGGTTCCAGGGCGTCGGTCGGCGCTTCCAGGTCTACGGCGAGCTGCCGGTTGACGGCGGCAACGTGATGCTGGTCGATGACTACGGTCACCATCCGCGCGAAGTCGCTGCCGTTATCAACGCTGTGCGTGGCGGCTGGCCTGACCGTCGTCTGGTGATGGTCTACCAGCCACACCGTTTCAGTCGCACCCGTGACCTGTACGACGATTTCGTGCAGGTGCTGGCGGACGCCAATGTGCTGCTGCTGATGGAAGTCTACCCGGCCGGTGAAGAACCGATTCCTGGTGCGGACAGCCGCAACCTGTGCCACAGCATTCGTCAGCGTGGCCAGCTGGACCCGATCTACATCGAGCGTGGTGTCGAGCTGGCGCCGTTGGTCAAGCCGCTGTTGCGTGCCGGCGACATCCTGTTGTGTCAGGGCGCTGGCGACATCGGTGGTCTTGCGCCACAGCTGCTGAAAAGCCCACTGTTCGCCGGTGCCAAAGTGGCCCCCACCGAAGGGAAGCTGAAATGACAGCCGTCGCCCAGTCGTCCCTGCGCTCGACACTCGAGCCGAAAAGCTTCGGCCGTGTCGCCGTACTCTTCGGTGGCAAGAGTGCCGAGCGGGCGGTCTCGCTGAACTCGGGTAATGCCGTGCTCGGTGCGTTGCTCGAGGCTGGCGTGGATGCGTTCGGCATCGATGTGGGCGATGACTTTCTGCAGCGACTGGTCAGCGAGAAAATCGACCGTGCCTTTATCGTTCTGCACGGACGTGGCGGTGAAGACGGCACCATGCAAGGCCTGCTGGAATGCCTGGAAATCCCTTATACCGGCAGTGGCGTACTGGCTTCTGCCCTGGCGATGGACAAGTTGCGCACCAAGCAGGTCTGGCAGAGTCTCGGCCTCGCCACACCGCTGCATGCCGTTCTTGAAAACGAGAGTGATTGTATTTGCGCCGTGACGGAACTGGGCCTGCCTTTGATCGTCAAACCGGCCCATGAAGGTTCAAGTATCGGTATGGCAAAGGTGAACAGCGTCGATGAATTGATCGCCGCCTGGAAAGCCGCCAGTACCTACGATTCGCAAGTATTAGTCGAACAGTGGATTCAGGGACCTGAGTTCACTGTGGCGTCTCTGCGTGGCCAGGTGTTGCCTCCCATCGGCCTGGGCACTCCTCATAGTTTTTATGATTACGATGCCAAGTACCTGGCGTCCGATACCCAGTATCGGATTCCGTGCGGACTTGGCGATGCGCAGGAACAGGAACTCAAACAACTTGCAGCACGTGCTTGCGAAGCCATCGGCATTGCAGGGTGGGCGCGCACGGATGTCATGCAGGACGCACAAGGCAAGTTCTGGTTACTGGAAGTCAATACTGTACCCGGCATGACCGATCACAGTCTGGTGCCTATGGCGGCCCGTGCGGCAGGTCTGGATTTTCAACAACTGGTGTTGGCGATTCTGGCCGACAGCGTTCAGGCGAGAGGTTAAGGCATGTACGGCGCGTCGACACGTCCTCAGCCACCTGCTCCCGGCCGCAACAAGCCGGTGCCGCGCGGCGCCAGCCGTATGGTGGCCAAGGAGCCCTTGTCGGCGCGCCTGCCCAAGGCCAACTTCAGTTTTCTGAAGCGTTTGCTCTGGCCTGTGCTGTTGGTGGTTCTGGGCTTCGGTACTTATGAGGCAGCACAGCGTCTGCTGCCGTACGCCGACCGCCCGATCACCCGCATCAACGTGCAGGGCGATTTGAGTTACATCAGTCAGCAGGCTGTGCAGCAGCGGATTGCGCCTTATGTGGCGTCGAGCTTTTTCAAGATCGATCTGGCTGCCATGCGCACCGAGCTTGAGCAGATGCCTTGGATCGCACACGCCGAGGTCCGCCGTGTATGGCCGGATCAGGTCGTGATTCGTCTTGAAGAGCAGTTGCCGGTTGCCCGTTGGGGCGATGAAGCGCTGTTGAATAACCAGGGGCAGGCTTTCACACCGCGTGAACTGTCCAATTACGAACATCTTCCCCAGTTGTTCGGCCCGCAGCGGGCCCAGCAGCAGGTGATGCAGCAGTATCAGGTGTTGAGTCAGATGTTGCGCCCGCTGGGCTTCTCCATCGTGCGCCTGGAGCTGCGCGAGCGTGGCAGCTGGTTCCTGACGACAGGTGCCGGTAGTGCTGGCCCGGGTATCGAGTTGTTGCTTGGACGCGACCACCTTGTCGAAAAAATGCGCCGCTTCATCGCGATTTACGACAAAACGCTGAAAGACCAAATAACGAATATCGCGCGCGTCGACTTGCGTTACTCCAACGGCCTTGCGGTCGGTTGGCGCGAACAGGCAGCGCCGGCGACGGAAAAACCCGCCGTCGCGAAGAATTGATAAGAGGCAGGACCATGGCAAATGTGCAAAGCGGCAAAATGATCGTCGGGCTGGATATCGGTACCTCCAAGGTGGTGGCACTGGTAGGCGAAGTCGCGGCCGATGGCTCGCTGGAAATCGTGGGTATCGGTACCCATCCCTCCCGCGGCCTGAAGAAGGGCGTGGTGGTGAATATCGAATCGACCGTGCAGTCGATCCAGCGCGCAATCGAAGAAGCGCAGCTGATGGCCGGCTGCCGTATCCACTCGGCATTTGTTGGTGTGGCAGGCAGCCACATTCGCAGCCTGAACTCACACGGCATCGTGGCGATTCGTGATCGCGAAGTCAGCTCTGCGGATCTGGAGCGTGTGCTCGATGCTGCTCAGGCGGTGGCCATTCCTGCCGACCAGCGCGTGCTGCACACCTTGCCTCAGGATTACGTGATCGATAACCAGGAAGGCGTGCGTGAGCCCCTGGGCATGTCCGGCGTACGTCTGGAAGCCAAGGTTCATGTGGTGACCTGTGCGGTGAACGCGGCGCAGAACATCGAGAAGTGCGTACGTCGCTGCGGGCTGGAAGTCGACGACATCATTCTCGAACAGTTGGCCTCGGCGTATTCCGTGCTGACCGATGACGAGAAAGAACTGGGTGTCTGCCTGGTGGACATCGGTGGCGGCACCACCGACATCGCGATCTTCACCGAGGGTGCCATTCGCCACACGGCGGTCATCCCGATTGCGGGTGATCAGGTGACCAACGACATCGCCATGGCGTTGCGCACTCCGACCCAGTACGCCGAAGAAATCAAGATTCGTTATGCCTGTGCGCTGGCCAAGCTGGCCGGTGCAGGCGAAACCATCAAAGTGCCGAGCGTGGGCGACCGTCCACCTCGCGAGCTGTCGCGTCAGGCCCTGGCCGAAGTGGTCGAGCCTCGTTACGACGAGCTGTTCACCCTGATCCAGGCCGAACTGCGCCGCAGCGGCTACGAAGACCTGATCCCGGCCGGCATCGTGCTGACCGGGGGCACAGCGAAAATGGAAGGTGCGGTCGAACTGGCCGAGGAAATCTTCCACATGCCGGTGCGCTTGGGCGTACCGCACAGCGTCAAAGGGCTCGCTGATGTCGTCCGCAACCCGATTTACTCAACCGGCGTAGGCCTGTTGATGTACGGGCTGCAAAAACAATCGGATGGCATTTCGCTGTCCGGGATTGTCGGCAACAGCAGCTACAGCGACGAAACCAAGGCACCGGTGCTTGAGCGTATCAAGCGTTGGGTGCAGGGCAATTTCTAAGTTTCAACGTTCAACGGTTTCACAGCTTCAGATTCAGGGCTTCACCAGCAGTATCGGCAGGCAGTAGGCAAAACTAACTAGAAAGCGGAAGGAGAGAGAAAATGTTCGAACTCGTAGACAACGTCCCGCAAAGCCCGGTTATCAAGGTTATCGGCGTAGGCGGTGGTGGCGGCAACGCTGTCAATCACATGGTCAAGAGCAACATCGAAGGCGTGGAATTCATCTGCGCCAACACCGACGCTCAGGCGCTGAAAAACATCGGCGCGCGGACCATTCTGCAGCTGGGTACCGGCGTGACCAAGGGCCTTGGCGCTGGCGCCAACCCTGAAGTCGGTCGTCAGGCCGCACTGGAAGATCGTGAGCGCATTGCAGAAGTTCTGCAGGGCACCAACATGGTTTTCATCACCACTGGCATGGGCGGCGGTACCGGTACCGGTGCAGCACCGATCATTGCTGAAGTGGCCAAGGAAATGGGCATTCTGACGGTCGCAGTCGTGACCCGTCCGTTCCCGTTCGAAGGTCGCAAGCGTATGCAGATCGCCGATGAAGGCATCCGCATGCTGTCCGAAAGCGTCGACTCGTTGATCACCATTCCCAACGAGAAGCTGCTGACCATCCTCGGTAAAGACGCCAGCCTGCTGTCGGCTTTCGCCAAGGCTGACGATGTACTGGCCGGTGCCGTTCGCGGTATCTCCGACATCATCAAGCGTCCGGGCATGATCAACGTCGACTTCGCCGACGTGCGTACCGTGATGAGCGAAATGGGCATGGCGATGATGGGCACTGGCTGCGCCAGCGGTCCTAACCGTGCACGTGAAGCGACCGAAGCGGCGATCCGCAACCCGTTGCTCGAAGACGTCAACCTGCAGGGCGCTCGCGGCATCCTGGTCAACATCACTGCCGGTCCTGACCTGTCTCTGGGTGAGTACTCGGACGTGGGTAGCATCATCGAAGCGTTCGCTTCCGAGCACGCGATGGTCAAGGTCGGTACCGTTATCGATCCGGACATGCGTGACGAGTTGCACGTGACCGTGGTTGCCACCGGCCTGGGCGCGAAAATCGAGAAACCTGTCAAGGTTATCGACAACACGCTGCAGACCACCCAGCAGGCTCCTGCGCAGCAGGCGTCCCGTCAGGAAGCACCGTCGGTCAACTACCGTGACCTGGATCGTCCTACCGTGATGCGCAATCAGGCACACGCAGGCGCTACAGCAGCGGCGAAGATGAATCCAAACGATGATCTCGATTACCTGGACATCCCGGCTTTCCTGCGTCGTCAGGCCGATTGATGAAATGTATCAGGGGTATTAGGGTGATTGGTGTTCAGCAAAGGCATGGTCTGCTATCATCGCCAGCCTTTGTTGATACCAGTTCGCAACTTGCGCTGAAGCGGCCCATGCCATGATAAAACAACGCACCCTGAAAAATATTATCCGTGCCACAGGTGTAGGCCTGCACTCCGGGGAGAAGGTTTACCTGACCCTCAAGCCCGCACCTGTGAATACCGGCATTGTGTTTTGCCGAGCTGACCTTGACCCCGTCGTGCAGATCCCTGCGCGTGCGGAAAACGTCGGTGACACCACTCTGTCGACCACTCTGGTCAATGGTGATGTCAAAGTCGACACGGTAGAACACTTGCTCTCGGCCATGGCTGGCCTTGGCATCGATAACGCCTACGTCGAGCTCTCTGCCTCCGAAGTTCCTATCATGGACGGCAGCGCAGGCCCTTTCGTATTCCTGATTCAATCGGCAGGCCTGGAAGAACAGGACGAGCCGAAGAAATTCATCCGTATCCTGCGTGAAGTCACAGTCGAGGAGGGCGGTAAACGCGCTACTTTTGTGCCTTTCGAAGGGTTCAAGGTCAGTTTCGAGATCGATTTCGATCACCCCGTCTTCCGTGACCGCACCCAGAGTGCAAGCGTGGACTTTTCCAGTACTTCCTTCGTGAAGGAAGTCAGCCGTGCCCGGACCTTCGGGTTCATGAGTGATATCGAGTACCTGCGCAAGCACAACCTCGCACTCGGCGGCAGCGTGGAAAACGCCATCGTGGTCGACAAGGACGGTGTACTGAACGAAGACGGCCTGCGTTACGAGGACGAATTCGTCAAACACAAAATCCTCGACGCCATCGGTGACCTCTACCTGCTGGGCAACAGCCTGATTGGTGAGTTCCGGGGTTTCAAATCGGGGCATGCACTGAACAACCGTCTGCTGCGTACGTTGATCGAGCAGAAAGACGCTTGGGAAGTGGTGACTTTCGAGGATGCCAGTACGGCACCTATTTCTTACATGCGTCCTGTCGCGGCCGTGTAAGCAAGCTTTACTCTCTTTCCTTTTGTTCTTTAAAGGCTGCCCTCGGGTGGCCTTTTTTTATGGGTTTTTCAGGGGAGGTCAGTGCTGGCGGCGATCAGGCAGGGTTACTTCCTGTCCTTTGCATGGCTGGCCAGTCTTTCCAGTGCGGCACGCAAGCGCGGATCGGTGATGCCTTCAGCGGTGGCCTGAATGTTTTCGGCAGCCACTGCCGACAGGTCGATGGTGTGCGTGGCAGCTCCGCGTGGCGCTTCAGGCGGCTGCACCTTGAACACAATGCGGGTCAGGTTGATGAATTCGTCGAAGGCCATCATTTGCCGGTGCAGGCGTTTCTGCTGGTAGCGCAGGCGCGTGGCCCAGTGACCGTCCGTCACGATCAGCAACAAGGTACCTTCGCGCCACGAAGCCACGCGACAATGCTCCCGGGCCGCTGGTTGCAGCTGGCTTTCGAGCAGGCGCTGCAAGTGGCTGAGTCGCTCGGCGTGACGAAATATAGCCTTCAGGGGCTTGGCTTCACGCAGCAAAACCGCGGGCGGGCGGGCGTTCAGAGGACGAAAGGCCATGGTGGGATGCCTGGGTAACAAGATGAACATCTTAACAGAAAGCGTTCTGACGGCTGCTTTTCAGGGCATTTCCGTGCTTTCATATGCAAATCAATGAGTAACTTCCCCGGATAACGGGTTGAAGTGCTTGAAAATGGCCCCATTGTAAACCTGCCCCGTCACAGCGCTGTGCCAGCATCGTGGAATAACGCCACTTTCCTCACCATCGTTTCCGGGTAGAATGCTCGTTCGCATGCGGCCATCTGGGCTGCACGGGCGACTCACGGGGCCGCCCTCCATTCCTATGTGTGGAAGATCCTGTCGATATGTTTGCGCCTTTGTTGAAAAAACTTTTTGGAAGCAAGAACGAGCGTGAAGTAAAACGCATGCTCAAGACGGTACAGATCGTCAATGCCTTCGAAGAGCAAATGGTGGCCCTTTCGGACGAGCAACTGCGCGCCAAGACCGAAGAGTTCAAGGCCCGCATAGCCAAAGGCGAGACCCTCGATCAATTGCTCCCTGAAGCCTTTGCTGTCGCTCGTGAAGCGGGTAAGCGTGTCATGGGCATGCGCCACTTCGACGTACAGTTGATCGGCGGCATGACCCTGCACGAAGGTCAGATCGCGGAAATGCGTACCGGTGAAGGTAAAACCCTGGTCGGTACGCTGGCTGTCTACCTCAACGCATTGTCCGGCAAGGGCGTTCACGTGGTTACCGTGAACGACTACCTCGCTCGCCGCGATGCCAACTGGATGCGTCCGCTGTACGAATTCCTCGGCCTGACCGTAGGCATCGTCACGCCATTCCAGCCGCCGGAAGAGAAGCGCGCCGCCTACGCTGCCGATATCACTTACGGCACCAACAACGAGTACGGTTTCGATTACCTGCGCGACAACATGGCGTTCAGCATGGACGACAAGTTCCAGCGCGAACTCAATTTCGCCGTGATCGACGAAGTCGACTCGATTCTGATCGACGAAGCGCGTACGCCGCTGATCATCTCCGGTCAGGCTGAAGACAGCTCCAAGCTGTACACCGAAATCAACCGCCTGATCCCCAAGCTCGAGCAGCATATCGAGGAAGTGGAAGGCGAAGTCACCAAGCCGGGTCATTTCACCGTTGACGAGAAAACCCGTCAGGTCGAGCTGAACGAAGCCGGTCACCAGTTCATCGAGGAAATGCTCACCGAAGTCGGCCTGCTGGCTGAAGGCGAGAGCCTCTATTCGGCGCATAACCTGGGCCTGCTGACTCACGTCTATGCCGGTCTGCGGGCGCATAAGCTGTTCAATCGCAACGTCGAATACATCGTTTCCGACGGTCAGGTGCTGCTGGTTGACGAGCACACCGGTCGTACCATGCCGGGTCGTCGCCTCTCCGAGGGCCTGCATCAGGCTATCGAAGCCAAGGAAAACCTGAACATTCAGGCCGAAAGCCAGACCCTGGCATCGACCACGTTCCAGAACTACTTCCGTCTGTACAACAAGCTGTCCGGCATGACCGGTACGGCCGACACCGAAGCGTTCGAATTCCACCAGATCTACAACCTGGCCGTGATGGTCATCCCGCCTAACAAGCCTTTGGCGCGCAAGGACTTCAACGACCTCGTCTACCTGACGGCGGAAGAGAAGTACGCCGCCATCGTCACCGACATCAAGGCCTGCCTTGCAGAAAACCGTCCGGTGCTGGTGGGTACAGCGACCATCGAAACTTCCGAGCACATGTCCAGCCTGCTCAACAAGGAAGGCATCGAGCACAAGGTTCTGAACGCCAAGTTCCACGAGAAAGAAGCGGAAATCATTGCGCAGGCCGGTCGTCCGGGTGCATTGACCATCGCCACCAACATGGCCGGTCGTGGTACTGACATCCTGCTGGGAGGCAACTGGGAAGTCGAGGTCGCCAATCTGGAAGACCCGACTCCGGAGCAGATCGCGCAGATCAAGGCTGACTGGCAGAAACGCCATCAGCAGGTGATCGAAGCGGGCGGCCTGCACGTCATCGCCTCCGAGCGCCACGAATCGCGCCGTATCGACAACCAGCTGCGCGGTCGTGCCGGCCGTCAGGGCGACACCGGCTCCAGCCGTTTCTACTTGTCGCTCGAAGACAGCCTGATGCGCATCTTTGCCTCTGACCGGGTGAAGAACTTCATGAAGGCGCTGGGCATGCAGTCCGGTGAGGCCATCGAGCATCGCATGGTGACCAACGCCATCGAAAAAGCGCAGCGCAAGGTGGAAGGTCGCAACTTCGACATCCGCAAGCAATTGCTGGAGTTCGATGACGTTGCCAACGAACAGCGTAAAGTGATTTATCACATGCGTAACACGTTGCTGGCCGCCGAGAACATTGGCGAGACCATTGCTGACTTCCGTGAAGAAGTGCTCAACAACCTGATCAGCCAGCATATTCCGCCACAATCCCTGCCGGAGCAGTGGAATGTTGCCGGTCTGGAATCGGCGCTCAACACCGACTTCGCGGTTCAACTGCCGATCCAGCAGTGGCTCGACGAAGACGACAACCTGCACGAAGACAGCCTGCGCGAAAAAATCATGGCGCAGCTGCTGGTGGCTTACAACGAGAAGGAAGACCAGGCCAGCGCCGAAGCCCTGCGTTCCTTCGAGAAGCAGATCCTCCTGCGCGTGCTGGACGACCTGTGGAAAGATCACCTGTCGACCATGGACCACCTGCGTCACGGTATCCACCTGCGCGGTTACGCTCAGAAGAACCCTAAGCAGGAATACAAGCGCGAGTCCTTCACGCTGTTCCAGGAACTGCTCGATTCGATCAAGCGCGATACTATCCGTGTGCTTTCGCATGTTCAGGTTCGCCGCGAAGATCCAGAGGAAGAACAAGCACGCCTGCGTCAGGAAGCCGAAGAGCTGGCCAGTCGCATGCAGTTCGAACACGCGCCTGCACCGGGTATCGAGCAGCCGCTGCTCGACGAAGAGGGTGGCGAAGCGCCTGTTGCCGTTGCATCCGAGCCGGTTCGCAACGACCAGAAACTGGGCCGCAACGAGCTGTGCTGGTGTGGTTCGGGCAAGAAATTCAAACACTGTCACGGCCAGATCAACTAAGCCTTTGACTGTGTAATACCTGCGCCGCGACCGGCTTGCCCGTCGCGGCGTTTTTTCATTGATCGCCGTACCGATGCGGACGGCGCCACACTCCATGAGGAGCACCCCGATGGCTGTTGGTCTTGGTCCTTTGCCTGCGTTGCACCCGGTTCCCGGTTTTGAACTTGGCATTTCTTCTGCCGGCATCAAACGCCCGGGGCGCAAGGATGTCGTGGTCATGCGCTGTGCCGAAGGCTCCAGCGTTGCCGGTGTATTCACCTTGAATGCGTTCTGCGCAGCGCCGGTCATTCTGGCCAAACAGCGTGTTCAGGGCACCGTGCGTTATTTGCTGACCAACACCGGTAATGCCAATGCGGGCACAGGCGAACCAGGTCTTGTGGCGGCGCGGCGTACCTGCGAGAAACTGGCGCAACTGACTGGCGTCGATGCTTCTGCGGTGCTGCCGTACTCGACGGGCGTGATCGGCGAGCCGCTGCCAGTGGAAAAGATCGAAGGCGCTCTGCAGGCTGCGCTGGATGATCTGTCTGTGGATAACTGGGCCGCTGCGGCGACCGGGATCATGACTACCGACACCCTGCCCAAGGGCGCCAGCCGTCAGTTTAGCCATGACGGCGTGACCGTCACTGTGACCGGCATCAGCAAGGGCGCAGGCATGATTCGACCGAACATGGCGACCATGCTCGGTTACATCGCCACCGATGCCAAAGTGGCGCAGAGCGTGCTTCAGGACCTGATTCGTGACGGCGCCAACAAGTCGTTCAACCGCATCACCATCGATGGCGACACCTCGACCAACGATTGCTGCATGCTGATCGCCACCGGTCAGGCTGACCTGCCGGAAATCACCGAGGCCAAAGGCCCGCTATTCGAAGCGTTGAAGAAAGCCGTGTTCGATGTGTGCATGGAAGTCGCTCAGGCCATCGTGCGTGACGGTGAAGGTGCGACCAAGTTCGTGACCGTTGAAGTCAACGGTGGCGGCAATCATCAGGAATGCCTGGACGTCGGTTATGCCGTGGCCCACTCGCCACTGATCAAGACCGCGCTGTTCGCCTCCGACCCGAACTGGGGACGTATTCTGGCGGCTGTCGGCCGTGCCGGTGTGCCGGATATGGACGTGAGCAAGATCGACGTATTCCTGAGTGGCGTGTGCATCGCCAGCCAGGGCTGCCGCGCCACGACCTACACCGAAGAGCAGGGCTCGGCGGTGATGGCCGAAGAAGAAATCACCATCCGTATCGAGCTGGGCCGCGGCAATTGCAGCGAAACGATCTGGACCACCGATCTTTCTCACGAATACGTGAAGATCAATGCGGAATATCGCACCTGATTCAATGCCCGGCGCGCCGGCATCCTGTCTTCGCGCCGGGCTCAATGGAGCTGAACCATGAGCCTGCACCTGATTATCGGCGACAAACGCTACTCCTCCTGGTCGCTGCGTCCCTGGCTGGTGCTGGAAATGACCGGTGCTTCGTTCACCGATCAGGTCATCCGCCTGAACCAGCCTGACACCCGTGCGAACATTCTCAAGTATTCACCCACCGGCAAGGTCCCTGCGTTGCAGTGCGAGCACGGAACGATCATCGATTCGCTGGCCATTTGCGAATACCTGGTCGAACGTTTTCCGGACGCTGGCCTGTGGCCGAGTGACGTCGCTGCGCGTGCCCAGGCACGTTCTGCCTGCGCGCAGATGCACAGCGGCTTTGTCAGTCTGCGTTCGAACATGCCGATGGACCTGCGCCAGGATCAGGCACTGGAAGTAATCCCGGTCGATACCCAGAACGACATCGACCGTATCGTCGAACTGTGGGCCGAATGCCGCACTGCGTCGGCCGAAAGCGGTCCGTTTCTGTTCGGCAAGCCAAGCATTGCCGACGCGTTCTTTGCCCCGGTAGCCATTCGCCTGCGCAGCTACCGTGTCGAGTTGCCTGAAGAAGCGCTGAAGTACATCGAAACCATTTACCAGTGGCCTGCTTTCAAACGCTGGCAGCAGGCCGGTCTGGAGGAGTCCTGATCGTGAAACGAGTTCATGTGGCCGCCGCCGTCATTCGTGACGCTGACGGCAGCGTATTGATTGCCCGACGTGCCGACACTCAGCATCAAGGCGGCCTCTGGGAGTTTCCTGGCGGCAAGGTCGAGGAGGGCGAGACCGTCCAGGACGCGCTCGCACGTGAACTGCAGGAAGAGCTGGGCATCCTGGTGACGGCGGCACGTCCGCTGATCAAGGTTTGTCACGACTATCCGGACAAGCAGGTGCTGCTGGACGTCTGGGAAGTCTCGGCCTTCACTGGCCTGGCGCATGGTGCAGAAGGGCAGCCGCTGGTCTGGGCCAGCCCGCGTGAGCTGGCCAATTATGACTTTCCGGCCGCCAATCAGCCTATCGTCGCGGCGGCACGTTTGCCCGGCGAGTACCTGATCACCCCTGAGGGGCTGGACAATATCGAGCTGTTGCGCGGTATGCAGAAAGCCATCGCAGGCGGCATCAAACTGGTCCAGTTGCGTGCGCCGGGTGGTTACGACCCCAAGTACCGTGACCTGGCCGTGGATGCGGCGGGCCTGTGTGCCGGCAAGGCGCAGCTCATGCTCAAAGGGCCTCTGGAGTGGCTGGGCGACTTTCCGTCCGCCGGTTGGCACCTGACGGCGGAGCAACTGCGCAAGTACGCCAGTCGCGGGCGTCCGTTCCCTGAGAACCGTTGGCTGGCGGCGTCATGCCATAACGCCGAAGAGCTGGCTTTGGCAGAGCAGATGGGTGTGGATTTCGTCACCCTGTCGCCTGTTCAGCCAACCCTGACCCACCCGGATGCGCAGCCACTGGGCTGGCCGCAGGCAACGCAACTGATTGCAGGCTTCAATAAGCCGGTCTTTCTGTTGGGTGGCGTAGGCCCTGCCGAGCGTCAACAGGCCTGGGAAAGCGGCGCACAGGGCGTGGCCGGGATTCGCGCGTTCTGGCCTGACGAGATCGTCTGACGCTCAGCAGAGGACGCAGAGCTCCCAGAACGGCATGCCCACGCAGAGTATCTGACGTTATACACAAGTCTGCTCTTGATTCTGGCCGCAGGCCGTGGGAGTGAGCTTGCTCGCGAAGAGGCCAGTAAAACCCCTGAAAATGGGGCGTCTGGACCAACGTCTTTGTGAGCGATGCGGACCGCCGCCCCGCTCAATCCCACAAGGCCTATACATAACGCCAGGCCGCTGGCGTGAGGATGTCTTCTGTGCTGCTCCGTGTAATGGATATGCCCATCAAACCGGCTTGGGCGCGGGCTGCCAAAGGATCTCGGCAATGCCCTGTCGTCTGGCGATCAATCGAGCAGCGACGAACAGCAGGTCCGACAGCCTGTTGATGTACGCCAGCCCTGCGCCTTCCAGCGGCTCGACGGCATTCAGATGCTGACAGCGACGTTCTGCACTGCGCGCCAGGCTGCGGCAGATGTGCGCTTGGGCGATCAGCGATGAACCGCCTGGCAAAATGAAATTCTCCAGTGGCCCCAGTTCGTCATTCCAGACATCGATGGCGGCCTCCAGTCGCTCGACCTCGGCTTCGTTCAGCGCCTTGTAGGTCGGCATGGCCAGTTCGCCGCCCAGATCGAACAGACGGTGCTGACACGGTGCAAGTACTTCGATCACTTCCTTGAGGGCCGGGACGCGCTGAGCTTCATCGATCAATCCTGCCAGCAATAGCCCCAGCTGGCTGTTGAGCGTATCGACCTCACCGATGGCCTCGACGCGCGGATGATCCTTGGAGACCCGACGGCCATCGCCCAGACCGGTTTCACCGGCATCGCCAGTGCGCGTGTAAATCTTCGACAAACGAAAGCCCATTGATGCGATTCCTGATCAGGATTTTGAAATGACCTGCTGCTGAACGCTCACCTGGTTGGCCACCAGCGGTAGACGCAGCGTAAAGCAGGTGCCTGTGCCGAGAGAGGAATGTACCTCCATCTGGCCTTTGTGGTTGTTGGTGACAATGAAGTAGGACACCGACAAGCCCAGTCCGGTGCCCTGGCCGATTTCCTTGGTGGTGAAAAACGGCTCGAACGTACGCTTGCGGATGTTCTCCGACATGCCGATGCCGTTGTCCTCGACCTGGATCTCGGCCCACGGCGGATTGAGGCGCGTGCGCAGGGTGATGCGCCCGGGCTCTTCGCTCTCCGGCCGCTGGTGAATGGCCTGCGCGGCATTCTTCAGCAGGTTCAGCAGCACCTGCTCCAGCTCGTTGGCAATGCACGGCACCGGACCCAGTTCGGGGTCGAACTGACGGATGATGTGCTGGCCCTTGAAGTCGAAACCGATGGTCAGATCGAAGTCGTTACTGGCGATCTCCACGGCCTGATCGATCAAGGCAGGCAAGTCGCAGGGTGATAACTGACGACTGCTCAGGCGGCTGAAATTGAGCATGTGGCTGACAATTTTTGCAGCCCTGGCACCGGCCTGCTGAATGCCGTCGAGCAGTTTGGGCACTTCGCGGCTTTCCAGGTAATGGTTGACCTGCGCCAGATCGACGCCGTCGGCCTCGGCCTGCTCGATGTTCTTCGGCAGCTCCGGGGACAGCCGCCGGCGGATGTTCTGCACGTTGTGCAGAATGGCGCCCAGCGGGTTGTTGATCTCATGCGCCATGCCTGCTGCGAGCCCGCCGACGGACAACATTTTTTCCGACTGCACCATCATTTCTTCCAGTGATATGCGCTGGGTGATGTCATCGATCCGGATCACCACGCCGCGCCCGGCATCACCGGTCAATGGGTAGAACGTCAGCGCGTAGTGGCGGGACTCGTCATTCTTGATCCAGGTCACGCGCTCGATCTTGGTCACGCTGTGGCGCTCGACGGTGTGCTTGATCTGCGGCAGAAACGAGCGCATCGGCTCGAAGGCCAGGAAGATCGGCTGGTTCAGCGCTTCGTCCAGAGTCGTCCCGGACAATGCCGTCGCCTCCTGATTCCACTGGGTGACGTATAGCTGTTCATCCAGCGCGATCATCGCCGACGGCATCGAGTCGATGATGCTGTTGAGGTAGTTCTGGAAGCCGGTTAGCTTCTTCTCGATCTTGCTGCGCACCTGGACTTCCAGCTCCAGCTTGCGGTTGGTGTGGCGTGTCTCCTCGGCCAGCCCTTGGGCCTGATCGTAGGCTTCCTGCGAGTCGTCCCGCGCGCGCTTGAGTTGCTGTTCACGCGCTTCGATACGCGACAGCATGGTGTTGAACGCCTCGGCCAGGCTGCCGATTTCATCCTCGTTACCGGGTTCTGCGCGGAGTGCGTAGTTCTCTTCGCGGGTCACCTGCCGGGACAGTTCTTCAAGCTGATAAATAGGTTCAGTAATCAGGCGCCGAATCTGCCGTGCCACCACCAGCCATAGCAACACGCTGAACACCAGAATGCCCAGGCTGGCAGTCAGCGTACCGGTGTAAAACGCTGGGGGCAGCTCGCTGCTGGCAACCAGCAACAGATGCCCTGGCGGCTCGTCGCCCTTCGGTACGGTAATGACCTGCGTACTGCGAAATTCGGTCAGGCGCCAGTTGTCCATGTCTTTGAAGTGTCTGGGCAGCTCAAGGCTTTCGCCCTGATGCATCTGCTCAAGCCGCTCGCCGTTGTTGTCATACAGGGCTGCGGCACGTAACGGCCCGTAGCTTCTCAGTTCCTTGAGCAGCGCGCGCGCCTCATCAGGCGAGTACAAGGCCCGTTCGTTGAGGTTGGCGCTGCTAATCAGCCGGCCAATGGTCTGCAGGGCCTGCGGAGCCATCGCCTCCTGAGAGATGTAATAGGCCGCGCTGATGAAGGTCAGGTTGGCGACCAGCAGTACGGTGGTCATCAGGACCAGCAGGGCGGCCAGCAGTTTCTGGCCGACTGGCAGGTTTTCCAGGCGTTGGCGCAAGGGCATTGGGCAAGTCGCAGTGACGGGTGATGCGAGCAGGGTAGCGCGGGCTAGTCGGTACGCAAACCCTTGCTTGCCAGATGGGCTGTCAGACGCGTCTGCAAATGCTGCAGGTGCGGTGCGGGGCTGCCATGACGCGCTGCGGCTGCGCACGCATAACCCAGCAGATAGCTGATTTCGGTGCGTCGTCCGTGAAGCACATCCTGATACATGGATGAATAGTTGGCGGCGGTCGCCTGGATGACCCGCAGCACTTCGGCATGCAGTTCCTGCGCGGCCGCTGGCTGGCCGCAGCGGCCCAGCAGCTCGGTCAGCTCGGCGCACAGCGTGGCGACCTCGCTGGCGTGCTCGAGCAGGCCACCATTACGGCAGTCATGCAGCACCGTCAGCGGGTTGATCGCGCAGTTGAGGGCCAGCTTGCGCCACAGGCGGGTCAGGATGTCCGGCGTCCATTGGTGGGGAATGCCACTGTCGTGCAAGTCCTGCAGAAGCGCGGGGGCTGTCGGGTTGGATGCATCCCCCAGCCAGTTGAAACCATGGCCAGCGAACCTGACGTGCCAGTCCGATTCCAGAAACGCGCCTTCGGTGCTGGAGGCAAACAGGCAGCGCGCGTGGGGGATTTGCGCAGCCACTGCGTCCTGGCTGCCCAGGCCGTTCTGCAACAGGATGACGTCGGCCTGCGCCGTCAGTCGCGGAGCCAGCTGAGCGACAGCCTGCTCGGCCTCGTAAGCCTTGCAGGTCACCAGCAGTCGTTCGATGGGTTGTCGATGGTCGGCGGTCTGCGCTTCGACCGGGTACGCATGGGCAATATCGTTCTCGACCAGCGTCACGCAGCTGCCATTGGCTTGATAGGCGGCCAGCCGATCAGCGTTGCGAAGGATCAACCGCACCGGCAGATTCGCGCGTGCCAGTCGCGTCGCCCAGAGACTGCCCAGGCTGCCTGCACCGAGAACATGCCATGTCACCGCCATCACAGCGGCACGTTATGGCGCTGAAGCGGTCTGCAGAAGGTGAAAACAAGGATGTGCATGGAGGCTCACAGTGAACGCTGGAAAAGTCTCGTTATAATGAGCGTTCTTTCACACCGTCAAGTCATGCGTGCCCGAATTGTGCGCACGCCGTTTATCTGGAGAACATACATGCCCTCGTTCGACGTAGTGTCCGAATTGGATAAACACGAAGTCACGAATGCCGTCGACAACGCTATCAAAGAGCTGGACCGTCGCTATGACCTCAAAGGCAAAGGCACGTTCGAGTTCAAGGAACTGACCGTCACGCTGACTGCAGAAGCAGACTTCCAGCTGGAGGCCATGATCGAAATCCTCAAGCTGGCGCTGGTCAAACGCAAGATCGACGCGAAGTGCCTCGAGATCAAGGACGCTTATGCTTCCGGCAAATTGATGAAGCAGGAAGTCATCCTGCGTGAAGGCATCGACAAGGAGCTGGCGAAGAAAATCGTCGCTCACATCAAGGAAGCCAAACTCAAGGTCCAGGCCGCCATTCAGGGCGAGCAGGTGCGGGTGACCGGCAAGAAGCGCGACGACCTGCAAGAAGCCATCGCAGCGTTGCGTGCCTACGATTCGGGCATGCCGTTGCAATTCAACAACTTCCGCGACTGATCGTTGCATTGAAAGCCAGGGAACCCTGCGTTCCCCGGCCAGTCCGAATCGCCCTGAGCATTGAAATGACGGCAGGCTGCCGTGGTTTTGATCGCAGTTCGTGACGAGTAAGGAGATAACGATGGATTTAAACGCAGAAGTCGGTCATCTGTGGCAAGCGTCGCAGGCCTGGATTCCGATGATCATGGAGTACGGCAGCCGCTTGCTGCTGGCAGTCGTTACATTGTGCGTAGGCTGGTGGCTGATCAACCGGCTGACCGGCAAACTGGGCGCCTTGCTGGCCTTGCGACACGCCGACCTGGCCTTGCAGGGCTTTGTCAGCAACCTGGCCAACATCATTCTGAAAATCCTGCTGGTGGTCAGCGTCGCGTCGATGATCGGCGTGGAAACCACCTCGTTCGTGGCGGCGATCGGTGCGGCCGGTCTGGCGATCGGTCTGGCCCTGCAAGGCAGCCTGGCGAACTTCGCCGGTGGCGTACTGATTCTGTTGTTCCGCCCATTCCGTATCGGTGACTGGATTGAAGCCCAAGGTGTGTCGGGAACCGTCGACAACATCCAGATCTTCCACACTGTACTGCGCACCGGCGACAACCGTACGGTGATCATTCCCAACGGCAACCTGTCCAACGGCATCATCACCAACACTAACCGCCAGCCAACCCGCAAGATCACCTTCGATATCGGCGTCAGCCACGATGCGGATTTGAGGAAAGCATTGCAGGTCCTGCTGAACATGGCAGACGACCCACGCGTACTGAAGGACCCGGCCCCACAGGCCGTGGTGGCAGCACTGGGGGAGAACGCAATTACCTTGTCCCTACGTGTCTGGACCAGCAGTGGCGACATGGGCGACGTGACGTCGATGTTCAACATCGAAGCGCGCGACCGCCTGAAGGACGCAGGCATCGAGATCCCACTGCCGCAACGGATTGTGCGGGTGGTTCAGGAATAGTGGTTTGTGCGGTATGACAAAGCCCTGGCTCGTGAGAGTCGGGGCTTTTCTTTGGGGGAGGGGCGGGATCAGGAAAACGCTATTTCCAAGGTGATAATCAAAAGTGTCGTCATTCCAGAGACTAAAGCATGGATGTAAAAACTGATTCGCCATTTTTTCGAAAATCGCCATGGCTTTGCCCAGCATGCGTAGATGAAGAAAATAATGGTCGCTACGACTTCTGTATTCATCAGTAAACCAAGCGTAACGGCAACTGCCAGTATTCCTTCGCCCAAACCGGTGGACAGACGGACTACACAAAATAGCAATGCGATAAGAATAATGGGCAGCCAGACACCTAATCCCATAATCGCAAGCAGAACGTGGTGCCGGGTGCTTTCTTTATTCACAGCGTTCATTTTCGCTCCATGATTGTTTTCCAGCAGTGATGCTCTGGTATCCCTTATCCGTCGACGATGAACATGCCTTTTGGCTCCCCGGCACGAACTGTAGGTTATTTACTGTAAATGTAACCGTCGTCGTCCTCATCTTCCTCGTCGATATCTTTGAGTTTTTCTTGGTGAGGTACGGGGTAAAGACCCAGTACAGCTGCTACTCCCGCAGATATGCCCATGAGGAATGGCGTGGGCTCGGGATACTGCGAAAGCTTCCGATCGGGTTCCTCTGTGGGATTAACGCCGCTGCCAGTGGGGAGCTTCATTATCTTCATACCATCAGCGGTGAGAATGCAGCGAGGCGGTACTATTTTGCCTTCAAACATGTCCACTATTTCGGCGTTGGGTAAGGGGGTGAGGGGCTCGCTGACCTGGGTGCCTGCGTCACTTTGCGTGAGCGTGAAGTTCTCGCCGTTCTTCTCGATACGAAACTTCGGCTTATTTTTAGGCTTCGCGGCGTAGTCGCCAATCAGTTCGTCACACGCGGATACGGAGTCCTGCGTACAGCCTCCCATTAAAATCAATGCCGCGACTAAATTTATCCCTACAAAGGCCCTACAAAAATGCGTATACATATTTTCTTCCTTGTTTACGATTGAGAGTGTTTAGTGACCGCTAAGGCGAACCGAAGATAAACGGATCTGCGCTGCGGTTCTGGCTGTTCTTCGCTTTGCGGGCTTCATCGGGCGGGCGGACCATTTGTACGGTCAGGCTGCCATCGGTGCCTGCGTAGACCACGGCGCTGACGCCGCCATCCTTGTAACTGGCGATCGTCGCCAGATTGATCTCGACCAGCGCACCACTGACCCCGGTATTGCCCAGACGACGACCGATGTCGTAACCCTCTTCGACATTGCCCAGCTCAAGACCGTGGCCGTCTTTGTTCAGGTCGTGCAGGGCGTTGTTCAGGGCAATTTCGGCTTCCGGGTTGTTGGTGCTGTCATAGAACACCCGCACAGGTTTCTGACCATCTGGCAAGGTATCCAGCGCCTGCACCCAGGCGGCTTGCAACGCTTTGGCTTGCAAGGCCGGTTTCAGACGCTTGCCGTTTTCATCCTGCATGGGCGCCTTGATCGGGCGGTGCAGATAGCCGAGTACCGGTGCAGCATCGAACTCCTTGACCTGATGCTGACCCCAGCGGATTGGTAGCCAGGGGGAGGGCTCGAAGTTGCCAGGGCCGCGATTGCTTATGGTTTTCCAGAGGGTGGGGAGTTGGGATTGCCAGTAGGCGGTGGACATGGTGCCTGGAGCGTAGGGGCTTTCAATCCCCTTGGCGTTCTCCTCGCTTTCGTACCAGTCTGAAAATGCTTTATCACGGCTCCAATAAAAAGCCCAAAGTTTGCCCAGATCGGTATTTTTGTTTTGATTGTCTTCTTTTTCGCTTATCGCATAAGGACGAATATACCGGTCTACACGATCCGAACGGGTGACAAGTAGGCCTGTCATGCTTTCGAACACGGTCGGTACGACCTGAGCATTTTTGGGCAGGCCGGGGGTACCACGTTTACGATAAATGTTTCGTGTGACGTCGCCGTCCTGACTTGCGATCAATGCTTGTGGGACCTGCGGATTATCGTTGAAGAACTTGAAAAGTCGCTCAATCATGGCTTGAGCATTGCTCGTGCTCTCATCGTCCTGCCATAGGAATAGCGTGACGCCGAGAGTAGCAGCATTGCGACCGGCGTTGATCAGGTTTGCGGCTCTGTAGGGTTTTTCATATGGATTAGGTGGGCCAAGCGCGAAGACTGGAATCGGCCAATAGGCTACGGATTCAGACGCTGAATGTTTGAAAGCGACTTGTAATTTTATATCTGCGCTGATCTCTCTAGCGTCGAGTGAGGGGTCATAATCCTTGGGATCCCGTGAAAAGATAGAGACAAAATTATTGTTTTTCTTTTTTATGAAATCCCAGATTTCAGACTGATGATCTTCATAGATGCCAATTCCGCCACCTCTTATCTCCAGTGAATAGGTTCGCTGTCGAGCAGCCTCCTGTTCTGCATTCTGAGTGATCACTTCGGATTTATAAGCGGCCAGTTCAGCTTTTTCATGAGCGACCGCGTTGCCCCACCAATGCCCGCTGTAGCTAAGCAGAACCGCACTTAAAATCCCTACAATGCCCCAGCGTGTTATCGAATGTATGTCACGCAATTCCATATGGTTTTCCTGTGCTTCCATTGCATGACCTGATCACGAAATATCCTAAACCACTCGCACATTCATGGCGTGGCTGGCCACACCCTGACAGCCGCACGCCAGTCGGTGGCCGTGCAGGACCACCGGTATGCCGTTCAGTTTTCGGGTGGGGTGGCCTTCGATAAAGGCGAACTCTCCTGAATGAAGCGGGCAGGTGGCTTTGTCGCCCAGCACGGCCGGAGGCTTGCCGTTGAGGGTGTGGGTGCCTGCCAGTTGGCAGGACACCACTCGGCCACCACTGCTGGTGGCGTCGCCCAGGCAGACCGGATAACTCACTCTGCAGGTGCCCCGCCGGTTGGCGAGCCGAAGGTGAACGGGTCTGCGCCGCGGTTCTGGCTGTTCTTCGCTTTGCGGGCTTCATCGGGCGGGCGGACCATTTGTACGGTCAGGCTGCCATCGGTGCCGGCGTAGACCACGGCGCTGACGCCACCGTCCTTGTAACTGGCGATGGTCGCCAGATTGATCTCGACCAGCGCACCACTAACCCCGGTATTGCCCAGACGACGACCGATGTCGTAGCCCTCTTCAACATTGCCCAGCTCAAGACCGTGGCCGTCCTTGTTCAGGTCGTGGAGGGCGTTGTTCAGAGCGATTTCTGCTTCCGGGTTGTTGGTGCTGTCGTAGAACACCCGTACAGGTTTCTGACCGTCGGGCAAGGTATCCAGCGCCTGCACCCAGGCGGCTTGCAAGGCTTTGGCTTGCAAAGCAGGTTTCAAGCGCTTGCCGTTTTCATCCTGCATGGGCGCCTTGATCGGGCGGTGCAAATAGCCGAGTACCGGCGCGGCGTCGAACTCCTTGACCTGATGCTGACCCCAGCGGATCGGCAGCCAAGGGGAAGGCTCGAAGTTGCCAGGGCCTCGGTTGCTGATGGTTTTCCAGAGGGTGGGGAGTTGGGATTGCCAGTAGGTGGTGGATATGGTGCCTGGGCCTAATGGATCTTTAATTCCTTTGGTCTTCTGCGCATCCTCATAGACTTTTCTGAATTTACGCGGCTGCTCCCAGTAGAAAGCCCAAAGCTTGCCCAGATCGGTATCTTTGTTCTGGTTGTCTTCTGCGTCGTTAGTCGCATAAGGACGAACGTAGCGATCCACCCGGTCCGCGCGAGTAATCAGCAGGCCTGTCATGCTTTCGAATACTGTTGGCACTACTTGAGTATTTTTTTGCAGGCCTGGAGTACCGCGTTCGCGATATAAGTTCCGCGTTACGTCTCCGTCTTCGCTTGCGATAAGTGCCTGCGGCACTTTCGGGTTATCTTCAAAAAAACCAAACAGCCGCTCAATCATACCTTGTGCGTAGTTGGTATTTTCGTCTTCTTGCCAGAGAAACTGTGTGACTCCTAGCGTCGCCGCATTGCGGCCTGAGTTGATAATACTTGCAGCGCGGTAGGCCTTCTTGTAAGGGTTTGGAGGCCCGAGCGCAAAAACGGGAATTGGCCAGTAAGCTACTGATGGGCTTGCCGCGTGCTGAAAAGCCACCCGAGTATTGATATCCGCAGTCGTCTCTCGCGAGCTTAACGATGGATCGTAGGCTTTGGCTTGTGAAGGAAATATCGATGAAAAGTTGTTATTTTTTTTAACAATTTCTCGCCAGACAGACGATTGATGCCAGTCATTGACTGCTATGCCTACGCCTCGTATTTCTAGTGAGTATGTTCGTGCCAGCGAAGTCTGTTGCTCTGCATTTTTAGCAATCACTTGGGATTTGTAAGCTGCCAACTCATGCTTTTCATTGGCAAGGGCTTTCCCCCACCAGTGGCCGCTATAGGCTAGCAAAACGACACCTAAAATCCCTGCTATACCCCAGCGCGTTACTGAGTTTATGTCACGAAGTTCCATGTTGGTTTCCTGTGCTTTTAGGTATACAAGAAAGACAAATCCGAGCCACAGAGCAAGCAAAATCCCGATGATCCATAGGTAAGCTTTTAGCTTCGGACGAAGTGATTTTTTCTGTAAAGGGGCACTCACTTGACACCCCTCGATTGCTGGTTGTCTTGGAGCAAGGGCGGCGGTGTAAGTTTGACTAGATCGTCGGAAGGAAACTCTCCTTCCTCATAGTAAAGATGGCTCGCGCTAACCAACTCCTGCGATTCCTCGCTAAGCCTTTCCCAGCCAGGTAAGTCAGTTGTTTTAGCAAACTGTTTTTTATCCATCTTCCAATCCGCGATCGCCACCAGCACATCACGCATTGCTGGATCGTCCAAGCATTTCGCCTGACCAATCGCAATATCCATCGCCGTTACCCGTCGATGGTTTTCAGAGCTACGCAACAGACCCGAGTGATAGCTATTGTCGTCTAGCACATCTTTGCTCTTGTCCATGTATTCACGTATTTCGTCCGGGGTTTCTTCCCGTTCTATATCGTAAGGATCCATAGGTTTCGGTGCGCCTTCGCCGGGCGTTCTTCGTTTGCGCATCATGCGAGTTTGTTCACCGGGCGCTTTGCCCATGTTCCATTTAGCGACCTCTAGCTCCAGATCTACGGGTCCAATCTGGCTGCGAACATAGCGCCATTTGAATTTGGCCCTGGGATTACCCAAGGCAGAGGCTTGGTTCGCATCATCCGGCCTGTCTAGCCCCGATGGGCTCGATTTTTCTGTCTTCTCCTCCCCTCCAAACATTTGGGGGGCATGTGGCGGGTACAGTTGTTCAGCGTTGATCAGGACTTTATGCCCTTTTTCTATAGCGCCTTTAGATAGGGGGCCAGTGAGCCATCCTCCGCCGGGATAGCGAGATTCGCCTTTGGCACGCAAAAGCTCATAGCCCGGTGGCTTGCCAACCATGACCGGCAAATTGTCACGCTTGCGCTTGGTCCACATGCGTTGATAAAAACGCACGGCTTTCAATTCAGCCATAGGATTTCGATCGCTATCCTTACCATGCGTATCCCACACCCCAAACGTACCGATGCCTCTTACGTCATCCAGTGCGACGGTGGTGTCGTCCGGGCAGAAATACAGGTACACCTTGCCGCGGTTATCGCGCTCGGGAAATACCGTCATGTTATCGTGACTGTCCAAGCGCGTACCTTGTGTAGGCGACCACTGCGGGCCGCTTCGTCCGCAGTAGGTTGCAGTGTTGCGCAGGTCCGACAGCGGCGGTTGGGCATGGGGTGCCTGAGTCACCTGCGCTACGATGCGGGTCAGTGTGGTTAGTGTGTCCTGATCTTTGGGGGTGACTTCCGGGAACAGGCAGTAGGGCGTGTCCACCATAATGATTGTGTCCGCGCAACGATGCCCCCCGTCAACCAACAGTGCTTGCGCCAGCAGGGTGATTAACGAGCCTTGGCTGTGCGCCATGATCGAAATGGTCTCGTCGGGAGAAACCCGGCGTATCTCCTTGACCATCATGGCGAGCCGATGAGCGGCCAGCACGTAATAACGCCGATGCGGGTTATTGCTCATAAAATGGGTATTGGGCAGCGTGAGGCTCGCAAGCTCAAGACGCGTGTTTAATTGCAAACCGTTGTCATACATCTGCAGTAGGTTGTTGGTGGCATTGACGAAAAAACCACCGGCCTTGCCGAAATGGCGATCAAGGCGATTGCGCTGTTTGTCCTGGTACTGGCCGCGTAGCTTGGTAGGGGCGTTGTTTTGGTCTCGACTGATTTCGCCCGGCTCGGCCCGATATCCCCAATAGAAGGGGATTAGCAGGCTACGGGTTTTCGGGTCGTCCGTATCGCGCTTATAAAGATAGGTGTCAGGGTCGTCAAGCAACTGCTTATCTCGATCTCCCAGTTGTTGTTTGGTATTGAGTTTTTCTCTCGCTACGCCGTACTTAGCCCCATAACGCCCCGGCACCAGATCCGGCCGGTCCAGTCGCTCATTCACCCCCTGACACAACCCGCTCTCCACCATGCTGTACGACGCCCCCGGGTCATTCACACCGTGCAGAAAGATCACTACGCCTGGCAAATCGCCGGGCACTTCCATTTTGCAGGTGGTGTTGAGGTTGGGGATCAGGCGTGTGTTGCCTTGGGCAACGGCGTATTCATCGGCGCCGTTCATTGCGCACCTCCTTTCGGGGTGCCGCTGCGCAGTGCCGATACTTGCGCCTGATGCATCATTTCGCGTTCCACGCGCTCGGTCAGTCCGTCTGCGTTCGTCATTCCTTTCACCAGGCTGCCATCTTCCAGTTTGATTTCATACGAGTGATCCGCTGCTGCCCGCGGGCTTTGTTCGCTGTGGCCGGGGTAGTGGAAGGTGACCTGCTGGGCGGCGGGGTCGCGGCCGAAAGAGGGGATAGCAGCGCTGTCGGTCTTGGGGCCGATCCAGTCGTGTTCGCTGGCGTGCACGGTGACTTTGCCCTGTGAGCCGATCTCGACGCCGCCGCCAATCTTGATGTAACTGCCGTCATCGGCGACCAGGCGGATGGTCGGCGCGGTGATGACCACTTCGCCTTCGACGGCCGAGACGTGCAGGTTTTTCTGGGCATTGAGGGCGATGTCGTCTTCCTGCGCTTGCACCAGCACCTTGCCGCGGTTGGCGATGGCGCTGATGCCTGCATCCTGAGCGAAGGCCGACAGCCCTTTGCCTGCTTGCAGGTGCATGGCCGCGCCGCTGGTCAATTGCAGGTTGTCCTGCGCAGTGGTGTCGTGATTTTCACCCGCATAGTGAACCTGCGAGCGTGGTGTGGCGCTGGCAATGCCGGCGGCAGCGGTCATGGCCAGTACCGGGTCGCCCAGGCCGTTATTGTCCGGCGCGGGCCATTGGTCGAGCGACTGGCGCAAGGCTTCCATACCTTTGACATCCACCGCCTGACTGCCACGTGCGGCTGCGGTTTCGCCGAGGGATTTGAACAGCTCGCCGCACTCGGCCAGCAGTTTGAGCAGCTCTTCGCGATCCAGCTGTGAGCCTTTTGCGTCGGTACGCGCATAGGTGGTCAGCAACATGCCTTGCGCGGCACGCAGGGCGATGGCGGCATCGGTGCGCAGTTCTGCGCCGTTGCCGCGTGGCTGAGCGGTGCCGTCAGTACGCGGATCGGTCAGTTTGCCCAGGTTGAGGGCAGTGGCCTGATGGGTCGTGCCCATGCGTGCGCGCAGCGAGCCCGGCGTGTCATCGAACAGCAGTTCGTTGAAGCCGCTGCCTTTGTGTTCCTGGGTGCGGATCCCCGACAGCGTGCGGTTGCCGGGCAGCCCCGAGGCCTTGCTGAAGCGTGGCGGCAGATTAATGTTGTTGTAGAGTACCGACGTCACCAGAGGCCGGTCGATATCGCCCGCCAGAAAGGTCACCAGCACTTCCTGGCCGATGCGTGGCATGAACTGATGCCCGAAGCCGCTACCGGCACTGGGCATCGCCACTCTTTAACCAGGTGGTGCCTTGCGGTAGGCTGTCGCCGCGCTGCCAGTGGAACCTGACCTGTATCCGCGCCAGTTCATCAGTGAACACTTCCTCACCTTCCGGCCCGACCACGATGGCGCTCAGAGGGCCCGGAATGCTCGGGCGCGGGACGGTGATCGGATGACGGTAGGGGATTTTGTGGCGAATGCACACGAACTCGTTTGTGTAGCCCGCGTCTTCGTCTGACAGGTAATTGTTGCTGCCCTCATGCTTGACCGATATCAGCAGAAAACTGCGATCTTCAGCAGAGCCGCGGTCATGATCAAAATGTTGGGTCAGTTCAAAGGTGTGGCCAGGGTACATGGCGCGGCAGTTACTGTTGCCGGTGAATGTCTTGCCCTGAACTTCAATGGCCTCCAGACGCTGACGTACCAGGCGTTCACCGTCATTGAAGGTGCCGTGGCTGTAGTGATCGAGCACGTCATACACTTCATACGAATCGACGTTGCCCTGCTCGTTGAGACTCGGCATGCCAACCGGCAGCGAATTGCGCGGCTGCTTGTAATCGAAAGTCTGAATGGACATGCGCCCCGACTGCAGGCGTCGATGGCTGCGCCATTCGGTAATCGAATCCGCTGTCTCGGTAACGGATGCACTGTGATAACGAATGGTGGGCTGTTGCGGCAGGGGCGAGAGGTCACGCGAGTGATCAAGAATGATCAGCGTGTGCTTTTCCTGATTGTGATCGAAATAGAAGAACAACCCTTCGTGTTCCAGCAAGCGCAATACAAAGGTCAGATCGCTTTCACGGTACTGGGTGATGTAACTGTGTGTCTTGAGTGGCTGGCTGAGTTGAAACTCGAAATCGGGCAACGCGCCATAGACCGCAAATACCGTTCGGATAACGGCTTCGATGGTCTGTTCCTGAAATATGCGCGAGTCGACGCGTCGCGAGAGCATCCACAGCCAGGGGCTCAGTGTTGCGCTGTAACGTGCCAGACCGCCGTCGCTGCCTTCCAGGCTGAAGGCACTGATATAGCCATTGATGAAGCGCGACTCGCCGGTGGCCAGCTCTATTGCCAGTTGTGCAGGCTGGCCGATCTGCGATTTGAGCTCCAGGCCGGCATCGCGACTGATCATCGACAACTCGAAACTGAACAGCTCGGACAGGCTTTCAGTGCCGGAAAAACGTTCCAGCAGGAGTTCCTGTTCGTCACGGGCAACGGTCGTCAGTTTGATCAGACGACGGTTTTGTGGCGCAAATAGCGCCGTTAGATCCTTTAACATTGTTGCTCCGTTATATAAAACCAGCCGCTCGTTCCGAGCGAGAGTGCTGATATAGAGAGGTGGGTGAGTCTATAGACTTCTTTCCGGGGGCATACAGTTAAATTGCAAAGGGCCATTACCGAGCGACATTACTCCTGAAGGCGCGGTGAGGCAGTGAGGAATGGCTAACGATGTCGTCGGCCAATTCATAAGAAGCTGTAGTGCGTTTCTTACGGCTTAATGAGAGACGCCACGAGGAAAGACTGTAAGGGGAGGGCGCGCGATATGAAAAAAGCCCTGGCGGGTGAGCGTCAGGGCTTTTTTATTCGGCGATTACTGCAGGCTTATATTGGCCAGCGTAACGATAATGCCGATTGCCGCGACGACGGCGGCGACTGCGTTGATCGAGAACACCGTGCGTAGGGTTGTGGAGAGTCTCCACGGTTTTACGGCGAATGCATAAATCAGCAGGAAGATGATGGCGAAGATTTCAACCTGCGCGAGCAGCACTACGGCGCTGCCAAACGCCATTGACCCGGACAGGGCATCAGCATCTCGCGACAGATAATATGTCAGCAGGGTGCCGATGATGGGCAGCCAGATCCCCAGGCTGATAAGGATCAGGGGAACGGGGTTGAAAGCGCGTGCTTTGTTTTCGGTGTCCAATGTTGTTCCTTGAAGGGTTGGCCAGGGCTCAGGGCTTGTCGATAACGGAAGCCTCTTGAGGCGGCTCGGTCTTCGCCGTGCGTATCTCTCGGTTCCATTGCAGGATGATCATCACTAGCGTCGGAATGCCCAGCAGCGCGGTGATCAGGAAGAAGTTGTGGTAGCCGTACTTTTCCACCACCACACCGGAGTAGCCGCCCAGCAGGCGCGGTAGCAGCAGCATGATGGAGCTGAGCAAGGCGTATTGCGTGGCGGAGAACTTCAGGTTGGTGAGGCTCGACAGGTAGGCGACGAACGCCGATGTCGCCAGCCCGGAACTGAGGTTGTCCAGCGAGATGGTGAGGATCAGCATCTTCACGTTCGGGCCCATGTCCGCCAGCAACAGGAACAGGATGTTGGTCGAGGCTGAGGTCAGGCCGCCGATGAACAGGATCGGCATGATGCCGAAGCGCACGATCAGCAGCCCGCCGATACCGGCCCCCAGCAGGGTCATGATCAGGCCGAAGATTTTGCTGACGCTGGCGATCTGGTCCTTGGTAAAGCCCTGATCGATGTAGAACACGTTGGCCATGACGCCCATCACCGTGTCCGACATCCGGTAGGTCGCGATCAGGCCCAGCAACAGCAGCGCTTGCCAGCGGTAGCGCATGATGAAATCGTTGATCGGAGTGAGCACCGGTGCCAGTCCGCGGCGACCCATCGAGGACAGGCAGGCGATGGTCAGGAGCGTGTAGAGAATCGCGCGTAAAAACGCCCGGTCTTCCAGCAACAGGTCCATCCAGCTGGTGCCGTTGAACAGCACACTGGCGAAGTCGGTATTGTAAAGTTGGGTAAACATCGCCGGTACGGAGACCAGCAGCACAATCAGCACGAACACCGAGGCCAACTGGTGCGTAAAGCCATAGCGCGCTGCCGACAGCTGGGTGCGCAGCGGCACCGGCGGCTCGCGCATGATCAGTGTGGTGACCAGGGCGGGCAGCATCAGCAGACCGAACAGCACATAAGTACCGGTCCACGCCGAATGCTTGTAGGCAAAGCCCGTCGAGCCGAAGCCCTCGGCGAAATACAGTGCACCCGCGGTCGCCAGCAGTGCAGCGACCCGGTAGCCGGACATGTAGCTGGCGGCGAGGGCAGCCTGTTGCGTGTCCTGGGCAATTTCCAGGCGATAAGCATCAATGGCGATGTCTTGCGTTGCGGAGGCGAAGGCCACCACTACGGCAATTGCGATCAGCCAGGACAAATGCTTCTGCGGATCGCAGAAGCCCATGCCTATCAGGCCGAGAATCACCAGGCTCTGTGCCAGCACCAGCCAGGAGCGACGTCGCCCGAGTTTGCCGAGCAGGGGCAGACGCCATTGGTCGAGCAATGGCGACCAGACCCATTTGAAGGCGTAGGCAAGGCCGATCAGGCTCGCATAGCCGATGGTCTCGCGCGCGACACCGGCTTCGCGCAACCACACGGACAATGTCGAAAAGACCAGCATATAAGGCATGCCCGCAGCGAATCCGAGCAGCAGTAACACTAATGTCGACGGGCTGGCATATGCGGCGAGCGCGGCGCGCCAGGTTTTACGGGGCATGGGCTGGAATCTGCCTCAGGTTACGAAAACAAAGGGCGCACTCTAACCGCTGTGCTATAGGGGACGCCAGCCATGGCGCTGCATATCAACCCGATTATTCACAATGGTCACGCCCTCGGCGCGTAAACGTGCCCGTTGTTCGTCACCGGAAACGCTGCCGGGCGGCAGACTGAGCCGACCACCGGCGCCCAAAACCCGGTGCCAGGGCAGGGAAGAGCCGTCCGGCAACTGGCTCAACGTACGGCCCACCCAGCGTGCAGCTCGGCCCAGGCCCGCCAGTTCGGCGAGTTGCCCGTAGGCGACTACTTTGCCTTCCGGTATCTGCGCCATCGTCAGGTAGAGAGCGGTGCGTCGTGCCTCGCTCGGCGATTGCCCTGCCGGGTAAAGTAATGTTAAGTCCGGGTCTGCCACGCGATAATCCTGTATAAAAACGATATTGATTGTCGTTCAGTGAACTTTTGGTTGTCCGGGCTGTCAGTTACCACCGTGCTTGGTGGTACATGGATCGTCCCGTCACCTCCCCCGCAGGAAAATGCCCGATTCCCGCCTTACAGAGCCTAGTTATCGCTTATGTTGTCCAGAACCCTGTTGTGCCTTGCAATCACTGCTGTTTCCACTCCATTGCTTGCCGATACCGTCTGGTTGAAGAATGGCGACCGCCTGACCGGCACAATCAAGGTGTTCGACGGCGGCAAGTTGCTGCTGCAGACCGAATACGGCGGCGCTATCGCGCTGGACTGGAAACAGGTCAAGACCCTGAAAAGCGATCAGCCGTTGCTGGTCAAGCAGGATGAGCATGGCGGCGAAGTCTCCAATTCGCTGCAGGCTGCGGATGACGGCAAGGTTGTGCTGGCCAATGGCGATGCGCCCAAGACCGTCGATCTGGCAAGTATCCATCAGATCATCAAGCCCAAGCCGGTTATCACGGATCTTGTCTGGAAAGGCAACATCGATGCGGCGCTGGATTTCCAGCAGGCCGAAAACGATACCAATGATTACAACGTGGCCTTCAAGACCTCTGCTCGCCATGGCGACTGGCGTCACAACGCCAAGGGCGATTACAACCGCGAGACCACCGACGATGTGGTTGGCACTGACAACTGGAGCGCCGAGTACTCGCTGGACCGCTTCCTGACCGAGAAATTCTTCTGGGACGGCCGCGTCAGCTACAAACGCGACAAGGTCGAGGATCTGTCTCGTCAGCGCGTCGTAGGTACCGGTCCAGGTTACCAGCTGTGGGATGACGAACTGGGTGCATTCAAGGTCGGTGCGCTGCTTAACCGTACCGATTTCGAGTTCTCCAACGACGAGAAGGAAAACTTCTATTCCGTTGCCGGCACCTGGGATTACAACCGCTACCTGATTGGCAAGAAGGTCGAATTCTTCACCAACGGCGAGCTGGGCAAGCCGCTGAGCTCCGTTGCCGATTACTCGCTGGATGTCGAGGCGGGGCTGCGCTACAAGGTGACCGACTGGGCGTCGCTTAACCTGAAAGCCGAGAAGAACGTCATCAGTGGTTCGAGCAATGGCGATGTCGACAAGACGCGCTACACCGCTGGCTTCGGCGTAAGCTGGTAAGCGAAGGGCGGGCGGCGCACACCCTGTGCGTCGCCCGCTGCTTTTACGCGCTGACTAGATTCGCATCGCGCCATCCAGCTCAAGGATGCGTCCGCTGAAATAATCATTCTCCAGAATATAAGCCACCGAGTGTGCAATCTCGTCCGGCCTGCCCATGCGCTTGAGCGGGATCGCTGAGGTCATCTTCTCCAGGGCTTCGGGGCGCATGCTGCCGGTCATTTCGGTTTCAATGAACCCAGGCGCCACACCTGCCACGCGAATGCCGTAGCGGGCCAGTTCCCTTGCCCAGGTAACCGTCGCAGCCGCCACGCCAGCCTTGGCTGCCGAGTAGTTGGTCTGTCCGATATTGCCCGCACGTGAAATCGACGAGATATTGATGATCGCGCCCTGACTCTTCTGCTCGATCATTTTCGCCGCCACTTCACGTGTGCAGAGGAATACGCCGGTCAGGTTGACGTCAATCACCGCCTGCCATTGCGCGAGGCTCAGTTTGGTCATCTCGCCATCCTTGACCTTGACCAGCAGGCCGTCACGCAGAATGCCAGCGTTGTTGACCAGGCCATGAATGGCGCCGAAATCCTCGGCGACCTTGCTGACCGTGTCGACGACCTGTTCTTCATTGGCAACATTGCACAGATAAGCGCGAGCCTTGACCCCGAGTGCCTCACAGGCGGCGACAGCCTGATCGAGTTTCTCCTGATTGAGGTCAAGCAGCGCCAGGTGGGCGCCTTTGCCGGCCAGGTATTCGGCCATGGCTCTGCCCAGCCCCTGGCAGCCGCCGGTGATGATTATCAGCTTGTCTTTCAATTCCATATGCGTGCCCAATCACAGTTGATCGTTTCCATGGCATCACTGGCGGGTTGCGAGTGCTTATGCCATAGCCAGAGCACGTTATAGGCTGTTTTTGCGCGTTCGTCTCGGGTGGGCCGCCAGCCCTGAAATACACCGATACACGTTTGTGAAGGCCTGGTTCAGCTCACTTGTGCGCATAATTTAGCGGTAAGCCAGATGCAGGGAGCTTGAATTAACGACCTTCTGACATCACATACGGTCTACTCGGAAGGCATTCTTCCCTTGAGGAACTCATTTGATGCGTGTTTTTTTGCTGCTGTTTCTATTATTCCCGGTACTTGAGCTGTTTCTGCTGGTTCGTGTCGGGATGTCCATCGGCTTTCTCTGGACCTTTCTGCTGGTCGTCGCGACGTCGATGCTCGGCTTGTTCGTGATGCGCGTGGCCGGTTTCGCGACGGCGCTGCGTGCACGCGAAAGCCTGGCGCGTGGCGAGTTGCCTGCGCAGGAAATGCTCGAAGGCCTGATGGTTGCCGTGGGCGGCGGCCTGCTGCTGTTGCCTGGTTTCATCAGCGACATTCTGGGTGTGATCTGCCTGCTGCCGATCACCCGTCGTCTGCTGATCAACAAGGTCCGCCAGCGCGCCCAGGATCAGGCCATGCGTCAGCGGGCCTTCGCCGATGATTTGCAGACACCTGCCAATCAGGGTGCGTCGAGTCATCGCCCGACGGCGATTCACCAGCCTACCCGCGAGCCCGACGTCATCGAAGGCGAGTTCGAGCATCGCGACAAGTAATCTTCCACACCCCCCGGCAGCGCGGCACCTCAGGGTGCCGCGTTCGTTTTGACCAGCCGGTTCGGGTGTAAAAAATTTCTACCCAAGACTTGTAATCACTTTGCTCGCCCTTATGTATGGGTCACCGCAAGGTTTCTGGCCTGAAGGCCAGACCGTATTCTGCGGTTCGCGCGTCGAACCGTAACCGGCAAGTCCGGATTTAAACCGGCCGGTGCACTCACCGGACGATCAAACAAACATAATCAGGAGATCGACAATGAAGCTTCGTCCTCTGCATGACCGCGTCGTCATCCGTCGCAGTGAAGAAGAAACGAAAACTGCCGGCGGTATCGTTCTGCCAGGTTCGGCTGCTGAAAAGCCTAACCGCGGCGAGATCGTTGCTGTGGGTACCGGCCGCGTGCTGGACAACGGCGAAGTACGTGCGCTGGCTGTGAAAGTGGGTGACAAGGTTGTGTTCGGCCCTTATTCCGGCAGCAACACAGTGAAAGTAGACGGCGAAGACCTGCTGGTGATGAGCGAGAACGAGATTCTTGCTGTCGTCGAAGGCTGAGTGCTCCCGCTGACTTCCGTTACTACTAAGTATTCAAGGAATAATGATCATGGCTGCTAAAGAAGTTAAATTCGGCGATTCTGGCCGCAAAAAAATGCTCGCCGGTGTAAACGTCCTGGCTGACGCAGTTAAAGCGACCCTGGGCCCTAAAGGCCGCAACGTTATCATCGAGAAAAGCTTTGGCGCTCCGCTGATCACCAAAGACGGTGTTTCGGTTGCCAAGGAAATCGAGCTTAAAGACCGTTTCGAAAACATGGGCGCGCAGCTGGTCAAAGACGTTGCCTCTCGTGCCAACGATGATGCAGGCGACGGTACCACTACCGCTACCGTTCTGGCTCAGGCCATCGTCAACGAAGGCCTGAAGGCCGTCGCTGCCGGCATGAACCCGATGGACCTCAAGCGCGGCATCGACAAGGCGACCATCGCCATTGTTGCCGAGCTGAAGAAGCTGTCCAAGCCATGCACCGACACCAAGGCTATTGCCCAGGTCGGCACCATCTCGGCCAACTCCGATCACTCCATCGGCGACATCATTGCTGAAGCCATGGAAAAAGTGACCAAAGACGGCGTTATCACCGTTGAAGAAGGTTCGGGTCTGGAAAACGAGCTGTCTGTTGTAGAAGGCATGCAGTTTGACCGTGGTTACCTGTCCCCGTACTTCATCAACAAGCCGGACACCATGGTTGCCGAGCTGGACAGCCCGCTGCTGTTGTTGGTCGACAAGAAGATCTCCAACATTCGCGAAATGCTGCCGGTTCTGGAAGCAGTCGCCAAGGCTGGCCGTCCTCTGCTGATCGTTGCCGAAGACGTTGAAGGCGAAGCGCTGGCCACTCTGGTCGTCAACAACATGCGCGGTATCGTGAAAGTTGCAGCCGTCAAGGCTCCAGGTTTCGGCGATCGTCGCAAGGCCATGCTGCAGGACATCGCTGTTCTGACTGGCGGTACCGTTATCTCCGAAGAGATCGGCCTGAGCCTGGAAACCACTACCCTGGAACACTTGGGTAATGCCAAGCGCGTCATCCTGAACAAGGAAAACACCACCATCATCGATGGTGCTGGCGTGAAAACCGATATCGACTCGCGTATCTCCCAGATCCGTCAGCAAATCGGTGACACCAGCTCGGACTACGACAAGGAAAAACTGCAAGAGCGTCTGGCCAAGCTGTCTGGTGGCGTTGCAGTGATCAAGGTCGGTGCCGGTTCCGAAGTCGAGATGAAAGAGAAGAAAGCCCGCGTTGAAGACGCCCTGCACGCAACCCGCGCAGCCGTTGAAGAAGGCGTGGTACCTGGCGGTGGCGTGGCACTGGTTCGCTCCCTGCAGGCTATCGAAGGTCTGAAAGGCGACAACGCTGATCAGGACGTCGGTATCGCTCTGCTGCGTCGTGCAGTCGAAGCGCCTCTGCGCCAGATCGTTGCCAACTCCGGTGACGAGCCAAGCGTTGTTGTTGACAAGGTCAAGCAGGGTTCGGGTAACTTCGGTTACAACGCTGCTTCCGGCGAATACGGCGACATGATCGAAATGGGTATCCTTGACCCGGCCAAAGTGACTCGCTCTGCTCTGCAGGCCGCGTCCTCCATCGCCAGCTTGATGATCACCACCGAAGCGATGATCGCTGACGTGCCTGAAGACAAGCCAGCAGGCGGCGGCATGCCGGACATGGGCGGCATGGGTGGTATGGGCGGCATGATGTAAGCCGGCTTTACCCCTTAAGCTACACCCATAAAGAACCCCGCCTTGTGCGGGGTTTTTTTATGGACTTTCTGTGCCGGACCAATCAGTGCGTCGGTTGTATGTTGCTGTTCGCGAGGCCCTTGGGTTCGGGACGATAAAGCACGAAGTAATAAACCCCCAGGCAGATCAGCCAGCAGAACACTGCGGTCCAGATGTTATGGGAAAAGAAGTGCGCACCTTGCAGCATTCGCCCGACAGAGAAAACAGTTCCCAAGCCAAACGCCAGAGCCAGACCCATTTTCGCCATCCGTGGGCGACGGTCGCGAAGGGCGAAGAACAGTGCGAACAGGGTAAAGCCGGTCGCCGCATGCCCGCCCGGCCAGCAGCGTCCTGGTTTATCGGTCGCAGGGCGTGGGCTCAACAGTTCGCTGTAGGTTTCCTGACCACCGAATTCTTTCAGGCTCCAGGGGCATTGCACTGAAGTCACCACTTTCACCGGGGTAACGAAGGCGGTGGAAAGCGCCATGGACAGCACCAGGCAACCCAACTCTCTGCGCCACGGGATCAGGCGCTCTACCTTGAAGGACGCCGCGAAGCCGATCATGGCCAAAGCGCCGAATACCATGACCAGCTGTTTGGCGCGGTCGTGGAGAACGTCTTCGAGAAAATAACTGTGCCTGCCGATGAACTGCCCGCTGACGGGATCGAAGGCCAGCTTGGCGATGTCCATGTCCAGTGACGTCAGTTCCAGCAGCATGAGGATCAGCGCCACGGCAATGGGGATACCCAGGTAAATCCACGGGTTGATCGAACGGGAGTAGGGTGGGGCGACGGTTTTCGACATATCGAATCCAGATCTTTGAAGGGCATGCCGCGATTATTGTGTGCGACGGTTCGTCTCAAAGTGTGTCATGAGCCTTATGAATCATAGGTGAAAAAATCGTCATGCCATATCGGCGCTGGCCCTGACGCCCACTTCGTCTTAAGCTGCGCCAGCCCAAACTGCATATGAGAGTGCTTTATGCGAATTCTTCTGGTTGAAGACAACCGCGACATCCTGGCGAACATGGCCGATTACCTGGGCATGAAAGGCTATACCGTCGACTGCGCCCAGGATGGCCTCTCAGGACTGCATCTGGCAGCCACCGAGCACTATGACCTGATCGTTCTCGACATCATGCTGCCCGGTATCGACGGCTACACCTTGTGCAAGCGCCTGCGCGAAGATGCCCGGCGCGACACGCCAGTCATCATGCTGACTGCCCGCGATCAGTTGGACGACCGCCTACAGGGTTTTCGCTCCGGTGCTGACGACTACCTGCTCAAGCCATTCGCCCTGTCTGAACTGGCCGCGCGGATCGAAGCGGTATTGCGTCGTGCCCAAGGCGGCGGGCGGCGTACCTTGCAGGTGGCCGATCTGGTCTATGACCTTGACACCCTCGAGGTGACACGTGAGGGGCGCATGCTCAAGCTCAACCCGGTCGGGCTCAAGCTGCTCGCCGTGCTGATGCAGAAGAGCCCGCATGTACTGCGCCGCGAGATTCTGGAAGAAGCCCTGTGGGGCGACGATTGCCCGGACAGCGACAGCCTGCGCAGCCATGTGCACCAGTTGCGTCAGGTGATCGACAAACCGTTTGGCAAACCGCTGTTGCAGACCGTGCATGGCGTGGGCTATCGCTTGGCCGAGGGCCGGGATGGAGTTTAAACAGAGTCTTGCCCAACGGATCATCATTGCCTTTGCATTGATGAGTGCACTGGTCGCCGGGTCGTTCGCCATCGGAATCATTTCCACCGTTCACCTGGTCGAAGAAAAGCTGATTTCCGCCGGCCTCGGGGGTGACCTCAACCGCCTGATGCTGATGGACAGTGTCAGCGACTGGAGCCACCGGCCCAAGCCCGACCAGTTGTTCTACTTCAGCAATGGTCCGGGTGACTTCGATCTGCCCAAGGACATTCGTCACCTCGAGCCAGGCTTCCACGAGGTGTTCCGTGGGCCGTTGTCCTACCACGCCATGATCGAGGTGGTGGATGGCCGGCATTACGCCCTGTTGCAGGATCAGAGCGATTTTGAAGAGCGTGAGCGGGTGCTGTTCGCCGTCGTGCTGGTCGGCTTCGTTCTGGCCCTGGCGCTGGCGGTGTTTCTGGGTTGGGTGCTGGCGCGCCGGGTCATGGCGCCTGTCGTACGTCTGGCCCGGCAGGTTCGTCACCGTGACCAGTTGCTTGGACTGGCACCGCCATTGGCGCCCGACTATGCCGCTGACGAAGTCGGCGAGTTGGCGGTGGCCTTCGATGCAACATTGGGTCGCTTGCGGCAGGCGCTGATCCGTGAGCGTATGTTTACCAGCGACGTGAGCCATGAACTGCGTACGCCGTTGATGGTGCTGGCCAGCTCTTGTGAGCTGCTGCTGGAAAACCCTGCGCTCGATCTGCGCGGCCGTCGTCAGGTCGAGCGTATCGGCCGTGCCTGCGAAGAAATGCGTGATCTGGTGCAAACCTTCCTCATGCTCGCGCGCACCCAGCGCGAAGACCCGGCCATGACGCCCAAGGCCACGCTGGTCGGGGTGGCCGAGCAATTGATCTCCCAGTGGCGTGACCCGATAGAGAGCAAGGGGCTGCAGTTGACCTACACGCCGCCTGCCGATGACCAGCTGTCCGATATTCGTTACAACGCGACCTTCCTGCATGCCGTGATGGGCAACCTGCTGCGCAACGCGCTGCATTACACCGATCACGGATTCATTGCGCTGACCCTGCACGCTGAAAGCTTCACCGTGGAGGACAGTGGCGTGGGCATTCCCGAGGAAAAACGCGAGGCGATGTTCGAGCCTTTCGTACGCGGCAACGAGCAGCGCGGAGAGGGGCTGGGCCTCGGGCTGTCACTGGTGCAGCGCATTTGCACCAATCAGGGATGGAGCGTCGATCTCACCCCTATGGAACCCCATGGTTGCCGGTTCAAGGTGACGCTCAACGTGGTCAAACCCTGACCTTCCTCTCGAGTAGACCGGCCTTATTGGGTAGCGGCCAATTGACTGCACTTCGTCGATTGGCCACACACTGCCTCTAACTCTCTGTAAAATCTCGAAACACCTGACGTTAAAAGGTAACATTTTTTTCACATTCAGATGACCTGACGGTGACGGCGGTGCCTTTAGTTTGGCCCCCATCAACATCAGGAGCTGCTCTCATGAGCGATCGCATCGAACTCGAGTTTTCCCGAAAGTACGACAAGACACATGCCCGCCAGTACCTGGAAAAGCATCAGGACGGTATCTGGCGCAAGCTGTCGCATCATCGCGATGAACAGCTGGCGAGAAAGGCTCTGCACATGGCCGGGGACCCGGGCCTGGTGCTGGACCTGCCTTGTGGTGCGGGACGCTTCTGGCCATTGTTGGCCGAGAAGCCGAACCGCTCGATCATCGGTGCCGATAACTCCGCAGACATGCTCAGCACCGCCTGTGCCTCGCAGCCGGCAGACGTTGTAAAAAGGGTACAACCTTTGCAGACATCTGCCTTTGCCATCGACCTGCCTGATAACGCAGTAGACAGCATCTTCTGCATGCGCTTGTTGCACCATGTTGGTCAGTCCAGCGACCGGATGGCTCTATTGCGCGAGTTTCAACGCGTAACCCGTGACAGCGTGATCGTCTCCCTCTGGGTGGATGGCAATTTCAAGGCATGGAAGCGTGCGCGTCTGGAGAACAAGCGTCAGCAGAAAACTGGGCGGGAAAGTTACCAGAATCGTTTTGTGTTACCTGTTGTTACCGCAGAAACCGAATTTGAGCAGGCAGGATTTCGCATTCAGAACCGAATGGATTTCCTGCCCATGTACGCCATGTGGCGAGTCTATGTCCTACGTAAAAGGTAAAAAGATGGGTTTGCAGTCCATGAAAGAACCAGTTGTGAACCCGATCCAGAATGAGTTCGATCAGTTCTGGAGCCAGCGTGGCGAATGGGTTGAAGAACCCAATGTGCGTCGCGGTGGAGAGAGTGGTGTGCAGCGGCTGGTCATGGACGATGGGCAGACCCTCTATGCCAAACGTCAGACAGGTCACATCTACCGTAGCCTGCTGCACCCGCTGGGCCGACCTACCGTGCTGCGTGAGCGCGAGGCGCTTGAGGGGCTTCGCAAGCTTGGCGTCGTCGTCCCCGAAGTGGTGTTTTGCGGTGCCGAGCGGGGCGAGGACAATGCCTGGCGGGCATTGCTGGTGACGGTGGCGCTGGAGGGCTTCGAGGAAATTGAAAAATGGCAGGCTGCCGGAGGGCGCGAGCGCCATGGCGAGCTGTTCTATGAGCGCGTGCTCAAGGAAGTGGCAGACACTCTGGCCCGCATGCACCTTGGCCGCTGGCAGCACAGCTGTCTGTACATCAAGCACATTTTCGTGCGGGTGACAGGGGACGGGCCGGACGCCAACGTCGAGGTCGCCTTGCTCGATCTCGAAAAGGGCCGTCGTCGCCTTACCGCGCAAGGCGCAGCCCAACACGACATGAAACAGCTACGACGCCATTCGTCATTCAGCGCTGCAGACTGGCAGAAGTTGATCTACTTTTATCAAGCAGCGTTTGGCAGCTCTATCAAAGGTTTAGAGTCATGAAGCTAGAAATGGCAAGAGGTCTGTTTATCTTCGGTGCGCTGGCAGTTGCCACCGTCGCCGTGGCGGCGCTTGAACAACCGTCCACCCGCATACTTACCACACAGCATGGCGAGGGCTACTGCCCACTGCCACGCGTGGCGAAGAGTCTGGTGAACGTACAGCCGGACCACGACCTTTTGCTGTTCATGTACAGCCTGGCGCAGGGTACCGGGGTTAAAAACTGAAGCCCTCACAGGCCCGGTATCTAACCCACCTCAGCCAGGTGAAGATGGTTGTCCCACAGCCCGGCCGGCAGGTCCAATGGCTGGGCCAGCAGCTGCGCCTTGCGGCAATCATAAAATCGGCAGCGTCCCTGGCCTGAGGTCACGACAAAGCCATCGGTCACAGCCCCCACGCCCGCGCAGTCCGGCAAGGGCGCATCCAGTTTCAATGCGCCACTGTCCAGATCCCAGATAAAGAAGCGGTTGCCGCGGGGTGCCGTCAGGGCCACCAGTCGCAGCTCGCTGTGTACTGCGACGCTGGCGGTGTAGTGGGCCATCGCGCGCAATTGCTCCTCTGCCACCGGAAACGCCTGGAATGGCTGGCCTGGACGCTTGATTGCCAGCAGCTCGGCCAACTCGTGGCTGTCGCCCATGAACTGTTGACCCGCGACGATGGTGCCATCGCTGGCGATGCCCATGTGGCGTACGCTGTTCATCTGTTGGGAAAGCGCTTCCTTGCTGAGCAAGGTGCCGTCACGCTGCATGATGACCAGGCTGGGTTGCATGGCATCGAGGTTCATCTCTACCCGACTTTCCGCTTCGGTGCGAATGCCGCCATTGGCGATCACCAGCGTTTCACCGTCCGGCATCCACGAGACCTGGTGCGGACCGATGCCATGCGTGGGGATCTCGGCCGAGTGCACCAGGCGCTCGTCAACGAAGCGGTAGATGCCCAATAAGCCGCGGCCTGGGTCACGGGTGTCGTTTTCCGTCGCATACAGCCATTCGCCGTCGCGATGGATCACCGCATGGCCGTAGAAGTGGCGGTCAGGCTGCGAAACGATGGTTTGCAGCAAGCGGCCATCGCGCAGATCGATCAGGTAGCTTTCAGTGCCAGGACGACGGGCGATGAACACCGCGAGTGGCAGGTCGGGATGATTGATGATGTCGTGGCAGCGCTGGCCCACCTGGGTCGCGAATACCTGCGTCCCGTCGAGCCTGAAACCCACCGCATAGTGCTTTCCGTCGCCATCGTCGCGAGCGGAAAGCAATAAGGGGCGTGTGTCTTTCTGCCGGAACAGTGTCCAGCCACCCAGCGTGCAGGCGCTGCGCAGAAGACTGCCGAGCGCCATGGCCTGACGTCGCAACATCACATGTACCTCTTGATCAATCGCCGTCGTTGGCGTTGAAACCCAACTGAATGCCGAGTGCCTTGGCCAGCTCGCCTTCGTGCAGGCGGTGCACGGCGTTCAGGCTGTCGTAAAACGCATTGAGTTGCTGGCGTCCTGCATCCGTGGCCAGCAGGTCGGCCAGTGGCGGCTTGAGTTCCGACAGCAATTTTCGGCTGTTAGCGTAGGCGGCGTCGATTTTGTCGGCCAGCGGTTTCTGCTCGGCGGGCAGCAGGCTGCGCAATCCCTTGTTGTCGACACCGGTCCACACCGTTTCGGCGCTGATCAGGCTGGCTTCCAGGCTGCTGAGCGACGACTTGCTGCGCCACGCATCTGCCTGGAATGGCTGCGGCTGCCCCTTGCTCTGACGACCCAGTGGCGTGCCAAGTTTCTTCTTCAGGCTGTCGAGCGCGGTGACCTGAACCCGCAGCAATTCGGCAATCGCCTCGTGGGAGTCGGCGTAGCGCTGATTGGGGAACTTGCTCAGTTGCGCGAGCATGCCGTCGGTGCTGTTCCAGCTGTTGAGGATTTCTTCGGCAAGCAGCTTTTGGCGCTCACCGATGGCCATCAGCAGCGGGCAGTAGCGCGCTTTCTGCTCGGCATTGGCCATGTCGATGTCAGCGTCGAAGAGGATGTATTCGTAGGCGGACAAACCCTGCACCACGACACTGGCCTTGGACAGTTCCTGAGCGGTGATCTGTGGCTGTGCAGTCACCAGTTGCTCGACCTGACGGCCCACCAGGTTTTTCTTGTCCGGCCAGAACTGTATTTGCCAGGCGCGGTTGCCTTCGGCCAGAGGACCGATCAACAGCGGTTGCAACTCTGCCCAGGTCTTCTGTGCTTTCAGAAAGTCGGCGCGGGCTGTGGCCAGATCAGTCTTGCCCTGGCAGAACGCCAATGCGCTGGCTGCCAACTGACGATCAGCCTCCACCCAACGGCTGTAAGTCGGCAGGATGACCTGTTTGGCAATCGCTGCGGACGTCACGGCCTGAGGATCGGATGGCGAGCAGGCACCCAAGGCAAGTGCCGCAAGGCTGGTCAGCAACAACTTGGGTCGGAACATGTCCGGCTCCTTATTTTTGAAAGAACGATGTTTGAACAGGAAGATTCTGCAAAGGGCGCAATCATAACGAATTCAGGAAGGCCAGCAGCGCTTCACGTTGCTGTGCGTCAAAAGCCAGAACCTGGCGCTTTGCCGCCTGGGCTTCGCCGCCGTGCCAGAGTATCGCCTCAAGCACATTACGTGCGCGACCGTCGTGCAACAGTTGGGTGTGTCCGCTTACCGTGCCGGTCAGGCCCAGCCCCCACAAGGGCGGGGTGCGCCACTCACTTCCGCTGGCCTGGAACTCGGTACGGTTATCGGCCAGCCCTTCGCCCATGTCGTGCAGCAGCAAGTCGCTGTACGGGCGAATCTCCTGATTGGCCAGCTCAGGCTCGGCGGCGTCGCTACGGGTTTTGAAAGAGGGGGTGTGGCATTGCTGGCAGCCCGCCTGGAAAAACAGGTTCTTGCCTGCCAGCACCTGCGGGTCGTCGACCTTGCGACGTGCTGGAACAGCCAGGTTGCGGGTGTAGAACTCCACCAGACGCAGGATGTTGTCGCTGACTTCCGGTTCGTCATCCGGACCATTGCCATTGGGCGCGGCCAGGCAATCGGTCTGGGCCGGCGTGCAGTCATCGAAAGGGCGCAGGCTGGTGGTCAGCCCCATGTCGCCGGAAAACGCGTGCACGTTCTGCTGGTTAAGGTTTGGCTGTCCGGCTTTCCAGCCAAACCTGCCCATCACTACTTTTTGCCGAGCATCGTCCCAGACCCAGTTGGGACGTCCCGAGATGCCATCGGCGTTCTTGTCATCGGGGTCGGCATTGGCAAGGATGGCCTCATCGGCAATGGCCTCGAGCAAGCCCAGGCCGATCATCGGCGGAGCTACGCGTGCCGAGATGTGCGTCTCGGGGTGCATGGGGCCGTAGCCCAGCTGGGTAATCCTGAGGGTCGGCTGGCGCAGCTCGACTGAGGTGCCATCGCGAAATTCGACCGTCAGCGCATCGTACTCGACCCGCACCTTGCCCTCGGGGGCCACGCCGGGGTTTGACATGTCCTGCAATTGCCCGCCGTAAACCGGTTCGGGCAGCACACCGTTGCGCTTTATAAGGTCGGCATAGGCCGGGTCATCGGGAATCGACAGCCTGACCAGCATCGACACGGCATTGCTGTCGCCAGCTTCCGGCGGATGACCGCGACCGTCCTTGATATGGCAGTTCTGGCAGGCATTGGTGTTGAACAACGGCCCAAGCCCGTCGCGAGCCGTGGTAGTCGAGGGCGCAATCACCCACGGGCTGCGGAAAAAGCTGTTACCGACACTGAAGTCCAGCCGCCGCACGGGGGACAGATTGGCCGAGGGCATGGAGAAAGCGTTCTGATCGCTCTTCCTGACGGTGGCGCTGCCAGCGGACAAGGCTTCTCCCGGCTCGGCGTGCGTGAAACGCGGGGCGTCATCGCATGCGCTCACGGCCAGAGTCGTGAGCAAGGCAAGGGATAGACGGAGCCGCGTAATCATAGACATCCTGCAACGGGGCGAAAAATCGAGGCGTGCAAGCTTAGCAGCCTCGTGCGGTTTGAATAAGAGGGATTATCGTTTGCCTGCTCTGACGTAATGCGTTGTTACGAATCTCTGAGGCTGGTCTGGTCCCGGCATTTTTGCCTATGCTGCATATGTCGAAGTTGACAGCACACACGCAGATAAAACACCCAGCAGAGACCACATCAATGGATAACCCGGAAAACAGCGCGTTCGTGACCACCACCGAGGCACTGGAAGCGCTCTATGGCCCGATTGCTCCTCCTTCCATGACCAAGGAAGTCGACCATATTCACGCGGTTTACCGGCCCTTCATCGAGTCGGCACCCTTTGTTGTGCTGGCCTCTGCCGGGCCTGACGGCCTTGATGCGTCCCCGCGTGGTGATCAGGCGGGCTTCGTGCATATCGAGGACAACAAGACGCTTTATCTGCCTGACCGGCGCGGCAACAACCGCATCGACACCTTGCGCAATATCATCAGCGACCCACGTGTCGCGTTGCTGTTCCTCATCCCTGGCGTGGGCGAGACCTTGCGGGTCAACGGAACAGCGCAGATATCGGTTCAGCCCGAACTGTTGTCGCGTTTCGAAGTGAACGGCCAAATGCCCAGGTCGGTGCTGCGCATCTCCGTGACCAGCGTGTACTTCCAATGCAGCAGGGCAACCATCAGGTCCGGTTTATGGGATGCAGCCCGGCACATCGAACGCAGCGCGCTGCCGACTGCCGGGCAAATACTAAAAGCGGTTTCGGCCGAGCAGATCGATGGTGACGCCTATGACAAGGCGTTGCCGGGACGCATTGCGGATACGTTGTATTGATCATGGCTGATACCGTATTGCGCCTCTTGTGGTCATGTCTTGATCAGACACCGGTTTTGCTCTGATTTTTTTCCTTCTCAAGAAAGTAGTCGAAGATACTCATACCCTTGCGAAGACTTTTGCGGACTTCTTCACTTTCCTTGATCAGCTCGGCGCTAGGAGATTGCCATTGTTCGCGGGGCAGGGGTTTGGACCAGTCCTGTACTGCTTTGGGAAATGCCGTTTTCGGCAGTTGCTTGACCCAGCTGGCGACGTGGCAGGGCAACGTCCAGCCGCTGAAAAACTGGATCAGCAGAAAGCCGAACAGGTAGCGCAAGCAGCCGTGGTCAAGCAGGTAGTCACGGCGACACATGTGGAAAAACGCCACAGTGCCTTCCTCCAGGTCAGTGCCCATCATGGGCTTTCGCAGGGCGCTCGGGCCTTCTTCCATGTAGGCGCGGATCGCTTCCCACTCGCTGACTGCCATGCCGAGCGTGAAGGTAGGCACCGTGAGCCACATCACCTGGCTATCCGAGGCGTCTACGAAGCCGATCATCAGAGCGAATTTCTGCTGAGTGGCGTACTGCGTTGCAACAGTGCTGCTGCTGACGCAGGCAATTATTTCTTCCCAAGGGATAAACCGGGGCGGTTGGCCACGCTTGGCGACATAGGCCACCTCGCGGCGCTGACGGTTGAAGCGGATGGGGGGAGTGGAGATTTGGTGAATAGCTTGAAGTAAAAATAAGCCGTAGCTGCTTATCAAAAATGAAAAGAACCCCCAAATAGGCCAATTAGGTGAAAAGGCGGTGACTACGATTTCGAACACCGGGCGCCCAGTATTTATATGATCAAGGGCTCCGAGCCCAAGACATATCGTGAAAATGAACAAAGCGATGCCCACTATAACGCCTAGGTAACAGCGAACTGAAAATTCTATTTTTGGAACGCCCATCGCAAAGTCAAGATAAATTTCATTGGTGGCTTGATGGAGTTGTTGCGGGCTAGTAACCGCCACGCCCGTTATTAAAGGAAGTGGTGCAAGATAAAAAATACTTGTGCTGGATTGATGTTCGGTATCGCCAGCTTGACGGGAGCGATTATAGTTATAATTGGTCATCCAGAAACTCTCTTTTGATCTGAACGGTCGGCAATGCAATTTTCTCCGTCTGGTAGGTTGGTACCGCTTTTATTGGTTTGTTTAGCACATCCATACCTAGGGAGGCGCTGCAAAAATAGCCAACTGTCCCCACCCTTGGCACACTAAGTTCCTTCAACCAGCCTCCCTCTCC
>NZ_LKGW01000058.1:0-348 GCF_001467335.1 Pseudomonas sp. ICMP 10191
AGGTTGAGCTGATGCAGATGACCGCTGCCGTAGTACAGGTGGTTCAGGTGCTGGCCGGTAGGAAGGGTCAGCGTGGTTAGGTTGCTCAGTGGATCGTAGTCGTAGGCCAGCGCGCCTTGCGGCGTGGTCTCTGTGGTCAGTCGCCCCAGCAGGTCGTAGGCAAATTCCAGTTTCTCGGCGGTGACGCCCAGTTTTCTGCCGGTGTCCGTCGGTTTGCGCTCGATTGACAGCAGTCGGTCGCCGTCGTCATAGGTGTAGTCCTGACGCGCGTCGTCGTTGAGTTTGGCCAGCAAACGGCCTATCGGGTCGCGCTCCAGATGGGTGCTGCGCCGTGGCTGTTCGCCTTTC
>NZ_LKGW01000059.1:0-347 GCF_001467335.1 Pseudomonas sp. ICMP 10191
AGCTACAAGTGGCAACAGGCGCGCAAGGGCTTCTTGGCTAAGCATCCGCTCTGCGTAGAGTGCGAGCGCCTTGGGCGTGTAACAGCGTCGACAGACGTTGATCACATCGTTCCTCACAAGGGTGACATGGACCTGTTCTGGGATCGATCCAACTGGCAGGCAAACACCCAGGCAGCCCGGCCTCGCTGACCGAAACGAGAACAATTCTCGTCGAATTTCACGAGAATGCACCGATATGGTGCGCGCACCAGTCTGGTGCGATGGGGGAGGGTCAAAAGTCTGGTCCCTTTGGCTTCTAGACCGCGCCCTCAGTCGTTTTTTTACACCCGCGAAATTAAAAATTCTGG
>NZ_LKGW01000060.1:0-341 GCF_001467335.1 Pseudomonas sp. ICMP 10191
GAGCAACTGTCGCAAGGGCTGGCGGAGTACATGATTCCGAGTGCCTTCGTAACGCTGGCGCGTTTCCCGCAAACGCCGAGCGGCAAGCTGGACCGACGGGCATTGCCAGCGCCGGAGGACGACGCTTATGCCAGTCGTGATTACGAGGCGCCGGCAGGTGAAGACCACTTCTTCGAACTGGGCGGGCATTCGTTACTGGCGGTACAACTGGTGTCGCGTCTGCGTCAGCGCTTCGAAGTCGAGGTGGCACTGCGGGATGTGTTTGCCGAGCCGACGCTGCAAGGTCTGGCACGTCAGGTGGCGAACGCCCGGCTCTCGGCGCAGACGCCGTTGACGCTGGT
>NZ_LKGW01000061.1:0-340 GCF_001467335.1 Pseudomonas sp. ICMP 10191
TGTAGTTGACCAGGCCGCGATGTTCGATCATCACGCCCTTCGGATTGCCCGTGGAGCCCGAGGTGTAGATCACATACGCCAGGTTGCGCACGCTGAGGGCTTCCACCACCGGGTTGTCGTCACGCTCGGTAAAGGTGGCGCGCTGATCGCCGTCGAGCAACACCAGTGGCAAGGTCAGGGTCGGCAAGCGCTTGCGCAGATCACGCTGGGTCAGCAACGCCGCTGGCTGGCTGTCGGTGATCATGTAAGCCAGTCGCTCGGCCGGATAGGCAGGGTCCAGCGGTACATAAGCCGCCCCTGCCTTGAGCACACCGAGCAGGCCGACCATCATTTCCACACC
>NZ_LKGW01000062.1:0-327 GCF_001467335.1 Pseudomonas sp. ICMP 10191
AAATGATTGATGCTGTGTTCATTCGAATATTGGGTCCCGGATTGAATCCATGAATCGGTCCACGCCGCCATCGCCGGCAACGACTTGCATCATCGCCCGCCCGACCGACATGATCAGTGCAACAGCGCCATCGATCTTGTTGTCATCGCCCTGTTTGATGGGCCGTACTACGTCGTTGTTACCGGGCATGTTTTTGCCGATCACGTTGCCGATACACCAGGTCATTATCGGATTGCCGTCATGGTGGAACCTTCCAGCGGTGATAGCCGCTTCCAGCTCTTTCATGGCGTCAGACATGTTGGTGTAGTTCTGGGTGATGGTGATCGG
>NZ_LKGW01000063.1:0-324 GCF_001467335.1 Pseudomonas sp. ICMP 10191
TACGCCAGATGCGACGAGGTCAGCCCTGGCACCTGCGGATTCTGGACGGATTGGTCCTGCCAATCACTTAGATCAAGATTGATCAAAGGCGCCGAAACGTCGGCCAGTAAGCCCTGAGTCGCGGTTTGCGCCAGTACTGCGGTCGGAGCACTGTCCTGCAGCATGTAGGCTATACGTTCCGCTGGATAGGCCGGATCCAGTGGCACATACCCGCCGCCCGCCTTCAGGATTGCCAGCAACCCGACGACCATCTCCACGCCGCGTTCGACACAGATCCCGACCCGCGAATCCGGCTGAACGCCCTGCTTGCGCAAGGCATGGGCT
>NZ_LKGW01000064.1:0-319 GCF_001467335.1 Pseudomonas sp. ICMP 10191
GCAACGCAGAACGCTTCGACGTTGTGTAAATCAGTTATCGCGACCACGTTTTCACGCAGAAGCTCGGGAACAATCATCTTCCACATCTGCGAAGCGCGGTCGCTGAGCCATTCGGGCGGATCAACATTTGTGATCTTCGAAAAAGCGGGCTCGGCCTTATTCAGCGCGCGTTTGCCGGGATTTCCGGCTAGTGCTTTCTTGGCGGTCGGCTTGGGTTTGCGACCACGGCCGGCGACCGTGGCGGTACCTCCCATCGCGCAACTCCAGAATTTTTAATTTCGCGGGTGTAAAAAAACGACTGAGGGCGCGGTCTAGAAGC
>NZ_LKGW01000065.1:0-318 GCF_001467335.1 Pseudomonas sp. ICMP 10191
CCTTCCAGCGGTGATAGCCGCTTCCAGCTCTTTCATGGCGTCAGACATGTTGGTGTAGTTCTGGGTGATGGTGATCGGATTGAAACCCTCGTCGTCTAGGTCATGGCTCAACCCAGTAGCACCGTGAGGGTCAATCGGCGACTCGCGTAGCGGTGCGTGTTTGTTCGCCTCTTTGGTGTCTTCGAGGATTTCGCGGTAATCGATCTCGGCACCATCCGTGACCTCAAGGTGTTTCGAGTTCAGCCAGGCTTGGAAACGCTCGGACATCCGCTTGTTGTCGCTGTCATAAGCGGTGTCGTATGGCACCCAAAACTTGGG
>NZ_LKGW01000066.1:0-319 GCF_001467335.1 Pseudomonas sp. ICMP 10191
CTTGTCGGCCAGCGTATTGAGCGCGGCCCGGTGCCAGAACCACGCCGCCGACATCGCGGCGTGCTGCGGCAGCTCGAGCAATTCGGGATGGTTGACCAAGTCCAGGCCCAGTGCCTCACCGCAAGCCTCGTAGTTGGCACGCCCAGTCACNGTCGTACTTCGACAGGTAGGCGCTGCCGCCCAACTCGCGGACGTAACGCAGCTGACCGGACTCATGACCAACCTGGGCGATGAACGCCGCGGTGCGCAGCGGGGTCACGATCTGATACTTGCTCATCGCTGTGTTGAGGACGGGTGCAAAAACGCCGGCTCTCTGGCC
>NZ_LKGW01000067.1:0-316 GCF_001467335.1 Pseudomonas sp. ICMP 10191
GGCCGGGCCTGCGCCTGCTCGACAGCTCCGAGCGCACCAATTACCCGTTGTGCCTGTCGGTCAATGATTACGGCAGTGACCTCAGCCTGATGATACACAGCGTTCAGCCCGCGGATCCGCAACGTCTGGGCGCCATGATGCAGTGTGCGCTTGAGCAATTGACCGACGCGCTGGCGCACACACCACAGATGGACGTTACGCAGCTGGATGTGCTGCCCGCCGCCGAGCGCAACCTGCTGCTGGAGACCTTCAACCAGACCCGCCAGGACTACCCGACGGACCTGTGCATTCAGCACCTGTTTGAGGCACAGGTACG